>DAIMFV010000318.1:0-3965 GCA_036724365.1 Acidimicrobiales bacterium | reverse complement strand
GGCCAGCAACGAGAAGCGGACCGGGCCTCGGCGGATCTCGTGGAAGGCGAGGAACATGGGAGGTCCATCATGCCGGAGGTCGGGCCGCTCGGTTGAGCGGCCCGACCAGTCGGCGGGTCGAAGGGAGGGGTGGCGATCAGCCGGGGAGGAGGACGCCGTCGATGACGTGGATGACACCGTTGTCGGCGGTCACGTCGGTGGCGACCACGTTGACGGTGTTGCCGGCGGCGTCGGTGAGCGAGACGTTCTCGCCGTCGACGTTCACGGTGAAGGTGGCACCGTTCACGGTGGTCACCGACTCGCCGTCCATGCCGACCACGTCGGCGGCGAGGACCTCACCGCTGACCACGTGGTAGGTGAGGATGTCGGCGAGATCGCCCTCGGGATCGGCCAGCAGGGTGTCGAGCGTCCCGGCGGGCAGGGCGGCGAAGGCGTCGTCGGTCGGGGCGAACACGGTGAAGGGGCCTTCGCCGCGGAGGGTCTCCTCCAGGCCGGCGGCCTGCACCGCGGTCACCAGGGTCTCGAAGTCGCCAGCTGCGACGGCGGTGTCCACGATGTCGGAGGCCTCCTCCATGGAGGAGTCGTCGGTCTCGGCCTCGGTGGTCTCGGTGTCTTCCATCTCCGCCACGGTCGTGGTGGTCTCGTCGGTGCTGGCGGTGTCGTCGTCACCGTCGCTGCACGCGGTCAGCAGACCGAAGATGGCGAGGACTGCAACGAATCGCATGGGTCGGGTACGCATGGCACTGGCTCCTGGGGAGGGGTGGGGTTGGTTACGACCGTTCTTCGCCCCCCACCCCCGGATCGGATGCAACCCGACGAAAAAAGCTCGCAACCCGCCGGGTGCATCCGATCCAGGGGTCGGCGACGAACCCTTGGTGACGGTCTCCTTCCCCGGGAGCCCGACCCTCCACCACCGATCCCACCGCCATGTTGCTCCTCGCCGAACCTCGTCCCCGCACCGCACCCCTGTTCATCCCGGCCGTCGGCCCTGGGTACGGTGGTGCGATGCCCCTGGAGGACACCGCCGACCCGGCGTCGGCCGAGGCCCTCGCCGAGCAGGCGTGGCTGGACGGCGACGAGCGCGCCCTGCGCGCCGCGTGGGACCAGTACGGCAAGCTGGTGTTCACCTACTGCGCCCGGCAGTTGAGCGACCGGGAGGCAGCCAGCGACTGCACGCAGGAGACGTTCGTGAGCGCCTGGCGCTCCCGGGAGCGCTTCGACCCGGCCAAGGGCACGCTCGCCTCGTGGCTGCTCGGCATCGCCCGCTACCGGGTGCTCGACCAGTACCGCTCCACGTCGAAGCTGCCCCTACCCAGCTCCGACGCCGACCTGGGCGAGGCGCCCCGCTCCGACGAGGCCGCCGCCGTGGCCGACCGGCTGCTGGTGGCCCACGCCCTCGAGCAGTTGCCCGAGCGGGCCCGCCGGGTGGTGGAGCTCGCCTTCTACTCCGACCTCAGCCAGAGCGAGATCGCCGAGAGGCTCGGCCTCCCGCTCGGCACGGTCAAGAGCGACATGCGTCGCGCCCTCCACCGACTACGTGGCCACCTGGAAGGAGGTGAACCCGATGTCTGATCCGTTCGACCCCCAACTGCTGTCCGACGACGACGGGTTCGACGACCTCGCCGCCCTGCGGGCGATCGGCCGCGACCTGTCCGCCGACGATCTCGGGTGGGATGCACCGCCCGACGATCTCTGGGCCCGCATCGAGGCCGAGGCGTTCGGCGTCGGCCAGACGCCGGCGGCCGAACCCACCGGCACCGCACCCACCAGTACCGCACCCACCCCACCGCCGGTCACCGGCGTGGGCGGCGGATCGGCCGACGACACCACGGTCGTGCCCTTCCCGGGGCCCGACCAGCGCAAGCGCCGCTGGCTGGTGCCCGTGGCGGCCGTGGCGGCCGCCGCCCTGATCGTGGTCGGCATCATCACCGTGAACGCCACCCGACCGGGCGACGAACCCGAGCTGATCGCCAGCGTCACGCTCGACGTGCTGGGCGATGCCGGATCGGGCCGGGCCGAGCTGGTCAACGCCGACGGCGTCAAGCAGATCCGCCTGGAGACCGCCGACCTGGATGCCGGCGACGGCTTCCTCGAGGTCTGGGTCATCGACCCGAGCGTGACCAAGCTGGTGTCGCTCGGCCCGCTGCGGCCCGACGGCATCTACGACCTGCCCGAAGGGCTCGATCCGGCCCAGTTCCCCATCGTCGACATCTCGGTGGAGCCGGTCGACGGCGACCCCACCCACTCGGGCAACAGCGTCCTGCGGGGTCAGCTCACGGTCTGAACTCAGCCCGTGCGTTCCTCCACGCGGCCGTCGACGTGGCGGGCGTAGCGGCCCCGGTCGGGACCGTGGTCGGGGTCGGCTGCCGGCCACGGCCACCCCCCGAACCCGGTGGCCTGGTAGTCGCGGAACGCCTGCTGGATCTCGTCCTGGGTGTTCATCACGAACGGGCCGTAGCGGGCCACCGGTTCGTTGATCGGGTGGCCCTGGAGCAGCAGCGCCTCCACCGCCTCGGCACCCGCCCGCAGCGCCACCTCGGCGCCGCCCGCGAGCTGGGCGGCGTGGTCGTTGGCCACCTCCACGTCGGCCACGGTGAGGGTCTGACCCTCGAACACGTACAGCACCCGGAGCGTGTCGTCTCCCCCGGCGGCGGCCGGCAGGTGCCACGAGGCGCCGGGTTCGAGGTGGAGGTGCCAGATGGCCACGTCGGCACCCGGCTGCGCGGCCCAGGAATCCGGCGGTGGGGCGTGCGGCTCGGCGCCGGGCAGCGCCCCGGCGATCACCGTCACGGTGGTGCGCCGACCGGCGTCGTCGACCACCTCCACCCGGGGGATGTCCTCGTCCCAGAACATGGTGAAGTGCGGGTCCACCAGCTTGTTGGCGGCCGGCAGGTTGAGCCAGATCTGGAACAGCTCCAGGTGGTTGGGACCGTGGCGATCCAGCAGGGGGAACATCTCGGAGTGCACGATGCCGCCCCCGGCGGTGACCCACTGCACGTCGCCCCGCCCGAAGCGGGCCGCCGCCCCCAGGGAGTCGGCGTGGTCGATGATCCCCTTGCGCACGAAGGTGACCGTCTCGAAGCCCCGGTGGGGGTGGTTCGGGAAGCCGGGCACCACGCTGCCGTGGTACATGCTGAAGCCGTCGAGGCCGGAGAAGTCCTGGCCCATGTCCCGCTCGCCCAGGGGCACCGCGGGCGCCAGGCGCTCGTCTCCCGCCGGGTAGGCGTCGTCGTGGTGGGCGCAGAAGAGGAACGGATCGAGCGTGGGCCACTGGGGCCCGAGCGCCACGGTCTGGAGCACGGGACTGTCCATCCCGCCAGGGTACGGAGGACCCGTCGAGGCTCCACCGGGGTTCAGGGACGGGCGCGACCTGCCGACAAGGGGACGGTGACCATCCAGCAGGTCGACGAGGTCGAGACGATGGAGCAGACCGCGCCGGTCGAACGGGTGCTGCCCGTGCGGCGGGTGTCGTTCGAGTACCCCGACGACCTCCACCCCATGTGGGCGCCGCACCTGCCGGAGTTCGCGGCGGCGGCCAACGCCATCTCGCTCGGCATGCCCTACGCCGAGCCGCTGTTCATCCGGGCCATGCGGTCCACCTTCGACCGCATCGATCCCGAGCTCCGGGCCCGGTCCGAGTCCTACATCCGCCAGGAGACCGGGCACCACACCCAGCACAAGAAGTTCAACGACATCGTCACCGCCCACTACCCCGCCCTCCGCCACGTGCAGCGGCTCATGGCGGCCAACGACCGGTGGGTGTGGCGCCGCAGCCCGAAGTTCCGGGTGGCGTACGCGGCGGCCGGCGAGACCATCTCCTACGGGGTGGCCCGCTGGACCGAGGGCCACCTCGGTGAGCTCATGGACCGGGCCGAGCCGGTGCCGGCCACCCTGTTCCTCTGGCACCTGGCCGAGGAGATCGAGCACAAGTCGAACACCTACGACGTGTTCGAGGCCACCGACGG
>DAIMFV010000317.1:0-3994 GCA_036724365.1 Acidimicrobiales bacterium | reverse complement strand
CCCTCCGACCCCCACTTGCCCGTTTGGTCAAGAACCGTCGGCCGGGCGGTGTGCCCGTCAGCGGCGGGGCCAGCGGGTGAGGGCCCGCATCCCCTTCTGCATGGTGGGCGGGTAGGGCGGGTACATGGCCGACACGTCGCCGCGGGTGGGGCGGCGCAGCACCGACTTGTGGTGCGTGAAGGTGTCGAAGCCGGCCTTGCCGTGGTAGCCGCCCATGCCGCTGGGACCCACGCCACCGAAGGGCATCGACGGCACCGCCACCTGGTACACGAGGTGGTTCACGCACACCGATCCGGCGATGGTGCGCTCCAGTACCTGCCGTTCGGTGTCCTCCGACGCCGTGAACAGGTAGAGCGCCAACGGTCGGGGCCGGTCCCGTACGAAGGTGATGGCATCATCGATGGAGTCGACGCCGAGCACCGGCAGCAGGGGCCCGAAGATCTCCTCCTGCATCAGCGGCGAGGCCGGGTCGGGCTCACGGACCACCACCGGGGCGATGGTGCGAGACGATGGGTCGGTCTTGCGGGGCAGCAGTTCCTCGCCCCCATGGCCCTCCAGCAGCCCCTCGAGCCGGGCGAGGTGGTCGGCGTTGATGATCGACGTGGGCTCGGCCCGGTCCCGCAGGCGGCCCAGCTCGTCCACCAGACGTTCGGTGAAGCGGTCCTGCACCGAGCGCTCCACCAGCACGTAGTCGGGGGCGATGCAGGTCTGGCCGGCGTTCAGGTACTTGGCCCAGGCCACCCGTCGGGCGGCCACGGCCAGGTCGGCGTCGGCGGCCACGATGGTGGGGCTCTTGCCGCCCAGCTCCAGGGTGACCGGGGTGAGGTGGCGGGCGGCCGCCTCCATCACGATGCGGCCCACCCGGGTGCTGCCGGTGAACAAGATGTGGTCCCACGGCTCGGCCAGCAGGGCAGTGGTCACGTCGACCCCGCCCTCGACCACGGCCACCGCCTCGGGGTCCAGGTAGCGCGGCACCAGCTCGGCCACCGCCTTCGCCGACGCCGGCGCCAGCTCCGACGGCTTCAGCACCACGCAGCAGCCGGCGGCCAGCGCGCCCACCAGCGGCGAGAGCAGCAGCTGCACCGGGTAGTTCCACGGGGCGATCACCAGCGCCACGCCCAGGGGCTGCGGTTGGGTCCAGGCCGTGGACGGCTTGGTCACGGTGGGCACCGGGTGCTTGGTGGGTCGGGCCCAGGCATCGAGGTGCTTCAGCGCGTGGCGGGCCTCGTCGCGGGTGGTGAGCAGGTCGGTGAGCCAGGCCTCGAACCGGGGCTTGCCGAGGTCGACCACCATGGCGTCGACGAGCTGCTTCTCGTTCTCCTCGACCAGCCGGATCAGCCCTTCCAGCTGGCGTCGGCGCCACCCCAGGTCTGCCGTGCGGCCGGAGTCGAAGGTGGCCCGCACGGTCTGGCGCACCGCGGCGAGGTCGGGGGCCGTGGTCGGCTCGGTGAGCGCGTCGGTCGCGAGGTCGGTGGCGAGGTCGGGGCTCATGGCGGTGCCTCCCGTCAGGCACGACAGGCCGAGGTGCGCGGGCGCCTGACGGCCAGACGGTAACCCGATGACGCGTGCGGATCACGGCCGACGGGTCACGGGCGTGGTGCCCGCGGCCGGGCATGGGCGACAGCGTGGGCCGACGGGAAGCGTGCGGGGTTCGATCGACGGGGTCGCTTGACGGGTCGGTGGCGATGCGCAAACGCCTTGGTGGCTCGTCGCGCCGATCGTGGGCCCGCAGCGCCCCGGTGGGCGGCCGTCACACTGTGCGTCTCGGCCGCCGCAGAGGGTGAATGTTCTGCGTTCTTCGCCGTTCCTGGCCTCTTTCGGCGTTCGTTGTCACACCCCCTGAGGAGGATGGTGGGCATGGACGACTTCACCGGTCCCCGACCGCCAAATGAAGGCGACGACGGCGACGCCAGTGGTGGCGGCGCGTGGTCGGCCGGGTCGGGTGCCGGCGGATCTGGGTCTGGGTCTGGTGAGCCTGGGTGGGCGCGGGGTCGGTGGGATCGTGGTGAGCGGGCCACCGGACCCGTCCGGGAGCTGATGACGCCGCTGGTCGAAGTGCTTGAGGCGCTGGCTGGCCCCGAAGGTCTGGACGACGGGTCGCTGGCCGAGGCCGTCACCGATCTGGTGCGGGTGCGGTCGCTGCTCGACGCGGTCACGGCCGGGTTCGTGGCCCGTTGGGATGCGCGATGCCTGTGGGCCGACGACGGCTCCCGGTCTCCGGGTGCCCGGCTGGGCCGTGACGTCGGCTGCCGGCGGCAGACAGCGGGCCGGCTGGTGCACACGGCGCGCACGGCGCGGTCCATGGCCCTGGTCACCGAGGCGTGGCGGGACGGGCGGATCTCCACCGATCACGTCGAACGCCTGGTGCGCGCCGCCACCCCCGAACGCGCCGAAGCCTTCGCCAAGGGCGAGGCGCATCTGGTGCACGTGGCCACCACGAGTGACTGGTCGGTGTTCGACCACGCGGTGGCCATGTTCGTGTCCGCCACCGACGACGACCTGTTCGACCCGTCGAACCCTGATGACCTGGCCAAGCGCGACAAACGCGAGCGGGCCCATCGCAACATGCGCCCGGTGCAGGTCGGCGATCGCTGGCACCTGCCGGGCAGCATGGACAAGACCGGCGGCCGCAAGTTCGCCGATGTGTGGGAACGGATCCGCAACGAACTGTGGGAAGCCGACATGGCTGCCGCCCGCCCCGCGTGCGGGCCCGACGCCACCAGCGCGGAGGTCACCGCCAAAGCCGCCGAGATCCGCACCCACGCCCAACGCGGCGCCGACGCCCTCGTCGAGATGGCCACCCGCGCCGCAGCCACCCCCGCCGACGGGCAACGACCCCGCCCGTTGATCAGCGTGGTCGTGTCCCACGACGAACTGCTCGGCCCGATCCGCCAGACCTTCAACGGACTCGTGCTCTCACGGCTCGAGGTGGCCCAGCTGCTCTTCGAAGCCGACTTCGAACGCATCATCTACGGACCCACCGGACAGCCTGTCGACGTGGCCAGCCCGCACCGGTTCTTCACCGGCGGCTGGCGCCGCGCCGTCGAAGTCAGAGACCGCGTCTGCCAGCACCCCACGTGTGACGTCACCGCCGAGTACTGCCACGTCGACCACATCGTCGAACACAACGACGGCGGCCCCACCTCGGTGGAGAACGGGCGGCTCCTGTGCCCCCAACACAACCACCAACGCCCCGGCCGCAAACCCTCACCAGCTTCCCGACGAGACAACCGCGACGGCGGTGGGTCCGGCGAGGGCAACGCGAAGAGTGGCGACGACGGAGACCCCGACCAACCCTGAGTTGGTCCCGGTCGCTCGTCAGCGGCCACGGCGCTGGTCCGATCCCGAACAGCACGAGCCCGATGGGCACCACCAGGGCTGCGAGTGCCATCGCGTGAGGATCGCGGCATCGCAGACGGAGCCCTGGATCGTCAGGCCACGACCTGGACCAGGAGCGACAGGGCCGACACCAGGAGCACGGCCAGCACCACCCGGTCGAAGGTGTCGCCGGCCAGGCGCTGGCGGAGCCGCACGCCCAGGGGCAGGGTGATCGCGGCCGGGATGGCGGCGGCGAGCGAGGCCCACGCCCGAGTGGTGGTCATCTCGCCCTGACCCAGCAGCACGGCCAGCTGCACCGCGCCGGTGACGCCGAACAGCAGGGTGATGGAGTACACGTAGGTCTCGCGGGGCAGGCGGTAGGGGTGCAGCCAGGTGGCCACCACCGGGCCCGACACGCCCACCGCGCCCTGCATCAGGCCGGTGATGGTGCCGGCCACCGGCGACCAGCGCCGGGCGGTGTCCGCCGGCATCCGCAGCTCAGGGTGGCGCAGGAACTGCACCACGAACCACACGATGGTGACGGCAAGCACCACCAGCAGCGGGTCGTCGGGCAGGCTCACCAGGGCCACCGTGCCCACCAGCGCCCCGCCGATGCCCCACCCCACCAGCCGACCCATGTCTCGGGTCTCGTGGCGCCCGGCCCGGGCGTGCCAGC
>DAIMFV010000316.1:0-4003 GCA_036724365.1 Acidimicrobiales bacterium | reverse complement strand
TTCGGGGGTGGCGGCGCGCACCAGGCGTTCGACGTGATCGGTGGAGATCCGCCCGCCCTGCCACGCATCGGCCACCAGCGGCATCGACCGCAGCGAGCGCGCCACGTGCACCATCCGCGTGCCGCTCTGGCGGCGACACCCGGCGTCACGGCCGAGCCGGGCGCCCGCTGATCGGGAGCCGTCGTCGGCCCACAGGCGCCGGGCGTCCCAACGGGCCACGAACCCCGCCGTGACCGCATCCAACAACGACCGCACCCGCACCAGCCCCGTCACCGCCTCGGCCAACGACTCGTCATCGAGACCCTCCGGACCGGCCAGGGCCTCCAACACCGCCACCACCTCAGCGGCCAGCCCCTCCACCGGCCCCGTCGACCGGCACCCCCGATCCCACCGACCCCGACCCACCCCCGCGTCGGGGGACCCAGCACCATCCGACTCCGAGTAGGCCCGCCCCCCCGGCCCCCCCGACGCCGGCCCGCCAGCACCCGGCCGACCGGACCCCGCGCCCTCCGCGCCGCCGACACCGCCAGCACCGCCAGCACCGCCAGGACCCGACCCGGCAGAACCCGCGCCACGACCAGCGGCACCGGCACCAGCACCAGCATCGGGCTGCGGCGCGTCGGCCGACGCCGGACGCCACCGGTCGCCCACCCACCGGCCACGCGGCCCGGCATCGTCATCGAGACCCCCACCCTCCGGGCGGGGCGGCTCACCGGCGAACTCGTCCATGCCACCATCCTCCCCAGGGGGTGTGACAACGAACGCCGAAAACAGCCGGAAACGGCGAGAAACCCCGAACATTCACCGTGGGTAGCGAGTCAGCCACCGAGAACGCTTGTTCGTCGAACGCCCGTTCGTTAGGGTGCCGGGGGTGCAGCGCAGCTTCGACGACCTCGGCACCCCGCTCCACCAGGTCACGTTCTGCGTGCTCGACATCGAGACCACCGGCGGCAGCGCGGCCGACGGCGGCATCACCGAGATCGGCGCGGTCAGGGTGTGCGGCGGCGAGGTGCTCGGCACCCTGCAGACCTTCGTGAACCCGGGCTACCCCATCCCCCGCCAGATCAGCATGCTCACCGGCATCACCGACGCCATGGTGGCCACCGCACCCTCCACCTCGGCCGTGCTCCCCCAGCTGCTGGAGTTCGTGGGCGACGCCGTGATCGTGGGCCACAACGTGCGCTACGACCTCGGCTACCTCAACGCCGCCCTGGAGCGAGACGGCCGGCCCCGGTTCGCCAACCGCTCGGTCGACACCCTCGCCCTGGCCCGCCGCCTCGTGCGCGACGAGGTCCCCAACTGCTCGCTCGGCACCCTGGCCACCCGCTTCCGGCTCGATCACCGACCCTCGCACCGGGCTCTGGCCGACGCGCTGGCCACCGTCGACCTCCTGCACCTGCTGTTGGAGCGGGCCGGTTCGTTCGGGGTGTGCGGGCTCGACGACCTCGTGGCCCTGCCCTCCATGGGCGGCCATCCCCAGGCCGCCAAGCTGCGCCTCACCGACCACCTCCCCCGCAGTCCCGGGGTGTACGTGTTCCGAGACCGCCGGGGCGAGGCGCTCTACGTGGGCAAGGCCACCAACCTGCGCAGCCGGGTCCGCTCGTACTTCTCCACCGACGACCGCCGCAAGATCGGCCAGCTCCTGCGCGAGACCGAGCGCATCGACCACACCGTGTGCCCCACCCCGTTGGAGGCGGCGGTGCTGGAGGTACGTCTGATCCACCGCCTCGAGCCCCGGTTCAACCGCCAGGCCAAGACCTGGCGCCGCTACGTGTACCTCAAGCTCACGGCCGAGGCGTTCCCCCGGTTGTCGGTGGTGCGGGTGGTGCGGGACGACGGCGCCCTGTACCTGGGTCCGTTGTCGTCCACCCGGGTGGCCCGGCTGGTGGCCGACGCCATCGAGACCGCCGCACCCCTGCGCCGCTGCACCGCCGCCCCGGGCCGGGCCGACCGCAGCGGCCCGTGCGCTCCGGCCCAGATCGGCGTCTCGCACTGCCCGTGCGCGGCCCAGGTCACCCAGGAGGCCTACGCCGAGGTGGTGGCCCGGGTCCGCCGGGGCATCCTGGCCGACCCCCAGCTGCTGCTCGCCCCGCTGGAGGCGCGCATGCACGGGCTCGCCGCCGCCGAGCGGTTCGAGGAGGCGGCCGACGTGCGAGACCGCGCCGCCGCCCTGGCCGCCGCCCTGCGACGGCAACGCCGGTTCGACACCCTGCGTCGGGCCGGCCGGGTGGTCCTGGAGGTCGACGGCCGGTCCGGGGCCGAGCTGCTCCACGGCCGCCTGGTGCGGGCCTGGCGGATCAACCCCGACGGGCCCACCCCCGTGCCCCTCCCGATCGACCTGGACCCGGCCGCCCCCGACCAGCTCACCGCCGCGCTCACCGGCACCGCGGAGGGAGCGGGCCACGAGGCGGGCACCCCGGTGCCCAAGGCCCTGGCCGACGAACTGCTGTGCGTGGCCGCCTGGATCGATCGAGAGCTGCCCCGCATCCGGGTGGTGTCGTCCGACGGCCCGTTGGTGAGCCCGGCTCCCCCGCTGCCCACCTTCGAGCCCACCTCGGTACCCTCGGTGCGGTGAAGTGGGTCCTGGTGTGGATGCTCGGCGGCACGATGCTGGTCATCGCCGTGGCCTGCCTCGTGTTGTTGATGGCCCGCAGTCGGATGCGTCGCCGCCACCGGGTCGACCGCAAGGTCGCCACCGGAGCCCCGCTCACCTGGCTGGTCGACCCGCGCAGCGCGGCCCGGCTGCACCGCCGTCTGGCCCGGGTGGGCACGGTGGCCACCTCCGTGGCCGAGGAGCAGCAGCAGACCCGCCGGGGCCTGGTTCGGGCCATCGGTCGTCGACCGGAACCCACGCCCATCGCCGCGGCGGCGGCGGAGCTCACCGCCCAGGCGGTGGCCACCGACCGCCAGTTGGCCCGCATCGCCACGCTCGCCCCCTCGGCCCGTCGCGGCCCGCTGCTGGAGCTCGAGCGCCAGGTGGCCGGGCTGGAGCGCGCCGCCGGCCAGCTGGCCGCCCTCAACGCCGCCTCCTTCACGCCCCGGGCCCTGGCCCACGACGATCCCGAGATCGTCGACGTCCAGGGCCAGCTCACCCGACTGGCCGAGGCCCAGCGCGAGCTCGACGCCCTCGACGCCCAGGCCGGCCTCGTCCCGGCCGCGCCCAGCCCGTTCGAGACGACCACGGCCCCGGCCGGACCGGCCGCGCCACCATTCCCCACTGCAGTGGCGCCGCCGCCCCCACCGACCACGGCACCCTCCCGCGGCTCCGCGGTCTGACCCCCAGCGACCCACCAACGCCGGCCGACCGCCCTCCCCTGCCTGTCGCCGCGGGCCACGACCGCCGCACCGATACCTCTGCGCAACGACACCTCTGCGCAACGACACCTCACCGCCACGTCACCGCCGCCATCCCTCCGGCGCGAACCCGGCGTGGCGTCCGGCCGCCGCCGAACCGTCGACCGGTAGGGTGCGGCCATGGTCAACGCGTTCGTACTGCTCAAGGCCGAACCGGCCCGGATCACCGAGCTCGCCTCGGAGCTGGCCGACCTCGAGGGCGTGGCCGAGGTGTACTCGGTGGCAGGCGACGTGGACCTGGTGGCCATCATCCGCGTCCGCCACCACGATGACCTGGCCGAGGTCGTCACCCGCCACATCTCCACCCTCTCCGGGGTGGTGGAGACCCGGACGATGATCGCCTTCAAGGCGTTCTCCAAGCACGATCTGGACGCCATGTGGAGCCTCGGCGCCGACTGATCGGCGGTCGCCCTCCCAGCGGCCAGCGACCTCGCCGGCCGGTGGCGGAGGCGAGCCGATCGGTGGTCGCCGATGGTGCCACCACCGGCCCCAACCGACCATCTCCGGCTCGGATCGGTGTGGGCCGCGCCGTCGTGCTGATCGCGTCAGCCGTGTGCCTGCTGGTGGCCTCCACCGGGTGCAGCGACGAGCCTGATCCGGTAGCGGGCACCACCACGATCCAGGCGGGGGGCGTGGCGTTCAACGCCGT
>DAIMFV010000315.1:0-4025 GCA_036724365.1 Acidimicrobiales bacterium | reverse complement strand
GGCCAGATGATCGAGGCGAGCTGGATCAGCGCCACCAGGAGACCGATGGGCACCACCAGGCGGATGGTGGGTGGGGCCTGGGTGAGCCCCCGCATCAGGACGCGGTCGATGACCAGACCGAGGAGCGGGGCGAACACCACCAGCGTCAACACCAGGGCGATCGGGACCGGCAGGCCCCACGCGTCGGGCGACGAGAGCTGCCAGTACACGTAGGCACAGAACATGGCGATGGCGCCGTGGGCGAAGTTGAAGATGCCCGACGTGGTGTAGGTGAGCACCAGCCCGCTGGCGGCGACCGCGTAGATGGCCGCCGAGGTGAGCCCGAAGACCAGGATCGTCAGGAGGCTATCCATGGCGGCCTCGCCCGGTACCGGAACGCACGACCCCCGTCACCACGTGATCGTGGACCCGTTGAGTTCGGGGTTCTTGATGGGGGCGATGTTCTCGTCATCGCAGGCGAAGGTGCCCGGCTCCTCGGGATAGGACCGGACGAAGGCACCGTCCTTGATCTGCATGAGCAGGAAGCAGCCCTCGCGCTCGCGGGAGCCCGGGACCGTGGGGAAGTGCAGCCCGCCACCATCCCAGCTCTCGATCTTGCCGATCTCGTCGACCAGGGTCGTGCGGGTCAGATCAGCGCCGGCGTTGCTGGCCGCCGTGGCGAACAGCATGGCGGCCGAGTAGGCCTGAACGCCCAGGGCGGTGGGAGCGGTCTTGGTGCCGGTGGCCTCGTAGGCATCGAGGTACTGCCGCATGGCAGGCACGTCGTCGGCCTCCTCGAAGGGGATCGTGTTCATCTCCACGTAGACGCCCTCGGACGCGGGCTCGGAGAGGAGCACTGCGTCGTAGTACTGGGCGCCGAACAGCACGGCCTCGGGGGCGAAGCCCTGGGCGGCCATGTCGCGGAGGAGCTTGGCGCCCTCCCCGGTCTCGGAGACCATGGTCACGAACTGGACACCGGCGCCCTTCATCTCCCGGGCCTCGGCGGAGTAGGACTCCTGGAAGATGCCGGTGTCCTGGGTCGAGATGAAGTCGTACCCGATGGCCTCCCACGATTCGACGACCCGCTCGGCCTGGTTCCATGCCGTGGGCACCTGGCTGGACGAGATGATCGCGGCCTTGGTCACCGCATCCGGGTAGAGCTCGGACAGGTAGCGGGCTGGTCCCACGGAGTTGTTCTCGGGCGGGTTCGGAAGCGGCGCCCACACGTTCGGGGCCGTCGACTTCTTGGCGTTCGCCGAATAGGCCGCGACGTCTGGCAGACCGCACGCCACCGACGGTTCAGCGCCGAGGTCGTCGAACACCGAGCCGGACCCCACGATGGCCAGGAGACCGTCGTTGCACGCCGCCTGCACCGCCGCCAACGTGTTGGTGAGCTGCGAGTCGTAGGTGGCCAGTTCCAGGGTGCGGCCGTTGATGCCGCCGAGGTCGTTGCAGTAGGCCACGAACGCCTGCATCGACTCCTCGATGCTGGCGGTGGGCGTCTTCACCGCTCCGGCCCGGTCCGACACCACGCCGATCTTGATGGTGGTCTCGGTGACGCCGGTCTCGCTGGCCGTGGCGACGAAGCCCTCCGGGGCCGGACCGCACGGGGCGGCGATGGTGCCGAACATGGGACCCTCGGGCGTGTCGGGCCCGGCCGGCGCCGTGGTGGCCGGGCCGCCGCCTCCGGTGCCCGCGCCCGCCGCGAGCTGGTCGTCGCTCAGCCGGCTGCCACAGCCGGAGGCCAGCAGGGCCAGCGCGCAGCCCACCGCAACGGTGCGAGTTCTCATGTTCTTCCCCTGTTCCGTCGAACCGGAGCACCGTAGCGCACCGAGCCGAAGCGTTCTGACGGACCGTCAGGTCACGAGTGCCGCAGGTCGTCGACCGACATCGTGCCCCATCCAGGGCATCAATGGGCGCCGGAGCGGGCCAATCAGCCCGCAGCCAGAATCAAACCCAGGCGCTGGAGGTGGACCGTGCCGCCGCCGAGGCTGAGCTCGAGGTGGCGCGCCCAGCGGAAGGTGCGGTGCACCGGGTAGTCGGCATCGACGCCGATGCCACCGTGGAGGTGCTGGGCGGCGTGGGTGACCCGGTGGGCGCCCTCGGCGGCCCAGAACTTGGCGATGGCCAGGGCCTCGTCGGCGGGCAGCCCCTCGCCCAGGCGCCACGCGGCCTGACGGGCCGTGAGTCGGATGGCCTCGGTGTCGATGTAGGCGTCGGCGGCCCGGTGGGCCACGGCCTGGAAGGTGGCGATCGGCGAGCCGAACTGGCGGCGCTCGCTGGTGTAGGTGGCCGTGATCCGCAGCGCGGCCTCGCACACCCCGGCCTGGATCGCGCAGAGGGCGGCCACGCCGTGGTCGGCGATCCACCCGGTGACGACCGCGCCCCCGTCGACCGCGCCCACCACGTCGGCCGCAGTCAGCTCGACCTCGTGGAAGGTGAGGGTGGTGAGGGGTTCCAGGTTGACCGAGGTGTTGCGCTCGGCGGTGACTCCCGCGGCCGAAAGGTCGACCAGGAACACCGTGGAGGTGCCGTCGCCGGTGCGGGCGGGCACCAGCACCCGCTGGGCCAGGTGACCGGAGGGCACCAGGGCCTTGGAGCCCGAGAGGCGCCAGCCGTCGCCAGCGGCGGTGGCCACCGTGGCGGGCACGACAGGAGGCAGGCCGTCTCCCCCTTCGGAGAGGGCGGCGGTGAGCACCACGTCGCCTGCGGCCACGCCCGGCAGCCACGCGGCCTGCTGGGCCTCGGTGCCGAACCGGGCCAGGGGCAGCGCGCCCAGGGCGAGGGTGGCGTACACGGGCACCGGAGCCACGGTGCGGCCGACCTGTTCCAGGAGCAGGGCCAGCTCGAAGAAGCCGTAGCCACCGCCGCCGTGGGCCTCGGGCAGGCCCAGGCCGAGCAGATCGGCCTTGGCCAGCTCGGACCACAGGGCACGGTCGAACCAGTCGCCGGCCGGGTCGGTCTCGATGTCTCGGACGCGCTCGGGCGTGGCCTGCTCGGAGAGGATCCGCGCCGCCAGGTCGGCCACGGCGGTCTGTTCGTCGGTGAGGGTGAAGTCCATCGGTGAGCGTCCTTACATGCGGGGCGTGCGGGGCATGCCCAGACCGAACATGGCGATGAGATCGCGCTGGATCTCGTTCACCCCACCACCGAAGGTGAGGATGGTGGTGCCCTGGAAGCCGCGGTCGAGGCGGGAAGCCAGCGCGGCGGCGGGCGACCCCAACGTGAGGGCGGACGACTGGCCCACGATCTCCATGAGGATCTGGTAGGCGTCGCAGAAGAACTCGGTGCCGAACACCTTGATGGAGCTGGCATCGGCGGGGTTGACCGACTCGCCGGCGGCCTCCAGGGCGGCCACCTTCCAGTTGAGGAGGGTGAGGAACTCGATGCCGGCGCGGACCCGGGCCAGACCCAGCTGCACCCACTGCTGGTCGATCACCCGGCTGCCGTCGGGCCGGGTGGTGGCACGGGCCCAGGCGAGGACGTCGTCGTAGTTCCGCTCCATCATGCCGGGCGGAGCCAGGCCGACGCGCTCGTAGTTGAGCTGGTTGACGATGAGGTTCCAGCCGCCGTGGAGCTCGCCGATGATGGCGGAGTCGGGCACCCGCACGTCGTCGTAGAACGTGTGGAAGGTGCTGGCGTTCACCATGGTGTGGATCTTGGTGAAGCTGTAGCCCGGATCGGTGGTGGGCACGGCGAAGATGGTGATGCCGCGGTGCTTGGGCGCCTCGGGATCGGTGCGGGCGGCCAGCCAGATGTAGTCGGCGTAGCTGGCGAGGGAGGTGAAGGTCTTCTGGCCGTTGATCACCCACTCGTCGCCGTCCTTCACCGCCGTGGTGGTGAGCGACGCCAGGTCGGTGCCCGCGCCGGGCTCGGTGTAGCCGATCGAGAAGTGGAGGTCGCCGGCCAGGATCCGGGGCAGGAAGAAGTCCTTCTGCTCCTGGTTGCCGAACTGCATGATGGTCTGACCCACCGTGTTGATCGACAGGAACGGCGTGGGGGCACCGGCCCGCCCCGACTCGTTCATGGAGATGAACTGCTCCACC
>DAIMFV010000314.1:0-4047 GCA_036724365.1 Acidimicrobiales bacterium | reverse complement strand
GGGGGGGGGGGGGGGCCCGGGGGGGGGGGGGGGGGGGCGGGGGGGGGCCCCGCGGGGGGGGGGGCCTGCCCCGGGGGGGGGGTGCGCCCGCCACCCGCCACCGCCTGCCCGACGGTCGACTGGCCGCCCCCGGTCTGGCCGATGCACCCGAGCCCTTCGACGACCTCGGCGACCTTGGCGGCGACCGGGCCCCTGACCGGCCGGCCACCGCCGCGGCGGGCCGATCCCGCCGGCTCGCGGCCCTGGCGGCGATCGGCGGGTTCGTGTTCCTGGGCGACGGGGCCCTCATGGACTGGGCGGGCGTGCTGGTGCGGGACGACCTGGACGGCGGCGCCGTGCTGGGCGCCCTGGCCGTGACCGGACTGTCGGCCGGCGGCCTGGCCGGGCGGTTGGCCGGGGACCGCCTGGCCGCGCTGTGGGGACCCGCTCCCCTGGTGCGCCGGGGCGCCACGCTGGCCGCCGTGGCGCTGGCCGCCGTGCTGCTCTCCCCGGTCGCGGCCCTGGTGCCGTTGCTCCTCGTCGGGGTTGGAGCCGGTCTCGCACCCGCCGTGCCCCTGGCCTTCGCGGCCGCCGGCCGCCAGTGGGGCGAGCACGGCATCGCCGTGGTCACCACCGCCGGCTACGGCTGCTACCTCGCGGCCCCGGCCCTGGTGGGGGGGCTGGCCCACGCCACCAACCTGCACGCCGCCCTGCTGGTCCCCCTGGTCCTGGTGGTGGGCGTGATCCCCCTGGCCTGGAGCACCGACCCCTGACGAGCCGGGGACGGCTCGACGCGCGTGCGGGCGCGCCCCTCCGAGGTCGGCGCGGGTCGAACACGCCCGGCTGAGCCACCACCGGACCTCGGCTTCGTCGTCTCACCCCCTCGGCAGACTCATGGGACACCTGTTCTCACCCGAGAGCGATCCGCCGAGGAGACCCCCCGTGCCCCAGACCGACAGCCAGCACACCGCCACCGACCGGGCTTCCCCCACATGCCCGAACCCGAGCCCGCGAGCACGGGTTCGCGTCGCTCCCGTGGACTCGCGCATCGACGCCCACACCAGGCACGACGAGGCCGAGGGTCGGACCGTAGCACTACGTGCTACGGTGGTCGAATGGCTCGGGAAGTGACCCAGCGGGAGTTGCGCAACGACAGCGGGGCGATCATGCGCGAGCTGGATCGTGGCGAGACCTTCGTCGTGACCCGAAACGGCGTACCCGTGGGCGAGCTGACCCCGCTACGTCGCCATCGCTTCGTCGCTGCTGACGCAGTCGTCGCCCTGTTCCAGACCGCGCCGAGCATCGACGTCGACCGGTTCCGTGCCGACCTCGACGAGCTCGCCGACCAACACCCGACGCCGCGTGGCTGAGCAGCGTCGGCACCAGCGCGGCATTCTCGACACCTCGGTGGTCATCGATCTCGAGAAGCTCGATGCGGCCCAGCTGCCGGCACAGGTCGCCATCAGCGCGCTCACGATGGCCGAACTGGCCGCAGGTCCCCACGCCACGACGGACCCAGACGAGCGGGGGCGTCGCCAGGACCGCCTGCAACG
This sequence comes from Acidimicrobiales bacterium, assembly GCA_036724365.1. Classification (GTDB taxonomy): domain Bacteria; phylum Actinomycetota; class Acidimicrobiia; order Acidimicrobiales; family Iamiaceae; genus Aquihabitans. The sequence continues at coordinate 2,515 of DAIMFV010000314.1, read as the reverse complement.
GGCTGAAGCGGCGTTCGATCCGTTGCCCTTCGACAGCGAAGCAGCACGCGCCTACGGCCGGGTCTACGCCGCGGTGGCCGGAGCAGGACGCAAGGCTCGCGGGGCTCGGGCTGTCGACCTGCTGATAGCGGCCACGGCGTGCGCGTCGGGCCTCCCCCTCTACACGCGCAACGGCTCGGACTTCGAGGCGCTCGAAGACCTCATCGACGTGGTGGTCGTGTAACCCACCGCCGTCGGACCCACCCGGTCAGCCTTCGGCTTCCTCGGCCAGGGCCAGCCACTCGTCCTCGGCGGCGGTGTGGGCCGCGTCGACCTCGGCGAGCCGGTGTCCCACCTCGGCCAGGGCCACGTGGTCGGTGGGATCCACCGCAGCCAGTTCGACCACGAGCGCCTCGCGCTGCTTCTCCAGCTTGCGCATCCGCTTCTCCACCTCCTTGGTGAGGAACCGCAGGGTGCTCGTGCTGCGCGCCGTGGGCGCCGGCTTGGTCGGCTCGGTCGACCCGGCTGACGGTGGCGGCTTGGTCGGCCTCGGCTTGGACGCCCTGGTCGACGCGCCGGCCGTCGAACGGCTGCGCACGGTGGCCGATACGGACCCGGTGGAACCCGACGCCCGGCGGGCCGCCTCCCACGCCGCGTAGCCGCCGGGCACCCGCTCGGCGTCGTGCTGGTCGTCGATCACGATCACGTCGGCCACGGTGCGCTCCAGGAACGCCCGGTCGTGGCTCACCACCACCAGGGCGCCGGGCCACTCGTCGAGGAAGTCCTCCAGCGACCGGAGCGAGTCGAGGTCGAGGTCGTTGGTGGGCTCGTCGAGCAGCAGCACGTTGGGGCGCGTGGCCAGGGTGAGCAGGAGCTGCAACCGACGGCGCTCACCGCCCGACAACGAACCGATGGGCGCCCACTGGGCGTCGCCGTCGAACCAGAACCGCTCCAGCAGGGCGGCGTCGGACCAGTCGGCGTTGCGGGCGGGTCCGGCGACCGCGTCGCGCACCCGCTGGTTCGGATCCAGGTCGGCGCCCCGCTGGTCCCAGATGGCCAGCTCCACGGTGGATCCCCGCACCACCCGCCCCTCGGCCGGGGTGATCCGGCCGGCCATCACCTGGAGCAGGGTGGTCTTGCCGGCCCCGTTCGGACCCACCACCCCGAGGCGCTCGCGCGGATCCAGGAGCAGGTCGACGCCGCGGAACAACCACGGTGCCTCCGGTCCTTCGCCGGGCGCGCCGAACCGGTGGCCGACCCCGTGCAGTTCCAGCACCTGGTCGCCCAGCCGCGGGGTCTCGGCGTGCAGCGGGAGCTCACCCCGCCGGGCCGGGGCCTCGGCCCGGCCGGTCACCAGGGCCGTGGCCGACTCGATGCGCGCCTTGGGCTTGGAGGTGCGGGCCGGGGCTCCCCGGCGCAGCCAGGCGAGCTCCCTGCGGGCCAGGTTGCGGCGGACCGACTCGGCGGTGGCCGCCTGCGCCTCACGCTCCTGGCGACCCTCGAGGTAGCTGGCGTAGCCACCCTCGTGCACGTAGGCGCGGCCCCGGTCCAGCTCCAGGATGCGGGTGGTGAGCCGGTCCAGCACGTGGCGGTCGTGGGTCACCAGCACGAGCCCGCCCCGGTGGGACGACAGACGGTCCTCCAGCCAGGCGATGGCGTCGATGTCGAGGTGGTTGGTGGGCTCGTCGAGGATGAGCAGCACGCTGTCGTCGTCGGGCCCACCGCCCGGACCGACCTCCACCAGGGCGCGCGCCAGGGCCACCCGCTTGGCCTGGCCGCCGGAGAGCCGGTCGGTGCCGACCTGGGCCAGGGACGCGATGCCCAGCCGGTCCAAGATGGCGTCGACCTCCCACTCCCGCTCGGGATGGCTCCCCGGCGCCACGGCCTCGTGCACGGTGCCGGCCGGCAGGTCGTCGGCCTGGTCGAGCATCACCACCCGGGTGCCCCGGCCCCGTCGCACCGAACCCGACTCGGGCTCGGCCCGGCCGGCCAGCACCCGCAGGAGGGTGGACTTGCCCGTGCCGTTGATGCCCACCAGCCCCAGCCGGTCGCCGCTGGACACGGCGAGCGAGACGTCGTCGAACAACGCGCGCCCGGGACGCGACGCGCCCACGCCCTGAGCTTGGAGCAGGATCACCGCCGGTCAGTCGGTGGGTTCGATGGACAGGCCCAGTTCGGCGAACTGGCGCAACGGCCGGTGGTAGCCCCGCTCCAGGTGGTGGATGCCCGAGATGGTGGACGCCCCCTCCGCGATGGCCGCCGCGATCACCGAGGAGAAGCCGGCCCGCACGTCGGGCACCGTGACCGCCGCACCCCGCAGGCGGGTGACGCCCTTGACCACGGCCGAGTGGAGCGCGTTGGTGTCGTGGAACCGGCACGACTCGCCGCCCAGGCAGGTGCTGAACAGCTCGATCTCGGCACCCATCTGCTTGAGGGCCTCCACGTACACCAGTCGGTCCTCGTAGACCGTCTCGTGCAGCACCGACATGCCGTCGGCCTGGGTGAACAGCACCACCAGCGGGGTCTGCCAGTCGGT
>DAIMFV010000313.1:432-4063 GCA_036724365.1 Acidimicrobiales bacterium | reverse complement strand
TGCATCCGCGAGAACGCCGACAACAAGCTCTACGGCACCCTGGGCCACCTCAAGTCGCTCAAGGACCAGCGTCCGGGCCTGGAGATCGTGGTCGGCGGGTGCCTGGCCCAGAAGGACCAGGGGGCGATCCGTGACCGGGCGCCCTACGTCGACCTGGTGTTCGGCACCCACAACGTGCACCGGGCCGCAGACCTGTTGCGCCGGGCGCGTGACGAGGGGCCCCTCACCGAGATCCTCGAGGCCACCGTGGCCGACGACGCCGAGCTGTTCCCGTCGGCCATGCCCGCCCGTCGGGAGCTGGGCCACGCCGCGTGGGTCACCATCCAGATCGGCTGCGACAACGCCTGCGCCTTCTGCATCGTGCCGGCGGTGCGGGGCGAGGAGACCTCCCGGCCGTTCGAACGCCTGGTCGACGAGGTCCGCCTGCTGGCCGCCGACGGCGTCACCGAGGTCACCCTGTTGGGGCAGAACGTGAACTCCTACGGGCGCGACCTCACCCTGGCTGCCCGCCAGGCCGGCGACGCCGCCGTGCGCGTGCGGCCCCTTTTCGCCGACCTCCTGCGGGCGGTGGGCGCGGTGGAGGGGATCCGACGCGTTCGCTACACCAGCCCCCACCCCAAGGACCTTCGGCCCGAGACCATCGCCGCCATGGCCGAGACCCCCGAGGTGTGCGAGCACCTCCACCTGCCGTTGCAGTCGGGCAGCGACCGGGTGTTGGCCGCCATGCACCGGGGCTACACGGCGGAGCGCTACCTCGAACGGGTGGCCGACGCCCGGGCCGCCGTGGCCGACCTGGCGCTCACCACCGACCTCATCGTGGGGTTTCCCGGCGAGACCGACGCCGACTTCGAGGAGACCCTGGCCGTGGCGGCGGCGGCTGAGTACGACTCGGCCTACACCTTCATCTACTCACCCCGACCCGGTACCGAGGCGGCGGACCTGGTCGACCGGTTCGTGGACCCGGCCGTGGTGGCCGAGCGCTTCGACCGGTTGAAGGTGGTGCTGGAGCGATCGGCGCTGGCCAAGCACGAGGGCCGCATCGGGCGCGTCGAGGACGTGGTGGTGGAGGGTCCCTCCCGCAAGGACCCGTCGGTGCTCACCGGCCGCACCCGCCAGAACAAGCTGGTCCACTTCTCGAGTACCGAGCCGATCCGGGCCGGAACCTACGCCGACGTGCTGGTCACCGGGGCAGCTCCCCACTTCCTGCGCGGTGAGCTGGTCGCGGTCACTGCGGCCGCCACCCACCGCACCCGCATCCCCGTCGCCGCCGGCTGACGGTCGGGCGAGGTCGGCTCCGGTGCACCGCGTCGTCCCCGACGGGATGCACCCCCTCGCGTTGGTGGGCACGACGGCGTCGGGGAAGTCGGCGCTGGCCCTGGCCCTCGCTCGCCGACGGGGCGACGTGGAGCTGGTGACGGCCGACTCCCTGCAGGGCTATCGGGGCATGGACATCGGCACGGCCAAGCCCACGGCGGCGGAGCGGTCCGACATCGCCCACCACGTGATCGATCTGGTGGACCCGTGGGAGCCCTTCGAGGTCCACTCGTTCCAGTCGGCCGTGCGTGACGCGCTGGGCGACATCGCCCGACGAGGCCGCCACGCCCTCCTGGTCGGGGGGACGGGGTTGTACCTGCAGGCCGTGGTCGACGGCTACGAGATCCCCGGGCGGTTCCCCGCGGTGGCGGCCGAGCTCGAGGCCACGCCCGACACCCCGATCGACACCGTGCTCCTCCACGAGCGCCTCGCCGCGCTGGACCCGGTGGCTGCGTCCCGCATGGAGCCCACCAACCGGCGCCGGGTGATCCGGGCCCTGGAGGTGTGCATCGGCAGCGGCCGGCCGTTCTCGTCGTTCGGTCCCGGGGTCGACGCCTATCCGCCGACCCCGGTGCGGCTCCTGGGCGTCCGGCTCCCGCAACCGGTGGTGGCCGAGCGGATCGAGGCCCGCTACCAGCAACAGCTGGCGTCCGGCTTCCTCGACGAGGTCCGTCGCCTCCGTGGCGGTCCGCCCCTGAGCCGCACCGCCGCCCAGGCCCTGGGCTACCGGGAGCTGTTGGCCCACCTCGACGCGGTGGCAGCGGGCGAGACCCACCCCACGCTGGACGAGGCGGTGGACCAGGCGGTGCGGCGCACCCGGGCCTTCGCCCGCCGCCAGCGGGCCCGGGTCCGCCGCGACCCCCGGAGCACCCCGCTCGACGCCCACCTGGACCCGCTGGACGTCCTCGCCCCCCTGGTCGACCTGGCCACCACCCACTGGGGCCACCCCGAGCTGTGAGCGGTGGGCTACCGCCGAGCCCACCAGCGGCCGACGAGGAACGGGGTGGTAGCAGCGAGCGCACCCAGTGCGATCCCGAGGTAGAGACCCCAGGCCGCGCCGGCGATGGAGAACGTGGTCCACTTGACCGCGAAGTAGACGACCGCGGCGATGACGTAGAGGGCAGGTCGGTGTTGCGGCGTGCTCCCCTGCAGCCTGGCCCCGACGACCTGCTGTCTCTGCGACATCCCACGAACGTACTGCTGCCGCTGTTCGGGTGGATGCTGGCGTTGCCGATCTCCGCACTGGCTACGGTCGGCCGCATGGAGAAGCTGGTGTTCCTCGTGTGCCCGCGATCCGGCAAGGCAGCTGCCGACCTGGCCCGGCCGTTGCTCGGCGACGTGGTGGACGCCCTGGTCGCGTCGGGGGCCCGGGGACTCCAGGTGAACGTCGACGATGCCGAGGTGGCCGGGGCCGCCGTGCGCTTCACCCACCTCGACGCTCCGGTGGGGGCGGTGGTGTCGGCCTGGGTCGACGCCGCCGAGGCCACCGCACCGGTGCTGGCCGCCGTGCTCGCCGGCCCCGACGAGGTCGGCTCGGTCGCCGGCTACCTCGTCACCGAGTCGGTGCCGCTCGCCGACGGCCGACCGGTTGCGGCGGGGGACCGGACCCCGGGCTTCGCCAACAACCCCCCCCGCCCGGCGGCCCGCCGATCTCGCTCCGGATGAGTGGCGCGAACGCTGGCAGGGGCACCACACCCGGGTGGCCATCGAGACGCAATCCACGTTCGGGTACACCCAGAACCTGGTCGTGCGGGCCGTGACCCCGGACGCTCCGGCGATCGACGCCATCGTGGAGGAGCTGTTCCCGATCGAGGCCCTGGCCGATTTCCACGCGTTCTTCGACACGGGTGGCGACGACGAGGAGCTCGGACGCCGCCTCACGGCCATGACCACCAGCACCGCGGCGTTCGGCGCCGACCGGGATCTCGATGTGATCCCCACCAGCCGCTACCTGCTCAGCTCACCGTTCCCGCCCGCACGCTGATCCCTGCAGGGGCGCCCGGGCTCGGCGCTACCGGTCAGCACCTCGTCCGGCTCACTGGTCGGTCATGGGCCGGGCCAGCAGTCGCAACAGGTCGCGGCCACACCCAGCGGTGGCGATCGTCTCGGCGTCACGGACGATGTTGCGACGTGACGGCATGGTCCGCACCATGCCGACGACCGTGAACGGCACACCGATCAGGTAGATCCAGGGTTGACCGGTCAGGAAGAAGCCCACGAAGCCGACGAGCGAGGCGGCGTTCGCGAATGCGGTGCAAAGGAAGAACCGGGTCCGGTAGCTGCCGACCAGCACCCCGTCACTGGAGCAGTCCAGTGG
>DAIMFV010000313.1:0-422 GCA_036724365.1 Acidimicrobiales bacterium | reverse complement strand
CAGTGGCTGCACCAACAAGCGCGGGGCCAACAGGGTGAGCAGGCCGAAGACCGCCACGCCGGCGGCGACGGCGGTGGTGGGCGGGTTGGTCTCGGATTCCGAGCCGCCGGCCGCGAGCACGAGCACCACGACGCCGATCAGGACGATCGCCACAGCGAAGGAGGTGAACACCAGTCGAAGACCTTCGAGCGGGCTGCTCCGCCCGTCCTGGGCCCGACGAATGGCGAGGGTCGGCACCAGGACGGTGATGAAGGTGGACGCGGTGAACCACGGGGGATCGTCGTCAGGATCGGGGTAGGGCGGCATGTCGTCGTGCGTCCTCTCGTCTGGTCAGACGTTGATGCCCATGATCAACTTGGGCTGGTACGGCGGGGCGAACGTCTTCATGTGGCGCACCACCTGCCCGACCAGGGCGTCCTGGT
>DAIMFV010000312.1:0-4072 GCA_036724365.1 Acidimicrobiales bacterium | reverse complement strand
CCATGCCGTCCATGATCCCGACGTAGCCCTCCACCAGGCGGGGGGCGGTCTCGGCGTCCTCGGGGGGAGCGAAGGGCACGCCGACCACCGGCAGCGCCTCGGTCAGGTCGGCGGCCACCCGCTGCACCCGCAACACCGTGGCCCGGGCGACCTCGGTCCCGTCGTGGGTGACCGACACGCCGAGGATCCGCACCCGCTTGCCGGGCCGGAGCACCGAGGTGTCCACCCGCAACCGCGACAGGGGCACCGGCCGGAGGAGCTCGACGGTGAGGCGGGCGGTGAACAGCGCCGGGTCGGGGTCGGCCCGCTCGGCCTCGCGCCCGATCAGGGCGGTCACCGGACCACCGTGCAGGCTGCCCGGATCCCAGGGCCCCCGACACAGAGCCGTGGCCTGGAACTGGTCGCCGTCGGAGAGGAAGAAGGCCGGAGGAAGCTCGGTCATGGGCGCCTGTCTACCGGGGGGCGCACCGCCTCCGCTCGCCCACGGCGGCGTCGCCCGCGATCCCGACAGGACGATCCGGGCGGCGCTACGTTGCCCGCCATGTTGCGACGGACCCTGATCGTGCTCGTGCTGTGCCTCGCCCCGCTGGCGGCCTGTTCCGACGACGGCGGCAACGACCCCACGGCCGGCGATGCCATCGGCGCGGCAGGCGACGGGGCAGGCGACGACCAGAGCCGGCCGAGCTCGCTCGAGGACCTGGTGGGCACGGTGCCAGGGCTCAGTGAGATCACCGAGCCGGAGGGCACCGGGCCGCTGCTGGGCACCGAGAACGGCGAGGAGGTGCGGGTGGCCGACGTGGCGCTGTTCTGCGAGGGCTACGGCGCGGTGGCCGCCTACCGCGACGAGCTCGCCGCCCTGCTCGACGCCGGCGACCAACAGGGAGCCATCGAACACATCCAGTCCGGCTGGAGCGCCGCCCAGGACGCCGCCGGCCAGGCCCAACTCTCGATCAGCGGCGGCATGGACCTGGACATGGTGCCGTGGTCGATCGTGACCACCACCGAGCAATGGGCCTACGACGGCCTCGACGTGGCCACCATGCAGGAACGAATGGACGCACGGGGGCCGGAGCTGACCCCCTTCGACGAGGCCCTGGCCCAGGCCTGCTGACGCCGGCGACCCATCGCCCCGAGCGATGGCCCGGTGGGCTCGGTGGGCTCGGCGAGCACCGGGCCGGCGCGGTGGGCACACTGACGCCATGACCAACGCCGCGGTGCTGTTCGATCAGGGGCTCGACGTGTTCGAGGGGGTGGTGGCCCGGGTGGACCCCGACGGCTGGGAACGACCCTCACCGTGTGAGGGCTGGCGGGCCCTCGACGTGCTCGGTCACCTGGGCACCTCGGTGGCCATGGGCGTGAGCCTGTTGCGGGGCGAACAGCCCACCTGGCCCGAGGCCGACCGCCCGGGAGACCTGGTCACCGGTGAGCCGCTCGCGTACTGGCAGGACCTGGCGGCCCAGGCCCGGGCCGCCCTCGACGGGGCCGACCTGGAACTGGAGATGGACACCCCCATGGGGCGCCGCACCGTGGCCGACCGGTTGGCGTTCCCCGCCATCGACCTGTTCGTGCACGCCTGGGACATCGGCCAGGCCGTGGGCATCGCGGTGGAGGTCCCCACCGAGGTGATCGACTTCGCCCACCACCACATCGATCCGTTCCCCGCCGACAAGGTGCGGGGTCCCGGCGCCGCCTTCGGCGCGGAAGCCGACCCCCCGGCCGACGCCACCCCATCCGAGGCCTTCGTCGCCTGGACCGGCCGCACGCCGCTGCTCCCCCGCTGACGGCGGCGGCCCGGACCGGTACCGGCGCGCCGGCCGGCGGTCAGGCGTCGGCGAAGAGGCCGCCGTCGTCCTCGACCGTCACCAGGCCGGTCTCCAGGTGGTACAGCAGGCCGACCACGTGGGCGTGGTCACCCTCGTAGGACAGCGTGCCCAGCTTGCGCAGGGCGTCGACGGTGGCCTGGAGGTTGCCACCGGTGGCACCGATGGGGTCGGCGCCCACCAGGTCGACCAGGCGGGCCGCCACCTCGCCGATCATCTCGCCCAGGTGGCCGGTGAGGTCGTGGTCACCGATGGCGGCCAGCACCGCACCGCAGTGGGTGTGGCCCAGCACCACCACCAGTGGCACGCCGAGGCTGCGGGCGCCGAACTCGATGCTCCCCAGGGCCACGCCCGACAGCGACTGGCCGGCGGTTCGGACCGTCAACAGGTCGCCGATGCCCTGCCCCAGGACCACCTCGGGCGGCACCCGGGAGTCGACGCAGCCGAGCACCACGGCTCGAGGGTGCTGACCGGCCACCAGGGCGGCCCGCTCGTCGACCGACATCTTGGTGTCGATGAGCCCGCCCACGGCGAAGCGACGGTTGCCGTCGAGCAGGGACTGCAACGCCTCGACGGCCACCTGCCGCCGGGCGGCGGGGTCTGCGGGCGGGTCGGCGTAGGTCACAGGCGGGAGCTCCGGGGCCGGGAACGGGCGGGGGCAGTCTGGTGGCGGGGCGACCCACGGGGAAAGCCCACCGCGGGTGGGCGGCGAGGCGCGCCCCCGGCAGGACTCGAACCTGCGACCGACCGCTTAGAAGGCGGTTGCTCTATCCAGCTGAGCTACGGGGGCGTGGCCGGTACGAAACCTGGCGCGAAACCTCCGCGCCCCGCTCGTGGCCGACGACTGGTCCATCGTACGGGGCGGTCGAGGCCCGGCTGATCGTCGGTTCCGGCCGCTCGACGACAACGCGCCGCCTGGTCGACCGAGGCGGCACTCGACCGCCGGTCCTCCGTGGGGCGTCAGGTGTAGACGAGGTGCTCGGCGCCAGGGCCGGGCCGATACCAGAACACGTCCTCGGTGGTGCCCACGAAGTCGCCGATGATCGGCTGGTATCCGGCCGTGGGCTGGAACCGGGGAGCGTTGACGATCGTCGGCGACCCCGCAGAGAGGTACCAGAAGCGGTTGCCGACGCCCGGGTCCCAGATCTGCACGACGTCGTCGCCGGTCGGGTTCCGCAGGCCGAACGCCTCGTGCTGGATCGGGATCGTTGCTGGGTGTGGCGTGAACGACCCGTTCGACAGTCCGGTCCACCAGGCGTCGGAGATGCCCCCGGGCCCGAACCAGACGATGTCATCGCACGTGCTGCACCCGCTCGTGTCCACGTCGGCGACGACCGGGCGGTAGGCGCTCCCGTTGATCTGCAAAGACGTCACCAGGATGCCCGCCCCGTTGTGCCAGTACAGGTCGATGTCAGTCCCGGGACCCCACCAGACCAGGTCGGCGTCCTGGTCACCATCGAAGTTGCCGACGATCGGGACCGGGTGCTGGGTGAGCAGGGAGACGGGGTGGGCGGTGTGCGTGCCATCGGCGGCGAAGCGCCAACGGGACCCGGTGTTGCCACCGGTCTTCAACCACACGACCTCGTCCTTGAGCGGCCCGTAGCTCGAGTTGTCCATGACCGTCGGCTGGTAGTCGCCCGTCACCGTGAGGGGCTTCGACGAGAAGGTGTGCGAGCCGGTCGTGGTCCACAGGTGGTCGGTGGCGGGACCTGGGGCGTACCAGATGACGTCGGACCGACCGTCGCCGGCGAAGTCGCCGACCACCGGCCGGTAGGTGCCCGTCACCTGGGGTTTCAGGTCGAGCTTGGTGAACGTCGTGTCGCCGTCGGACAGCCAGAGGGCATCCTTGGCCGACCCCGGCGCGTAGAACAACAGATCGTCCTCCACCCCACCGCCGAAGTCGCCGAGCAGCACGGTGTAGGTGCCGGTCACCGACACGCCGGCGTTCGTGCGGTTCTTCAAGATCGGCGCGAACAACCAATCGACGCTTGTCGGGAGCGGGCCAATCCCCTGGGCGCCGCTGGGCATCAAGGGCACCGAGGCCACCAAGGAGGCCGCCGGCATCGTGCTGGCGACGGCGGGCCTCTCGCGACTGTATGCGGATACCAGCACCGAGCGCGAAGGCCGCAAGCTGCTCGATTCGCTGCTCGCGGGCCTCAACATCATGGTGCTGCCGCTGACGGATTCGCCCGGCGCGCCGGGACAGGGCGCGCGGGCCATCGAGTGCCGCGCCAACGACGACGACACGCGCC
>DAIMFV010000311.1:0-4087 GCA_036724365.1 Acidimicrobiales bacterium | reverse complement strand
GCCCCCCTGCCGGCCGCCGCCTCAGCCGCCCCCGCCACCGGAACGGCCCCGGACGCTCCGGTCGATCCCGACCGCTCCCCCGCCCCGGGGGCGGAGCCCGACGCAGACCCGGTGCACCCCGCGCTCACCACCCCATCAGCGCCACCAGCACCGTCGACCTCATCGGCGTCGCCGGCCCCCTCCGCGATGCCCCCCACGTCGCGGGACACCCACACGAGGCCGGCGGGCGGTGGGGAGGTGATCACCCGGGCCGGTGCCCGGTTCGGGGTGGGCGATCCCGGCGACGTGGTGACGGTGGGCGACTGGGACTGCGACGGAACCGCCACCCCGGGTGTGGTCCGACCGACCACCGGCGAGGTGTTCCTGTTCGACCGGTGGGCCGAGCCCGGTGTGCCGGTCACGGTGACGGCCGCGCTGCGGCTCGAGGGAGCCCGCCAGCTCGTCGCCCCCGGGGAGGGCTGCCGGTCGGGCCTGCTCCTGGCCGACGGCACGGTGGTCGCCGTCGACGCCGGACCCGACGGGTGGACCACCGAGGTGACGCGGTGACGCCCGGCGCCGGGCCAGGCGTCGTCCGGTCTCGGCCCGCCGGGGGACTTCGCGGCCGCCTCGCCACCGCGGCGTCGATCCTCGGGTTCGCGGTGGCCGTCGTCGGGCTCCACCTCCTCGGCCGGGGGGAGCTGTCCGCACCTCCGGTCGGTTCGCTCGACGCACTGCAGGCGTGGGCCCGAGACCGCACACCGGTGGGCGCCGCGCTGGCGTTGGTGCGTCTCGGGGCCCTGGGTGCGGCGTACCACCTTCTGGTCGTCACCCTGGTGGCGGCACTGGCCCGGCTGAGCGGGCGGGCCGTGCTGGCCGACCTCGTTGGGCGCGCCACCATCCCGGCGTGGCGCGGCCTCGTCGGGGCGGTGGCCGGATTCGGCCTGGGCGCCACCCCCCCAGCCACCGCCGGCGCGGTGGGGGCCACACCCGGTACCGCCGCCGCCGACCCGACCCCGGCCCCCGCGTCCACCGCCAGCCTGGTCCACCTCTCCGCCGGCGCCGTCACCCTCGAACACCTCGGCGGCCCGCAGGAGGCCTCGATCACGGGCACCGCCACCTTGTTCCGACTCGACCCCGCGGCCCCCGAGCCCGCGCCGGTCGAGCATCGGGCGCCGGCCGACGATGCACCCGCCCGGGACCCCGGGGCACGGGAGCACGCCGGCCCGGACGGGCGCACCCACGTGGTCGTCCCGGGAGATCACCTCTGGGCCCTCGCCGAGGGCGAACTGGCGACGGGCGCCACGTCCGCACCGTCCATGGCGGAGGTGGACGGCTACTGGCTGCGGGTGGTGCGGGCCAACCCGCAGTTGGGCGACCCCGACCTGTTGTTCCCGGGCGACGTCATCGTGCTGCCGCCGGTGCCCGGACGCTGAGCCAGCCCGATGCGCGCCCGTCTTCGGGCGTCGGGACCCGAGAACGGAACGGTGTCAGATGCTGACGGCTCGACGCAGGGCGAGGTTGTTGCAGGCCTCGCAGGTCTCCTCGGGCACGATCCCGGCCTTCATGAGGAGGGCGAAGAGCTTGCAGCCGAGGCAGAAGCCCACCACGGCCTCGAGCGAGGCCGCCACGGTGATCATGCCCACCAGGACCACGGCCACGCCGGTGGAGCCGAAACCGAAGTGGGCGACGGCGGCCGACACGGAGAGCGTGGCGCCGATGCCCTGGGCGAAGCGCTTGGGCGGCCCGGGAACGAGCCTGGCCTCGAAGGGCAGGGCGGGAGTGAGCACTCGGGTGACGAACTGGCCGAGCGGGCTGAGGGTGGGGCCGGTGAGCACCCGGGCCACGAACCCGTAGGCGAGCGGTGCCAGCAACCAGGTCTGGCCGAGCACCAGGATCCCGAGCGTCATGAGCACCACGCCGGCGGCCACCAGGCGGGCCGACACCTCGTTGACCGGGTTGGGGAACTCGAACAGCTTCGTCATGGGCAATACCTTACCGGTTGGGTCAGGTATTTACCCGACCGATCCGGTCAGGAATTGTTTTCGGCCCCACACCCGGCCCCGGACGCGCCTCACCCCGGGATCAGATCCCGGGGTGAGGTGGTCGGGGTGCCCGTCCCGGCCGCCGGGGACAGGCCAGCACCGCTCGGCCGTCAGGCCAGGTGGACCGTCTCTTCCTTCGGGGTGGTGAAGGCGTGGACGAACCCGGCGATGGAGGCCAGGGCCAGCACCGCAGCCACCAGGAAGGCCACCAGGGCCGCCTGCCCGGCGCGCTCGCCGAAGATGCTGAAGCCGTAGGAGGTGAGCAGCAGGCCGCGCAGGGCCTCGCCCGGGAACAGGGTCTGCGCCTTGGCGTTGAGCTCCTCGGATTGGGCCTGGAGCGCCAGGGTCTCCGGGCTCTCCGGATCGTCCTCCATGGCTGCCTCGAGCTCGGCGGCCACGCCCCGGCTCTCGCCGCTCGTCTCGCTGTAGGTCTTGCCCTCGTTGGTCTCCGCCAGGTGCAGCCCGATGTATTCGTTGGCGTAGCACTCGGCCTGCTTGCCCGTGAGCAGCGGCTGGCCGGCGTTCTCCACCAGACAGTCGGCGGCCTTCTCCTCGTCGCTCAGGCCCTCGGCCGGCGTGAAGGTGATCCGTTGCTGGGCCATCTGGTCGTGGACGTAGTCCTTGGCGAAGTTCGCCTGGTTCTGCAGCACCAGGCCCAGCACGAGCACCAGGATCGCCACGAGCAGTCCGCCGGCACTGAACACGATGTCGAGCGTTCTCCGCTTCATACCTGCCCCTTTCGTACGCCTCCGCCGGTTGCGTCAGCCGCTGACACGATCCTGACGGCCCATCCGGGCCGGGGGCATGGCCAAAGGACCCCGCGCCCGTAGGACTTGCGCGAGCTGTCGGCCACGCCGGATCGGCCCGCCGGGTCGGTGCGACGCCGGGTTCAGGGTGGAATCAGGGCTCGGTGGCGGGATCGGGCGGCGGATCGCCGGCCCCGAACTCGGCATCGACCGTGGCCGACGCCGTCGTGCCCCCGTCGAGCTCCTCGGGGGACATCAGCACGTCTCGGGCCTTGGAGCCGGTGGACGGGCCCACCACCCCACGTTGCTCCAAGAGGTCCATGATGCGACCGGCCCGGGCGAAGCCCACCCGCAGCTTGCGCTGGAGCATGGACGTGGAGCCGAGCTGGCTGCGCACCACCAGCTCGGTGGCCTGGGCCAGCAGGTCGTCGTCGTCGTCGCCACCGGACCCACCGGCGGCGCCGCCGGGTGAGAAGGCCGAGCCCGACGAGCCGTCGTCGTCGCCGCCCTGCACCTCGTCGGCGTAGTCGAGCTCGGTGGCCTGGCGCTTCCAGAAGGCGGCGATCGCCCGCACCTCGTCCTCGGTGACCCAGGAACCCTGCACCCGCTGGGCGACCGAGGACGACGGGCCGAGCAGCAACATGTCGCCCTTGCCCAACAGGCGCTCGGCACCGGTCTGGTCGAGGATCACCCGGGAGTCGGTGGCGCTCGACACCGCGAAGGCGAGCCGGGCCGGCACGTTGGCCTTGATGAGGCCGGTTATCACGTTGACCGACGGCCGCTGGGTGGCGATCTCCAGGTGGATGCCCACGGCCCGGGCCATCTGGGCGAGACGACAGATCGACTCCTCGACGTCGCGTGCCGCCACCATCATGAGGTCGGCCAGCTCGTCGATCACCACCAGGATGAACGGCATGCGGCGGTAGGTGGTGACCGACTCGGCGTCGGGGCCGAGCAGATCGGCGTTGGGGTCGCGCAGATCGCCCCGGTCGAACGCCGCGTTGTAGCCGGTGATGTCTCGGAACCCGCACTCGGCGAGCAGGTCGTAGCGCCGCTCCATCTCCCGCACGGCCCAGGCCAGGGCGTTGGCCGCCTTCTTGGGGACCGTGACCACCTCGGTGAGCAGGTGGGGCAGCTTGTTGTACTGGCCCATCTCCACCCGCTTGGGGTCGACCAGGATCATGCGCACCTGGTCGGGCGTGGAGCGCATGAGGATCGACGTGAGCAGCGAGTTGAGGCAGCTCGACTTGCCGGCACCCGTGGCGCCGGCGATGAGGATGTGGGGCATGGCGGCCAGGTTGGCCAGCACCGCCTTGCCGT
>DAIMFV010000310.1:3514-4119 GCA_036724365.1 Acidimicrobiales bacterium | reverse complement strand
CCGACCCGCCCGGCAACGCCACCACCACGATCTGGCGTAGCTCAGGATCGAGGGGTGGACCCCAGGTACGCCATTTCGCTGGGGTTGGTGGTTGACGGGTAGATACTCGGTATGCATACTGCGTATCTATGTCGGTGCGGATGGGGCTGCTCGCCCTGCTGGAAGAGGGGCCCGCCCACGGGTACCACCTCAAGGGCGCCTTCGAGGCCCGCACGGGCGGCGTGTGGACCGTGAACGTGGGCCAGGTGTACACCACCCTCGACCGGCTCCACGGCGAGGGTCTGGTGGACCCGGTCGTCGACGACGACGACCCCGGAGACGCCAACCCGGGTGGCCGGGACCGTCGTCGCTGGCGGCTCACCAACGCCGGCAAGGCCGCCCTCGACGACTGGTTCGATGAGGGCCCGGCCGACACCTCGCCCCCACGGGACGAGCTGCTGGTGAAGGTGCTCCTGGCCTTCGGCCGCTCCCCCGCCGAGGCGCTGGCCGTCATCGACCGCCAGCGGGCCGAGCTCTACCGCCAGGCCCAGGCCCACCGCCGGGCGCGCAGCCGCGCCGCGGCCCGCGCCGCCGACCAGTCGACCGACACGACCGACACCACCGGC
>DAIMFV010000310.1:0-3504 GCA_036724365.1 Acidimicrobiales bacterium | reverse complement strand
TCTACAAGTCCGCCGATGCGCCATGGCGGCGGGCCCGGCCCCAGCCGCGCCACCGACACCACCAATGGACCCGAGCTCCGGGCCGACGAGGTGGCCCGGGTGGCCGCCGACCTGATGGCCGAGGCGATCTCGGCCCGCCACGAGGCCGATCTGCGGTGGCTCGACCACTGCGAGGCCGTGATCCTCTCCAACCAGCACGAAGGGCGGAACCCATGAGCAGTGCGATCCTCAGCTTCCGGAGCACCACCAAGATCTACCGGCACGGCCTGGTGGAGGTGCCCGCCGTGCGGGGCGTGGACCTCGACCTGGCGCCCGGCACCATCACCGCCGTCATGGGACCCAGCGGATCGGGCAAGTCCACGCTCCTGCACCTGGCCGCGGGCATGGTGATCGCGTCGTCGGGCCAGGTCCTGGTGGACGGCGACGACGTCGGCCGCCGTTCACCGGCCGACCTGGCTCACCTCCGCCGCACCGACGTGGGCGTGGTGTTCCAGCAGTACAACCTGCTGCCCACGCTCACGGCGCTGGAGAACGTGACCCTCCCGCTGGAGCTCGACGGGATGGGCCTGCGCCAGGCCCGCGCCATCGCCGAGGCGGCACTGGAGCGGGTGGGCATCGAGCCACCGCTCGACCGCTACCCCGACGACCTCTCGGGCGGCCAACAACAGCGGGTGGCCATCGCCCGAGCCGTGGCCGTGCCCCGCAAGCTGGTGCTGGCCGACGAGCCAACCGGTGCCCTCGACACCCAGACCGGCGACCGGGTCATGGACCTGTTCACCACCCTGGCCGAGGGCGGGGCGGCCGTCCTGGTGGTGACCCACGAGCCCCGGGTGGCCGGCTTCGCCGACCGGGTGGTGACCCTGCGAGACGGCCGGGTGGTGAGCGACACGGCCACCCGCTCCCCCCGCCCGCCGTCGGATCAGGCCCGCCGACCCGACCGCGACCCCTGGGCCCCGCAGCACGACGGACCGACCGACGGGACCGGGGCCGGGGGCCTGGCCGGGCGGCCGGGTACCGACCAGGCCGAGCCCGAACGCCCCGACGGCACCCACCCGACCGGTGGCCATGACACCGATGACCACGGCCAGACCGGTGGGCCCCACCACGCCGACGACGGCGACCGGTTCGGCGATCCCGACCACACCGACACCTCCACGGTGGCGTCGTGAACGGCGACGAGGCAAGCGGCCGCACGGTTCGATCCGGCGATCACGCCGAGACGGGCGGCGCCCACCGGTCAGGCCAACCCGGGCCACCGCACCCGGGCGGCGACCGAGCATCGCGGACGCGGTGGGGGCTGGCGTTCCGCCTGGCCCGGCGGGAAGTGCGCCGGCATCCGTGGCGTCACGCCCTGGTCACGGTGATGATCCTCGTTCCGGTCCTGGCGGCCATGGCGGCCTTCACCGCCACCCGGCTATGGGAGGACACCGCTGCAACCCAGAGCGGCTACCGCGAGATGGGCCGGCTCCTCACCGTCCAACTGAACCTGTACGAGGGCGATCCGGTCGACCCGGCGACACGCACCGCCGCCCTGCGGGAGCAGGTGGTGGCCGTGGCCGGCGACGAGGCCGTGGTGGCCGGCACCTGGCGGGCGGCCGACTGGTTGGTGACCGATGACGAGCAGCCGGAGGGGGCCGGCCCCCGGCTGGTGGGCACCGAGGTGCACCAGGCCCCCGAGGGATCGCCGTGGAGCACCCGGTGGGTGGTGGACCGGGGCCGGCTGCCACGGACCGGCGACGAGGTCTTCCTCACCCGCGACGTGGCCGCCAGCGGCGGGTGGACGGTTGGCGACCGGGTCACGGCGGGGATCACCGGTCACCGGTTCACCGTGTCGGGCATCGGCCTGGCGGGCGACGACCAGCACCTCGTGGCCGCGGTGGTGGGCGCGGTGGACCCCTCGTACTGGCAGGACCGCAGCTTCGACCTGCCCGAGGTGGTCCTCTCCCGGGAGCCGCTGGCGAGCGGGAGCCACCCATCGGGGTACGACGGCGACGGACCCTGGTACGACTTCGCCTCGGCGCTGGCCGGCCACGAGGTGGGCGTGTGGGTGCCCGAGGACCGCCGAGACGCGGTGCTCGACGTGCTCGCGCCGGATGCGGACGGGAGCAGCGGCTTCTACACGGAGATCCCGGCAGGCGGTGCGGCGCGGGACGACGGTGCCACGGTCGACGGTGTCGAGGTCCACGGCTCGTCCACCGACTACACCACCCTGGTGTCCATCGGCATCACCGTGGCCATGGCGGGGTTCGCGGCCATCGTGGCGGTGGTGGCCTCGGCGGCGTTCGCCATCGCCTCCCGTCGCCAGCTCAAGAGCGTGGGCCTGTTGGCCACCGCCGGGGCCGATCCCCGCACCATCCGGGCGGCGTTGGTCCTGCAGGGGGCCATCCCCGGGCTGGCGGCCGGGGTGTTGGCGCTGGTGGTCACCCTGGTGACGGTGGCGGTGCTGAACGCCGACGACGTGGCCCTAGACCGCACCGCGGTCCACGGTGCCACCATCGTCCTGCCGGTGGGCCGGGTGCTGGTGGCCATGGCCATTGGGGTGGTGGCCGGGATGCTGGCCGCCTGGCAGCCGGCCCGGGCCGCCAGCAAGATCCCGGTGCTCAGTGCCCTGGCCGGTCGGCGACCGCTGGGGCCGGTGCCCACGCGGGTGCCCCTCACCGGCCTGGCGGTGGCCGGCGCCGGTGCGGCCGGGCTGGGGGTCGTCACCCGCATGGTGCAGGACGGACGGGGCGGCGCATCGGCCACCCTGGTGGTTCTGGTGTCGGTGCTGGCGGTGGTCTTCGGTTGCATCGCCCTGGCCCCCACGCTGGTGGCCGTCACCGGCCGGCTCGGCAGCCGGCTCACCGGACTCTCCCGGCTGGGCCTGCGCAGCATCGCCCGCCACCGCACCCAGGCCGCGGCCACGGTGGCGGCGCTGGCCGTGTGCCTGGCCATCCCGGTGGGGGTGCTCACCGCCCGCGAGGCGACGGCGGCCCGCAACGAGGCGTGGGCGGGCGAGGACCATGCTGTCCCCTCCGCCACCACCGTCCCGGGGTCCGCCGGGGAGGAACCGGGTGGGGCGGGATCGGCGCATTCGGTGCTGGCCCACCCCGAGGGGATGGCGGTGGGGCTTTGGGGCGACCTGCGCTCGCCGGCGTCGGCCCAGGCGGTCGACACCGTGCAGCAGGTGGCCGGACCCCTCACCCGCATCGACGTGATCGGCTTCGCCGACGGACGGGGGGGCTGGTTCCCGGTGGCGGCCATCGACGCCGAGGCGGCACAGGGTCTCCTGGTCCCGTGGGCTGCTGAGCAGCTCGCGGCGGGCGGCGCGGTTGCCCTCTCGGGGGCGGCCGGACCCCTGGTGCTGGACGACGACCTCGAGGCCGTCACCATCGAAGCCGTGGGTGACCCCGAGGGTGGCGCCGCCACCGTCGGCCTGGGCATCGAGGCCGACCACCTCATCCCGGCGTCGGTGCTCACCCGGGTGGCGGTGGGGCGCCCGCCGCTGAGCTCGGTCCTCATCCG
>DAIMFV010000309.1:0-4125 GCA_036724365.1 Acidimicrobiales bacterium | reverse complement strand
TCCGTGAGGGTGGCCGCACCGTCGGCGCCGGCCGGGTCACCAAGATCATCAAGTAGCACCACCGCCCCTCGGGGCGATCGAATCGAGTGGAGGCCCGGACCGCACGGTCCGGGCCTTCGCCGTTCGGGGGGGGCGCCGGAGGTGAACCGGGTCGTGGCCTGGCCAGCTGAGCAGGAATCGAGAAGCGCCGGTCGACGGGATCGTCCACGATCAGGGCACCAACACCACTGCGGAGGATCCCACCATGAGCTACACCGTCGACTTCGTCGCCGTCTCGACCATCGGTCTCGAATCGTCCCCGGTCGTCGAGGCACTCGCGGGCCTGAGGGCCAACGAGGCGCGCTACTTCCGCAACAAGTACGACGTCGCGTTCACGGTGGAGCCGGCGAGCGAAGCCGAGGCGGCGGTCGCCTGGGTGCAGCGCATCCTGGAGGAGGAGCGGAGCATCGTGATCGAATCGCCGGCGCTGGAGGCGGCGGTGGTCGAGGTCGGCGACGTGTTGTGGGTTCACGTGTTCTACGAGAGCGGCCTGGCGATCAACGTGCTCGATGACCCGGCGAAGCGGGCGGTCGGGGTCAAGCTGTCGGAGGGGATGGAGGTGCCCGACGAGCTGAGCGGGTTCAAGTTCGCCCGCCAGAAGTCGAAGCTGGCGGGGACGATCCGCGGCTCCTACTTCGTCATCAAAGGCGACTACGAGCGCCCCGTGTAGGCGGTTTGCCCGTTGTCATCCGTGCGGAACTCCCTTCGGGTCGCTGCGACGGTTGGAAGTACGTTGCGGTGGTGGACCCGATCGTCGACCTCGAGCTCCGCCAGGCGATCGAGGGCCTCTACGTGGCGTTCGCTGGCTACCCGCTTCGGGACTGGACCGAGCCGTGCCTCGACTGCTGCGCCACGGTCGAGTCCGAGTGGGCGCTGCATGCGGTTCCGTTGCGCGAGCTCGCGGCGGAGACGATCGGCGAGTACGGCCTCTATGCCATGACCACCTGGGGCGACGAGCGCGAGTTCAAGCACCTCCTACCGCGGCTGCTGGAGGTGCTCGTCACGACCGGGTTCCCTTCGCCCTGGATGATCGACGTCGAACCGGTCTTCGGTGCGTTCACCGCTGCTGGCTGGCTTTCCTGGCCAGCAGCGGAACGGGCGGCGGTGGAGCGCTTCTTCCTGGCGACGTGGGTGGCTGTCCTTTCAACGGAGGAGACGCTGAAGCAGATCGCGGTCAACGGTGCGTTCGGCGTGCTGACGGGAATCGCCTTGGCGGTCGATGACCTGACGCCATACCTGACGCGTCTCGCGGCGGATCGGGCCCCGAGCGCCGACCACCACTTCCTGGACATGGGCTACTACGTCTTCAGCACCGAGTGCGGCGCCATCGGCTCACAGGATTGGTGGTCAGACCGACCCCGGCAGCTCGAACAGCTGCTGTCGTGGTATCGCTCGGATGCACAGAGGGCCCGGGGCGTGGCGTTGCTCGACGACCCGGATCCCGACATCAGCGAGCAAGCCGCTCACTACCTGGCGGCGCTCACCGGCCAACAGACCTGAGGCGCGAGCGGGGTCGAGCGCGATCGGACGGCGCGGCTGCAGCGGAGCCTGCGCATCAAGGCGGCGAGGAATGCGTGGGGGCTGCACAGGCGGCGGGTGCTCCGCAGCGAGGGATTGGCGCCGGCGGTGGGGGGCGGGCACAATGGTCATCCCCCGGGCACGGTCCCGGGTCGTTCTTTGACAGGTTGATCCCCCGTAGCGGGTTCGAGACCAGGAGGTGGCCTGATGGCCGCGACGCAGAAGATCCGGATCCGGCTGAAGGCCTACGACCACGAGGTGATCGACCAGTCCACCAAGAAGATCACCGAGACGGTGGTCCGCACCGGCGCCTCGGTGCGTGGGCCGATCCCGCTTCCCACCGAGAAGCACCGCTACACGGTGATCCGCTCGCCCCACAAGTACAAGGACTCCCGCGAGCACTTCGAGATGCGCGTCCACAAGCGCCTCCTCGACATCGTGGACCCCACCCCCAAGACGGTCGATTCCCTCCAGCGCCTGGACCTCCCGGCCGGCGTCGACATCGAGATCAAGATCCAGTGACACGGGGCTCCGCCCCGTGTGCCCCGGAGGGCTCGGTCCGGCTTCGCCGGGCCCTGTCTGTCGGGTCCGCTCGACCAGGCCTCGCTTCGCTCGGCGGTCGTGCGGGGCTCCGCCGGGGAGGGGAGCGACCACCACGGTGGCCGATCCCGCTGAGGGACCGACCGGAATTGGTGCCGCAGGCACTGAGCCGGTAGAGTCTCCAACTCGTTGCCGCCGGTCTCCCGACCTGGTGGCTGGTCTCGGGCTCAGGCCCGCAACCGACGTCCGTGACGGCCCGGTCCGCCGGGAACCCCACGGCACAACCGAACTGGCGCTCCGCCGGGAGGAATCCCGTGCGGAGCGTCCGCGTGAACGGCCCCCGTTCCTCCGCGACAGGAAGACGAACATGGCAACCAAGGCAATCGTCGGCCAGAAGGTCGGCATGACACAGGTCTGGGACGATCAGAACCGCATGGTTCCGGTCACGGTCCTTCAGGTCGAGCCGCTCCGGGTGGTGCAGATCCGCACCCCCGAGAACGACGGCTACAGCGCCCTGCAGGTCACCTTCGGGTCCAAGAAGGCCTCCAAGCTCACCAAGCCGGTCGCCGGCCAGTACGCCAAGGCCGGCGTCGAGCCGGGCGTGCGACTGGTCGAGCTGCGGCTCGACGACGTCACCGGCTACGAGATCGGCCAGGAGCTCACCGTGGCCGAGCTGGTCGACGGCGACCGCATCGACGTCACCGCCGTCTCCAAGGGCAAGGGCTTCGCCGGCGCCATGAAGCGCCACGGGTTCTCCGGCCAGCGGGCCAGCCACGGCGCCCACCGCGTGCACCGGGCCCCCGGCTCCATCGGCCAGTGCGCCACGCCCGCCCGGGTGTTCAAGGGCACCCGCATGGCCGGGCGCATGGGCGGCGACAAGGTCACCACCCAGAACCTCACGGTGGTGTCGGCCGACGCCGAGCGCAACCTGCTGCTCGTCAAGGGCGCCATCCCCGGCCCCAAGGGCGGCCTCGTCCTCATCCGCAACGCCGTGAAGGGTGGGAAGTGATGGTCAGCGTCCTCAAGTCCGAGCTCGACCCGGCCGTCTTCGGCATCGAGCCCCACGTGTCGGTGATGGCCCAGGTCGTCACCGCCCAGCTCGCCGCCCGCCGGGCCGGCACCCAGTCCACCAAGACCCGTGCCGAGGTCAGTGGTGGCGGTGCCAAGCCCTGGCGCCAGAAGGGCACCGGTCGGGCCCGCGCCGGCTCCAACCGGTCGCCGATCTGGGTCGGCGGTGGCGTGGCCCTCGGCCCGAAGCCCCGCAAGTACAACCAGCGCACCCCCAAGAAGATGGTGAAGCTGGCCCTGCGCTCGGCCCTGTCGGATCGCGCCGCAGACGGCAAGGTCATCGTGGTCGACGCCTGGGACTTCGGCGACACCCCGAGCACCAAGGCCGCCAAGGCGGCCCTGGCCACCCTCGGCACCCAGGGTCGGGTGCTGGTCGTGCTGGGCCGCGACGACGCCGTCGCCGCCCGCTCGTTCCGCAACCTCCCCGAGGTGCAGCTCATCGTCGTCGGCGAGCTCAACGCCTACGACGTCCTGGTGAACGACTACATCGTCTTCACCCAGGCCACCCTGCCCACGTCGGCTCCGGCCGCCACCGAGGAGGCAGCCAAGTGAAGGACCCCCGGGACATCATCATCCGGCCGGTCGTGTCGGAGAAGAGCTACCAGCTCATCGAGACGAACGTCTACACGTTCATCGTGCACCCCGATGCCGCCAAGCCCGAGATCCGCAACGCCATCGAGGAGATCTTCGACGTGAAGGTCACCTCGGTGAACACGCTGAACCGCAAGGGCAAGACCACCCGAAACCGTCGCACCGGCAAGGCCGGCAGCCGCCCCGATCGCAAGCGTGCGATCGTCACGGTGGCCGAGGGCGACTCGATTGACATCTTCAAGGACTGATGGCGATGGCACTCCGCAAGCGCAAGCCCACCAGCCCCGGTCGTCGGTTCCAGACCGTCTCGGACTTCTCCGAGATCACCACGACCACGCCCGAGAAGTCACTGCTCGCCCCCAAGTCGGG
>DAIMFV010000308.1:0-4163 GCA_036724365.1 Acidimicrobiales bacterium | reverse complement strand
GTTCAGGATCGGACCCGTGTAGGTGCAGACGCCACAGTTGCCGGGCGTCCCAGGCACGCAGGCCGACACGCTGACCGTGACCTTCCCGTTGCTGGTGACGTTGGCATCGTGGCCGAGACCGGTCGCGCCAGCGGGCCCGGGCCCGGCGGACCATCCGGAAGACCAGCCAGGTGACCACGACGCAGGCCACGGCCAGCACCACCGCCACCACGCCGGCCAGGACCGGGTAGGCGAGGGCCAGGGCCACCATGGCCGCCACCATGCCGTCCTCGCCCAGGGAGAGGGCGATGTTGCTCACCGGTTCGGGGGAGGTGTTGGCCAGCACCCGGGTGGACGACTTGGCGCCGTGGGCGGTGAGGGCGAACGTGCCGCCGAGCATGGCCACCAGCACCTCCGGCGAGCCCGATTCGGCGGCCATCATCCCGGTGAGCAGGGCGCCACCGAGCGGGCGGACCACCAGGTGGATGGCATCCCAGGTGCTGTCCAGCCACGGGACCTTGTCGACCACGAACTCCACCACGAACATCGTGAACAAGGCGGCCAGCACCCAGGGCTGCTGGAGCTGTTCGGGCGTCTCGGCCCAGTCGAAGCGACCGGCCAGGCCGATCAGCAGGGCGGTGGCGTACAGGTTGAGCCCACTGGCCCACCCACTCGCGAGCATCGTCCCCAGCTCCATGTCGCCAGCCTCGCGGATCGGCAGAGGCCCGCGGGGATCATCCCGCTGGTGCACGGTGGCCCGTCACAGCCGGAGGACGGCGTCACCCGGTGCGCGCCGTCATCCAACAGACGGCACAACCATGTCCACAACGCCCGGCCGGCGGCAACACCCGGCAGACGTCGGTGGGGCATCTGCCAAGCTGGGCCCCATGGGTGAACTGGCAGCGTTCGATCGGTCCGGCGGGTGGTCGGGGGTGCTCGGCACCCTCACGTCGCGCGGTGACCTCACCGGCGAGGTGGCGGCCTCGGCCATGGCCGAGATCCTCGACGGCAACGCCACGCCGGCCCAGATCGCCGGGTTCATCGTGGCCCTCCGCATGAAGGGCGAGACGGTCGAAGAGCTCACCGGGCTGGTCGCCGCCATGGTCGACCGCTCGACGCCGGTGACCCTGGCCGACCCCGACGGGGTGATCGACATCGTGGGCACCGGCGGCGACCGCAGCCACAGCATCAACGTGTCCACGCTCGCCGCCCTCACGATCGTGGGGGCCGGCGGTCGGGTGTGCAAGCACGGCAACCGGGCCGCTTCGTCCGCGTGCGGCACCGCCGACGTGCTCGAGGCACTGGGTGTGGCCTTCGACCTGGGTCCTGAGGGCGTGGCTCACTGCGTCGACACCGTGGGAATCGGGTTCTGCTTCGCCCCCCGGTTCCACGGCGCCATGCGCCACGCCGGCCCCACCCGCCGGGAGTTGGGCGTACCCACCGTCTTCAACTTCCTCGGCCCCCTCGCCAACCCGGCCCGGGTGCGGCGCCAGGTCACCGGCGTGGCCGACCCGGCCATGGCCGAGCGCATGGTGCAGGTGTTGGCGGCCAACGGGTCCGAACGGGCCCTGGTGGTCTACGGCCACGACGGGCTCGACGAGCTCACCATCACCACCACGTCCACCGTGCACGAACTGCGAAACGGCGAGGTCCGCACCTACGACGTGGACCCGGCGGCCTTCGGTCTGGCCGGCGGCACCCTCGACGATCTGCGCGGTGGCGACGCCGCCACCAACGCCGAGCTCAGCCGGCGCGTGCTGGGCGGCGAGCACGGCCCCAAGGCCGACATCGTGGTGCTCAACGCCGCCGCCGGACTGCTGGCCGGCGGTGTGGTCGACGACCTGGCCGCCGGCGTCGAGGCGGCTCGGGCGTCACTCGACGAGGGCCGGGCCGCCGCCGCCCTCGATGCCCTGGTCCGGGCGTCCAACGAGGTGAAGACCTCCGGGTGACGTCATCGGGCGGGCAGGTCGACACATCGGCCAGCCATCGCCGATCGATCGTGCGGATGCCCATCATCTCGGACCATCCCGGCGGAGTGCCGTCGGTGGCTGTTGACCCATCGGAGCGGCCCGGGCCGGTCCCCGGTCCGCTCTGCGCGTCTGGCGACATCGCTCGCGGAGTGCGGAGCCGGCCGTAGCGTTGTCAGGCTGGGCCGGCCGGAGCCGGTGGCAGGAGGTTCCCACCATGAGCAGCAGCACCCTGGCGTCGGGCTCACCCGGATCAGGACCGCCACCGCTTGGTTCGGCGTCGGCCGACCTGGCCCCCACCCTTGGCGCGGCACCGGCACCCAGCACCGACGAGGCCGACCGTCTCCGGGCGTTGAACCGCATGAAGCTGTTGGCCACCGGGCTGCTGGTGCTGGCGGCGGTGGTGTTCGTGGTGGCCCGGCAGTTCGACACCACGGTGGCCGGCTACGTGGAGGCCTTCGCCGAAGCGGCCATGGTGGGGGCCCTGGCCGACTGGTTCGCGGTCACCGCCCTGTTCCGCCACCCGCTGGGCATCCCCATCCCCCACACGGCGATCATCCCCGAACGCAAGGACGACATCGGCCGGGGCCTGGGCACCTTCGTGCAGGGCAACTTCCTCAGCGGCCCGGTGATCGCCGAGAAGATCCGCTCGGTGGGCGTGGCCGCCCGCCTGGGCGAGTACCTGGCCGACCCCGCCAACGCCCGCAAGATCGGTCACAACGCCGGCGACGCCGTGCAGGCCGCCGTCGACGTGCTCCGCGACGAGGACGTGGCCCCGGTGATCGAGCAGATGGTCACCGACCGGGTGGCCGCGGTGCCCGCCGCGCCCCTCGCCGCCCGGATGCTGGAGGCCGCCATGGTCGACGGCCACCACCAGCTCGCCATCGACTCCCTGCTGGCCGGCGTGCTCGGCTACCTGGACCGCAACGAGGCCAGCCTGCGTGAGCGTCTCGACCAGGAGTCGCCGTGGTGGGTACCCGAGGCCATCGACGACCGGGTGTTCGTGAAGCTCACCACCGCGGTGCGCCGGTTCGTCGAGGAGGTCGGCGGCGAGCCCGACCACCAGGTCCGCCGGCACTTCGACGAGCGGGCCCTCGACCTGGTGGAGCGGCTCCGCGAGTCTCCGGAGCTGGAGGCCCGGGGCGAGGAGCTGAAGGCCCAACTGCTCGCCCACCCGTCGGTGCGGGCGTGGACGTCGACCCTCTGGCAGGACCTCAAGGCCGCCCTGGTGGAGTCGGCCGCCGACCCCGACAGCGAGCTGCGGGCCCGCCTGGAAGACGGCGTGGTGCGCCTGGGGGAGACCCTGCAGACCGATCCCGAGCTGCAGGCCAAGGTCGACGCCTGGGTGGAGCGCACCGTCCTCTACCTGCTCGAGCAGTACCGCGACGAGGTGGCCGACCTGATCTCGGGGACGGTGGAGCGCTGGGATGCCAACGACGCCAGTCGCCGCATCGAGCTGCAGGTGGGCCGGGACCTCCAGTTCATCCGCATCAACGGCACGGTGGTGGGCGGCCTGGTGGGCGTCGTCATCCACGCCCTCACCACCGCGTTCTGAGGGGACTACGGCGCGAGGGAGGCCGGGCCGAACCACGTCTCCAGGGCTCGGGGCAGGGCGGGGTCGGCGAGGTCTCCGGTCCAGGCCACGTACCCGTCGGGTCGGATCAGCACCGCCGTGGGCGCGGGCACCGCACCGATGACCGGGAGCTCCCACGTCCCGTCGTTCGGCTGGTCATTGCCGGGGTGGTCGGTGGGGGCTGGGGTGGCGTCGACCAGCCGGACGCGGTCGGCCCAGGGTGCGAGGTCGAACCCGCCGGCCTGCCCGAGGTTCAGCAGCACGGGCCGGGCCTCGTGCAGGAGGGCGAACACCCGGGTGGGGCCGTCGACGGTGTGCAGGTCCAGGTCGGGCATCCGTCGCCCGAGCAGCGGGTGGCCGTCGCCCAGGTCGTAGTGGATGTCCAGGCCCGACAGCATGGCGGCGATGCGTCGGCGGGGCTCGTCCATGCCCAGCAGCTCGGTCATGGTGTCCCGGAGGGCCTGGTGGCGGTCGTCGGACGTGCTGAGCGCCACCTGGGCCTTGGTGTTGTGCAGGACCCGGGCCCCGACCGGGTGTCGTTCGGCGTGGTAGGTGTCGAGGAGGCTGTCCGGTGACCTCCCGTCCACCACCTGGGCCAGCTTCCAGCCCAGGTTGAACGCGTCCTGTACGCCGGTGTTGAGGCC
>DAIMFV010000307.1:0-4171 GCA_036724365.1 Acidimicrobiales bacterium | reverse complement strand
CGAGACCTGCGTCGACGGGGACACCGTCACGCTCGGCCTCCTGAACTCCACCTCGGGTCCGATGGCCATCAGCGAGCAGACCGTGCGTGACTCCCTGCTGCTGGCGGTCGAGGAGATCAACGCCGATGGCGGGATCATGGAGAAGCAGATCGAGGTCATCGAGGAGGACGGTGCCAGCGATCCGGCCGTCTTCGCCGAGAAGATCGAGAAGCTGCTCACCGAGGACGAGGTCGAAGCGGTCTTCGGCGGCTGGACCTCCGCATCCCGCAAGGCGATGCTGCCGGTGTTCGAGGCCAACGAGGGCCTGCTCTTCTACCCCGTCCAGTACGAGGGCCTGGAGTCCTCGGAGAACATCTACTACACGGGCGCGACGACGAACCAGCAGATCATCCCGGCCATGGACTTCTTGAAGGCCGAGGGGGTCAAGACCTTGTTCCTCGCCGGTTCCGACTACGTGTTCCCGCGCACCGCCAACAAGATCATCAAGCAGTACGCCGCGGAGCTCGGCATCGAGATCGTCGGCGAGGAGTACGTCCCGCTGGACAGCGACGACTGGACGACCCAGGTCGCCAAGATCGCCGACGTCAAGCCCGACTTCGTGTTCAACACGATCAACGGCTCGTCGAACGTGGGCTTCATCAAGGCCTACACCGAGGCCGGTCTGGGCGCGGACAACTCGCCCATCATCTCGGTGTCCATCGCCGAGGAAGAAGCACCGGCCATGGGTGCGGACCTCACCGGGCAGTACGCCTCCTGGAACTACTTCCAGAGCGTCGAGAACCCGGAGAACGAGGTCTTCATCAAGGCCTTCCAGGCCAAGTACGGCGCTGACCGCCCGACGTCGGATCCGATGCAGGCGGCCTACGTGTCGATGTACCTCTACAAGAACATGGTCGAGAAGGCCGGATCGTTCTGCGTCGACGCCGTGAACGAAGGATCTGACGGTGTGACGTTCCAGGCTCCGGAGGGCCTCGTCACGGTCAACGGCGACAACCACCACATCGCCAAGACCGGCCTCATCGGCCAGATCAACGCCGAGAACCAGTTCGACATCGTGTGGGACTCGGGTGAGCCGATCGAGCCTGACCCGTACCTCGAGGCGTACTCGTGGTGGAACCCCGACGCCGAGTGATGGCCGGTCGGGTCGCACGCTCCTAGGAGTCACCCGCTCCTAGGAGGGGAGGGACGCCGTCGGGGGGTGCCGTGCCATCGCACGGCCCCCCCGAACGGCGTGAGGTCCCCGAGCTCCGTCCGACGCAAGCGCAACGTCGAATGCAAGCCAGTACGTCGATCCCGAAAGCAGATCCCGAAAGCCACGCATGGACGCCTTCACCACACCCCTCCTCACCGGTTCCGCCACCGGAGCCATCTTGTTGATGGCCGCGCTCGGCCTGACGCTCACGTTCGGCCAGATGGGCGTGATCAACATGGCGAACGGCGAGTTCCTGATGGCCGGCGCCTACGCCACCTACGTCACCCAACAGGTGATCACCGGCACCGGCATCTCGGTGATCGCAGCCATCCCGGTGGCCTTCCTGGTCACCGGCCTGCTGGGTCTGCTGCTGGAGGTGACGGTCATCCAGTGGATGTACAAACGGCCCCTCGACACCCTGCTGGCGACCGTCGGCGTGGCGCTGGTGCTCCAGCAGCTGGCCCGGGACCTCTTCGGCGCCCAGGGCGACCCCGTGGTGCCCCCGAGCTGGTTGGGGGGCAGCATCGACGTGTTCGGCTACGCCTGGCCCCACCGCCAGCTCTTCACGATCGTGCTCGCGCTCGCCGCGGTGGGCCTCCTGCACGCCGGGCTCAAGTACACCCCGTTCGGCCGACAGATCAGGGCCACGGTGCAGAACCGTGAGCTGGCCGAGACGGTGGGGATCACGACCCGCAACGTGGATCGCATCACCTTCTTCGTCGGCTCGGGCCTGGCCGGCATCGGCGGCGTGGCGATCTCGCTGATCTCGGGCACGAACCCGACGCTCGGCACGACCTACATCGTCCCGGCGTTCCTCGTGGTCGTGGCCGGCGGCGTCGGCCAGATCAAGGGCACGGTGATCGCGGCGTTCGCCGTCGGCATCGCCACCGCCTTCCTCACCGACTGGACGAGCGGCAGCATGGCGCAGGTCATCTCCTTCGTCCTCGTCGTGCTGTTCCTCCAGATCCGCCCCCAGGGTCTGTTCACCGTACGAACGAGGGCACTCGCATGACCACCACTTCTGCGGCCGCCACCGAACCGGCAGCCGAGCCGGGCACGACCCGCGGATCCGCCCGCGGATCCGGGGCGAGCCCGTCCCGGTTCTCCCCGGCCAACCTGTTCCGCACCTACGGGGCCTTGATCGCCATCGCGGTGCTGGCGTACCTGCTGCTGGTGTGGGCGCCGGGCACGCTCACCCCGTTCCGTCTCGGCAACCTGGGCAAGTACTGCTGCTGGGCCATCGCCGCCGTCGGCATCGGGCTCGCCTGGGGTCGTGGCGGCATGCTCGTGATGGGCCAGGGCGTGTTCTTCGGACTCGGCGGCTACATCATGGCCATGCACATGAAGCTCGAGGCCGCCGGACCGGGCGAGGTCCCCGACTTCATGTCGCTCTACGGCAACGGCACGATGCCCTTCTGGTGGGAGCCCTTCCGCAGCGGCACCGTCACCCTCATCGCCATCATCGTCGTGCCGCTGTTGGTGTCGTTCCTCCTCGGGTACGCCATCTTGAAGCGGGGGGTGAAGGGGGCGTACTTCGCCATCCTCACCCAGGCGCTGGCGGTGGCGTTCGCCACCCTGCTGATCGCCACGATCAACGAGACCGGTGGGTTCAACGGTCTGAACTCGTTCAGGACGTTCTTCGGGCAGAAGCTCAACAAGGACACCAAGGTGGACCTGTACATGATGGCGGCAGGGTTCTTGATCCTGTGCCTCGTCGTCGTGTGGCAGCTGTACCGCAGCCGGTTCGGCGAGCTGCTCGTGGCCACGCGTGACGCCGAGGCCCGGGTCCGCTTCCTCGGCTACGACCCGGCCAACACCAAGCTGATCGCCTTCGTCGTGGCCGCGGTGATGGCCAGCATCGGCGGCGCCCTGTTCACGCCCATCGTGGGGATCATCTCGCCGTCGAACGTCGACGCGGCGGCGTCGATCATGTTGCTCGCCGGCGTCGCCCTCGGTGGTCGAGCCACGCTGATGGGTCCGGCGGTGGGGGCCATCGCCGTGGGCTACGGCCAGTCCACCCTCTCGGAGAGCTTCCCGACGACCTGGACCTACTTCCAGGGCGCGCTGTTCATCGTCGTGATGCTGTTGCTCCCTGGAGGCTTCGCCTCGCTCGGGACGAAGCTGAAGGGCCTGTTCGCCGGCCGGTCGGCAGCCAGCCGAGAATCGATGGCGACGACGCCCACGGTCGGCGCGGAGGCGGTGGCATGACCGCCTCGTTCCTCGGTGAGGACTACCTCGAGATCCGGAACCTGACCGTCGACTTCGACGGCTTCAAGGCGGTCGAAGGCGGCGACATCACGCTGCTGCAGGGCCGGCTCACCGCCCTCATCGGCCCCAACGGTGCGGGCAAGACCACGCTGGTCGACGCCCTCACGGGGCTGGTGGGAGGCACCGGCGAGGCGAGGTTCCGCAACCGCGACCTGCTCGCCATGAAGTCGAACGAGATCGTGCGCCTCGGCATCGGTCGTACGTTCCAGACCGCGACGGTCTTCGAGGAGCTGAGCGTGCTGCAGAACCTCGACATCGCCGACGGCATCCACCGCAAGGCGCTGAGTCGGATCCGGGCCCGCCGGAAGGTGTCGGAGCGGGTCGAGGAGACCCTGGAGGCCATCGGTCTGACCGAGCTGGTGGACACTCCGGCCGGGATCCTGGCGCACGGGCAGAAGCAGTGGCTCGAGGTCGGCATGCTGCTCGTGCAGGAGGCACAGGTGATGTTCCTCGACGAGACCGTCGCCGGCATGAGCCCCGAGGAGCGCGAGGAGACCGGCGATCTGCTGCGGCGCATCGCCCCCGACCGCACGATCGTCATCATCGAGCACGACATGGAGTTCATGCGCACCTTCGCCGACTTCGTGACGGTCATGCATGCGGGCAAGGTGTTGGCCGAAGGGACGGTGGCCGAGATCCAGGCCGATCCCAGGGTCCAAGAGGTGTACCTGGGCACCGCGATGGAGGTGGAGCTCGATGCCTGAACCGATG
>DAIMFV010000306.1:1210-4171 GCA_036724365.1 Acidimicrobiales bacterium | reverse complement strand
GGTCTTCGTCACCGACGACGGCGGCGAGACCGACCTCGATCTCGGTCACTACGAACGGTTCATCGACGAGAGCCTGTCGCGAGACTCCAACGCCACCACCGGCTCGATCTACTCCGCCGTGCTGGCCGCCGAACGTCGGGGCGACTACCTGGGCAAGACGGTCCAGGTGATCCCGCACATCACCGACGAGATCAAGCGGCGCATCACCCGCCTCGCCGGCCCCGACGTCGACGTGGTGATCACCGAGGTGGGAGGCACCGTCGGTGACATCGAGATCCTCCCGTTCCTGGAGGCCATCCGCCAGTTCCGCCTCGACGTGGGCCGTGACAACGTCTGCTACGTGCACGTCACCCTGGTGCCGTTCATCGGGCCCTCGGGCGAGCAGAAGACCAAGCCCACCCAGCACTCGGTCACCGAACTGCGCAGCCGCGGCATCCAGCCCGACGCCATCGTGTGCCGGAGCGAAGCGGCCCTGTCTCCCGACCTGAAGCGCAAGATCTCCAACCTGTGCGACGTGCCGCCCACCGCCGTGGTCAACGCCGCCGACGCGGGCAACATCTACGAGATCCCCCTGGTGCTGCACGAGGAGGGCCTGGACACCGAGGTGTGCCGGATCCTGCGCATCGACGACCTCGACCCCGACCTCACCGAGTGGGAGGCCCTGGTGGAGCGGGTCGAAGCCGCCACCGAGCCGGTGCGGATCGGCATCATCGGCAAGTACGTCACCCTGATCGACGCCTACCTCTCGGTGGTGGAGGCGGCCAAGCACGGCGGCTTCCACCACGGGGCCAAGGTGGAGATCGAGTGGATCCAGGCCGAGGACGTCGAGGGCCTGCTGGCCGCCGGTCGCCTGCGTGACCTCGACGGCATCATCATCCCCGGTGGGTTCGGCGAACGCGGCGTGGAGGGCAAGATCGCCGCCGCCGGCTACGCCCGGGAGCACCAGATCCCGTGCCTGGGCCTGTGCCTCGGCATGCAGGTGATGACCATCGACTTCGCCCGCAACGTGCTGGGGCTCGCCGGCGCCAACTCCTCGGAGTTCGACGCCCAGTCCCCGCACCCGGTGATCGATCTCATGGACGCCCAGCGAGACGTCACCGACAAGGGCGGCACGATGCGCCTGGGCGCCTACGTGGCCGAGTTGGAGCCCGGCTCCAAGGTGGCGGAGGCCTACGGGCGCACCGTCGTCTCCGAACGCCACCGCCACCGCTACGAGTTCAACCCGCGCTACCGGAGCCAGTTCGAGGCGTCGGACCTGTGGCTGTCGGGTACGTCGCCCGACCATCGCCTCGTGGAGTTCATCGAGCTCCGCGGCCACCCGTACTGGGTGGCCACCCAGGCCCACCCCGAGTTCAAGAGCCGGCCCACCAAGCCCGCCCCGCTGTTCCGCGACTTCATCGGCGCCGCCCTCCAGCGCGCCGACGGCCGGGCCCCACACCTGTTCGAGGCACCGGCCCCCGTATCCGCCGAGAAGGGCTGAGCGTGCCGGGGTTCCGCCACCTGGAAGACCGTGAGGTGGCCGAGCTGGCCCGGCTCCGGGTGGTGCGGGCGTCGTTCGAGGCGCCCGACGGCACCACCTTCGAGCGCGACGTGATCCGCAACCTCGACGTGGTCGCCATGGTGCCGGTGCACCCCGACGGCACCGTGAGCCTGGTGCGCCAGTACCGGGGCCCCATCGACGCCGAGCTGCTGGAGATCCCCGCCGGCCTGTGCGACGTGCCCGGCGAGCCGCCCGAGCAGACCGCGGCACGTGAGTTGCGGGAGGAACTGGGCCTCGCCGCCGAGACGCTCGAGCTGGCGGCGGCCTACTACCCGGTGGCCGGCTTCGCCGACCAGTTCGTGCGCCTCTACCTCGCCACCGGGCTCACCCATGGTGACGCAGCCCGGCAGGGCGTGGAGGAGCAGTACATGACCGAGGAGCGCGTCGCCCTGGCCGACACGGTGGCCCTGGTGGCCGAGGGGCACATCCGCGACTCCAAGACGATCATCGGTCTGTTGCTCGCCCGGGACCGCCTGGCCGGCACCCGGTGACCGAGCCGGCGCCGCTGCCGGTCGAGGTCCTCGACCTGCTCACCTGGCTCCGGGTCGAGCGGGGCCGCTCGCCGAACACCCTCGCGGCCTACCGCCAGGACCTGAGCGCCTACGTGGCCTGGCTGGCCGCGAGGGGAACCACCGTGGGCGAGGTGACCGAGGACGACGTCACCGCCTACATCGCCCACCTGCGGGGCTCGGGGCGGGCCCCGTCGTCCCAGAAGCGGGCGCTGGTGGCCGTGCGGGGCCTGCACCGCTTCCTCGCCGAGGAGCAGGAGGGCCGCGTCGACCCCGCGGCCGAGGTGGAGGTGCCCCGGGTGCCCCGTGGCCTGCCCAAGGCCCTCAGCGAGGCCGATGTGGCCGCGCTGCTCGGCGGGGTGGAGGGCACCGACGCCGTGGCCCGGCGAGACCGGGCCATCCTCGAGGTGCTGTACGGCACCGGGCTGCGCATCTCGGAGCTGGTGGGCCTGTCCATGGCCGACCTCGACCTCGACGCTGGTCTCCTGCGTGCCTTCGGCAAGGGGTCCAAGGAGCGCGTCGTCCCGGTGGGCCGGTACGCGGTGGCCGCCCTGGTGGACTGGCTCGGTCCGGCCGGTCGGCCGGAGCTGGAACCCGAACGCTGGGCGCGGCGGGACGACGCCGAGGCGGTGTTCTTGAACCGCCGGGGCGGCCGGCTCTCGCGCCAGGGAGCCTGGATGGTGGTGAAGCGGGCGGGGGAGCGGGCCGGTCTCACCGGCCACCTGTCGCCCCACGTGCTGCGCCACTCGTGCGCCACCCACATGGTGGACCACGGCGCCGACATCCGGACGGTCCAGGAACTGCTGGGCCACGCCAGCATCAGCACCACCCAGGTGTACACGCTGGTGTCCACCGAGCGGCTCTGGTCGGTGTACCGGGAGGCCCACCCCCGAGCCCGCATCCGGTCCTGAG
>DAIMFV010000306.1:0-1200 GCA_036724365.1 Acidimicrobiales bacterium | reverse complement strand
CCGCCGGCAACCCCCACGATCCGGTTGGTCCCAGCCTGTACCCTGGTGCCATGACCAGCAGCGCCGTCAATGACTCGGTTCGCAGTGGGCTCGAGACCGAGCGGGACGACCTCGTCCGCCGACTCGACGAGCTCACCATCGACGGCTCCGCCGCGCAGGACTTCGACGAGAACTTCGCCGACAGCGCCCAGGTGGCCGCCGAACTGGGGGAGAACCTCACGCTGGCGGCCGCGCTCCGTGAGCAACTGGCCGACGTCGAGGGCGCGCTCGCCCGGCTGGAGAACGGCACCTACGGCCGCTGCCAGGAGTGCGGCGACGTCATCGGTGCCGACCGGCTGGAAGCCATGCCGGCCACCCCGTTCTGCATCACCCACGCCTGAGCCGCCACGCGCCGTGTCTGGGCCGCTGCACCTGGTCCGGCGGTTCTTCGGCTCCCTGGTTCCCGCCGGCGAGCCGCGTGCCGACCGGGAGTGGATCCTCGAGAACCTGATCGAGGGCGAGCAGGACATCTGGCGCACCATGTCTCGCCCCGACCGGCGCCATGCCGCCGGCGTGGCGCGCCGGGTGGAGCGGGCCCTCGGCGACGAGGCCGTCCGCCCGGTGATCGCCGCCGCCCTGCTCCACGACTGCGGCAAGACGGTGTCGGGGCTCGGCACCTACGGGCGGGTGATCGCCACGGTGTCGGTGAGGCTGGCCGGCCACGAGCAGGCGTTGGCGTGGCGCGAGACCCGGGGCTTCACCCGTCGGGTGGGCCTCTACGTGCTCCACCCCGAGCTGGGCGCCGACCTCCTCGGCATGGCCGGCTCGGCTCCCCTCACCGTGGCCTGGGCGGCCGAGCACCACCTGCCCGCCGATCAGTGGACGGTGCCGGTCCACATCGGTGAGGCCCTCAAGGCCGCCGACGACGACTGACCATCGTCGCCCACCGAACCCACCGGCCGACCCACCCCCGCGTTCTGGCGTAGCTCAGGTCCAC
Organism: Acidimicrobiales bacterium; assembly: GCA_036724365.1. Lineage (GTDB taxonomy): Bacteria > Actinomycetota > Acidimicrobiia > Acidimicrobiales > Iamiaceae > Aquihabitans. The sequence continues at coordinate 224 of DAIMFV010000306.1, read as the reverse complement.
CCCGCGAGCCCGAGCTACGCCAGAACGCGGGTTGGTGGGGTCTGCGGATCGGGCGGTCAGGTCGGGGGGAGCAGGCCGATGTGGTCTCGGGCCCGGGCCAGGGTGGTGGCGGCGACGCCCCGGGCCTTGGCGGCGCCGTCGGCCAGGATCCGGGCCGTCTCGGCGGGATCGGCCGCCAGTTCGGCGAACCGGGCCTGCATCGGCGCCAGACGCTCGATCACCGC
>DAIMFV010000305.1:0-4174 GCA_036724365.1 Acidimicrobiales bacterium | reverse complement strand
CCCATGGCTGATCTCGGTTACGACGGCAAGGTCGCGGTCATCACCGGCGCAGGCGGCGGCCTCGGCCGGTCGCACGCCCTCGAGCTGGCCAAGCGGGGCGCCCTCATCGTGGTGAACGACCTCGGCGGGTCGGTCGACGGCGTGGGCGGCTCCCACACCGCCGCCCAGCAGGTGGTCGACGAGATCAAGGCCGCCGGTGGCGAGGCCGTGGCCAACTACGACTCGGTGGCCACCCCCGAGGGCGGCAAGGCCATCATCCAGACCGCGCTCGACTCGTTCGACCGGGTCGACATCGTGATTAACAACGCCGGCATCCTGCGCGACGCGGCCTTCAAGAACATGGACGCCGAGAAGCTCGAGCCCGTCATCGACGTGCACCTCAAGGGCGCCTTCTACGTGACCCAGGCCGCCTGGGGCCCCATGCGCGAGCAGAACTACGGCCGCATCGTGAACACCTCCTCGGCCGCCGGCATCTTCGGCAACTTCGGCCAGACCAACTACGGCGCGGCCAAGGCCGGCCTGGTGGGCTTCACCCGGGTGCTGGCCGTGGAGGGCGCCAAGAACAACATCAAGGCCAACGCCATCGCCCCGGTGGCCAAGTCGCGCATGACCGAAGACCTCCTCGGCCCGCTCGTCGACAAGCTCGGCCCCGAGTTCATCACCCCGGTGGTGGCGTGGCTGGCCCACGAGGACTGCCCGGTCACCGGCGAGGTCTACTCGTGCGGTGGCGGCCACGTGGCCCGCGTGTTTACCGGCGTCACCCCGGGCTTCACCGACACCGAGAGCCTCACCGTCGAGGACATCCGCGACAACTTCGACCAGATCCGCGACCTCGACGGCTACGCCGTACCGGCCAACCTCACCGAGGAACTGCAGCTCACCCTCAAGGCCCTGGGCGGCTGAGCCCGCGGATGGCCAGGTGAGCCCCGTCGGGCCGACGGCACCGGACCCGGGGGACCTGTTGGTCCCCTGGGGTCCGGTTCGAGCCACGGCGGTCGACAGCGTCGTGGTGCTCCCGGTGCCGGTGGGCGACGAGCACCCGTCCACCACCTGGGTGGCCTGGCCGGAGGTGGGTGGCGCGGTCGTCCTCGACGGGTTCACCCACGCTGTCTGGGAGCAGCTCGACGGGTCGACGTCGGTCGCCGACCTGGCCGACGAACTGGCCGGCGCCGGGCTCCCCACCCAACTCGACCCGCTGGGCCTGGTGGCCACCGCCGTCCACGACCTGGTGGCCACCGGCCTCGCAACGACCGGTCGCGATCCGCTGCCATCGCTCCCGGCCTCGCGGCGCCGCTTCGCCACCCCGGCGGAGGTCGGCGGACCTCACCGGATCGGCCACCTCGCCGTGGCCGGGCCCGCCGGACCGCCCGCGGGTCTTCCGTCGAGCCACCCGTCGCGGACCGGGCCCGATCGTCGAATCGGGGGGAGCCACCACCTCCACCTCACGGTGGAGGGCCGGGTCGTCGAGCTCACCGTCGCCGACCTCGCCATGGTCGACTGGCTCGGCGACCGGGCCGGACTCGCTTCCCCACCCGACGTCCAGCCCTCGGACATCCCCGTGGTCGAGCTCGCCCCCACCTTGCCGTCCGGGTTCGCGATCGCCATCGACGGTCGAACGGTGGACTGGGCCGACGAGACCGAAGGCCCCGACCGGGTGGCGGCCGCGCTCGCCGCCGCCACCCACGCGCCACCACCCGGCGCCGTGGTGGATCTGGGGGCCGGCTGGGTCGCCACCGACCACGGGGCGGGGTCCGGGCCGCCGGGCGGCAGATCGGGCACCGCCCACCGGTGGCACCCCCAGCGGTGGCTCGACGGTCGTGGCGACCTGCTCGTGCCGACCGCCGGCGCCCACCACCGGTGGGTCTCGAAGGGGGCCACGCGGCCCGACGACTGGCGTGCCGAGCCTGTCACCGCCCTGTCCGTGCCGAGGGTCGGACGGGACCGGGCCGAGGTCCTGGCCGACCTGGCCTCGCGGAGCCGGGCCACCGACCGGCTCGGGGCCCTGGAGGCCCTCGCCGCGGTCGTCGACCGCGTCGACACCGGACCCCCGCCACCCGACCACGGCGATCCCTCCGTCGCCCTCGACCGCCTCCGGACCGGCCAACCGTGGCTGGACCACCTCTTGGCGCTCGGGCACACGGACACCCTGGCCCGTTCCGTCAAGATCGGCGCCGGAGGGCTCGTCACCGACCGCTGGCTGCTCTGGCTGACACCCGACGGCGACCTGGAAGACGGGCGGATCCGCGAGGCGCTCCGGGCCGCTGGGCTGCCGGCCGACCACGTCGATCCCCTGGTGCGGGCCATCGGCGAGGGCCGGCGCCTGGTCCTCGGCACCGACGGCGACGGGCCCCGAGCCGGCCGCAAGCTCTACGTGGAGGATCCGGCACGGGCCTGGTGGCAGCACGTGCGCACCCGGCTCGCGGGCTCGCTCACCATCGACCCGCCCGATCCACCCGCCGCCGACGACGCCGCCGACCCCCACGACGACGTCCAGGGCGCCGACGTCCACGCGTCGCCGGGGGGCGACGGCGTCCTCCCCGTGTTCGTGGCGTGGAAGTGGTGGCCCGGGGCCCCCCGGGTGGCCACCTACTGGCCCGCGCCCGGCCACGACGTCGCACGGGTGCTGCCCGACCACCCCGGGTGGGCCGAGGCCCTCGACGCGTTCCCCATCCACCGAGGGCCCGGACCCCACCTGCTGCTGGCCGAGTCCACCGGTCGCCGGTCCCTCGACCTGGTGCTGGCCGAGCCGACCTGGGGTGCCGCGCTCGACCCGCTCGTACGGCGCCTGGCCGCGGCGACCGGACTGGAGGCCCCCGACCGCGACCGGTTGCGGGCGGCGGTGCACCACGAGAAGGTCGCCCGGGTGATCGGGGGGCTCGACGATCAGGGCCGGCCCCTCGCCGGCCTGTACCTCGAGGTGCAGACGTTCCCGAAACCCGATGCCCACGATCCGGCCTCCGGCGGCCGGACACCGTGACCGACCCTCGGTTCGCCCCTCCCGACCCTCCCGACCCGTCGACCGGAGCCGGGTGGGTTGCGGCCGGGCATCCGGCCACGGCCGACGCCGCCGCCGCCATGCTGCATGCCGGGGGCAACGCCTTCGACGCCGTCCTCGCCGCCGGGTTCGCCGCCACCGTGGCCGAACCCGGTTTCACCAGCCTGGCCGGGGGCGGCTACCTGCTGGCCCGCGTCGCCGACGGGACCGACGGCCCCCGGGACCGGCTGTTCGACTTCTTCGTGGACGCCCCAGGCCGGGGCCTGACCAACCCGCCCACGCCGGTGTTCGACGAAGTCGTGGTGCGGTTCCCCGCCGCCCTCCAGACCTTCCACTGCGGGCCCGGCTCGGTGGCCGTTCCCGGGGTGCTGGCCGGCTACCTCCACGTGCACCGCGCACTGGGCCGCCTGCCACTCGCCGACGTGGTGGCCCCCGCCGTCCACCTGGCCACCCACGGCGTGGAGGTGTCGCCCAGCCAGGCCCACGTGTTGGAGCTGCTGGAGCCGATCCTGACCCGCACGCCCGCCAGCCGGGGCACCTACCTGCCCCACGGCCGACTGCTGACCGCCGGCGACCGGCTCCACAACCCCGACCTCGGCGCGTACCTCCTCTCCGTGGCCGCCGACCCCGCAACCAGCTTCTACGGGGGTGAGGGCGCCGCCCGCCTGGCCACCCAGCTCCACAGCGGCGGTGGCCTGGTCACCGAGTCAGACCTCCACGCCTACCGGGTGGTGGAACGGGTGCCCCTGCGGGTCACCTACCGGGGTCGCACCGTGGTCACCAACCCCCCGCCCACCTTCGGGGGCTGCCTGTTGGCCCTGGCCCTCCACCGCCTCGAGCAGGCCGGGCCGCCCGAACCCTGGGGTTCACCGCGGTGGGCCGAGGCCCTGCGGGCGGTGATGGCGGGCGTCGACGCCGACCGGGTGGCGGCCCACCCCGAGGTGGTGGCCGCCCTGCTGGGGCGCATCGGCCCGCACACGCACCCGCCCGAGCCGACCGACCCGGGCGGGTCGGGCGGGGCGGGCCGACGGGGCGGGTCCGACGGTCCCGACGGTCCCTACGTCGGCGAGCCTCCGGTGGCCACCCGGGGCACCACCCACGTGACCGTCGCCGACGCCGAGGGGAACGTGGCCGCCATGACCACGTCGAACGGCGAGTGCTCGGGCGACGTCATCGACG
>DAIMFV010000304.1:0-4193 GCA_036724365.1 Acidimicrobiales bacterium | reverse complement strand
TAGAGCGCTGCCTTCACACGGCAGAGGTCACAGGTTCGAATCCTGTTACGCCCACCAGATCCGCAGGTCAGCCGCCTCCCCGGGCGTCTGCCCGGGCTGGCAGCAGCACCCTCGTGGTCACCCTGCCTCGTCGACCTCGAAGGTTCCGGTCATGCCGAGCATGGTGTGGGGCTTCTCGGTCTTCGGGTCGACGAGGATGCACTGGAAGGTGTAGCTCCCCGCCCGCTCGAAGGTGATCGTTGCGCCGCCGGTGTCGCCGGGGTTCAGGGCCGCGATCTCGCCGAGGGCGGTCCCGTTGGGGCCGAGGACCTCGAACTCATGGGCCTGGTCGCCGCGGTTGGTCATCTCGAAGCGGATCGTCTCGCCCTGGGTGATCCCGGAGAGGTCGAGGTCGGTGTAGGCGAAGTCGGTGGCTTCGAAGGTGATGGTGCGGCCGGCTCTGGCCGCCGTGGCCCCACCGGTGCCGGTGACCTCGAAGGGGGTGGTGAACCCGTCACCGGTCTGTCCGGGCTTGCACCGGATCTGGTAGTCGCCGGCACTCAGGTCGACCGAGAGCGTGCGGCTCGTACCGGTGGTGACGTTCTCCACCTCGCTCACCACGTCGCCGTCGGCCTTCAAGACGTAGAGCTCGTTGACATCGTCGGCCGTGTTGGTGAACACGAAGTCGAGCTTGCCGGCGGGCAGTGTGGTCTGCTCGATCTCGCAACCGTCGTCGGAGCCGGTGACGGTGACCGCCTTGCCACCGGACGAGTCCGAACAGCTGGCCAAGGCCACGGAGGCGGTGGCGAGCACCGCGAGGCAGAACAGGTGGCGACGCTTGGACATCGGGGCTCCTGGTGAGGGCATGGGGGCGACCCGGTGGGTCACGCCGACGCGCGCTGGATCGGGGTGGATTCAGCGATGACGGGGGCTGCTGCCACGGGCCGGACCGGCCGGAGGAAGAGCACCATCGTGGGGACGAGGTAGGTGACGTAGACCAGCACCTCGAGCACGGTCATCTGGGGTGAGAAGTTGAAGATGCCCTTGAGCAGCGCGCCGTACCAGCTGGTGACCTCGTACCCCTGGATGTCCCAGGCCAGGTTCTCGAGCCCGGGGAGCATGCCGGCCTCCTGGAGGTCGTGGACGCCGTAGGCCAAGACACCAGCGGCGATGACGATCAGGGCGGCGCCGGTGAAGCGGAAGAACCTCGCCAGGTCGAGGTGCACGGTGCCCTCGTACAGGAAGAAGCCGAGGAGAACGGCGGCACCGATGCCCAGCAGGGCACCGATCGCGGGTCCGGCGCCGGCCCCTTGGGCCTGGAAGGTGGGGTAGATGAACAGCGCGGTCTCCAGTCCCTCGCGTCCGACGGCGAGCAGCGCGGCCGTGCCGATGGCGACGCTGCCCAGCTCGACTGCGTTCTGCATCTTGCCGTGGAGGTCTGCCTTGATGGTGTGGGCGGCCCGGCGCATCCAGAACACCATCCACGTGACGAAGATGACGGCGACGATGGACAACATCCCACCGAACGCCTCCTGGGCCTCGAAGCTCAGCGAGGCGGAGGTGAAGTGGAGCAGGGCACCGAATCCGAACGACGCCACGACTGCCACTGCGACCCCGGCCCACAGGGCCGGGAGCCGATCCCGGTGCCCGCCCCGGACCAGGAAGGTGATGAGGATGCTGACCACGAGGGCGGCTTCCAGGCCCTCGCGGAGTCCCGTGAGGAACGTCTGCAACATGGCGGGACCTCCGGCCGTCAGCAACCCATGGTGAACCCCGGAACACGGAGCTGGTAAACCATGCCTTACGAATTTGATTAAGTCAAGTTCGGAGGTCCCGGAGGGCCGCGCCCGCGGGCGCGTCGCAAGGGACTCCCGGTGGTGACTTCGCCCCGCGCCGCTACTGGCGGTCGCACGTCCAGGGGGCGCCGGTACGGACGCGCAGGGTCACCGAGTCGGTGCCATTGGCGTCGACCAGGAAGTCCTGCTCCTCGGCCGGATCGTCGGTGCCGTCGTTCGCTTCGAAGATGCCGGGGAACTGGAGCGTGAACTCGGAGCTCTCGAGCGTGAGGGCATCGAAGCCCTCGACCACGGCCTGGTCCCCGCCGTAGCGGTCGAAGCCCCACCGCAGGTCGCCGTCCTCGATCGCCCACGTCCCGGTCAGCTCGTCGGGGAGCCCCCTGTCCTCGTCGAGTGCAGCCGGCTCGACCGCTACTGCGAAGGTGCCGTCGCCGGCGATGCGGACCGTGAAGGGCAGTTCCGCAGACCCCTCCGCATCCGGAGCGCACGCCCACGAACCCACGGCCAGCTCGGCGATGACGGATTCCCGCGCCTCATCGGCGCTGCACGAGGCCACCGCAGCCAACCCGAGCACGAGCATCAGTCCCGGGACCAGGACCCGCCGAGCGCGGTGACGGCGCCGGGGAGTGCACCAGGTCGGGCGCATCGCCGCACCCTACGGCCGTTGATCAGCCTGTGCCGGGGCCGTGGGGCCGCCATCGTACGGCACCTGGAGGAACGCAGGTAGCTTCAGCTGCGATGGGCGGCGACACGGACCTCGACCTCGCGCTGCGGTGCTCGGATGCGGCCGCGGACCTCGCACTCACGTACTTCGAACAGGGGGTGGAGGCATCGACGAAGGCGGACGGAACGCCGGTCACCGACGCAGATCTGGCGGTCGAGCACCTGCTGCGCCAGATGCTGGATGCTGACGCGCCTGGCGATGCCCTGTTGGGCGAGGAGTTCGGGCAGCTCGGCGACTCCGAGCGCCTGTGGATCCTCGATCCGATCGACGGCACGTCCTTCTTCAGCCGGAACGACCCCAACTGGCGTGTGCATGTCGCGCTCGAGGTGGCGGGCACCACGGCGGTCGCAGTCGTGACGGCACCAGCGCTGGGTTTCCAGTGGTGGGCGACGCGTGGCGGAGGTGCCTTCGAGACATCGTGGCCACGAGTCGGGAACGCCAGGCGACTGCGGGTCAGCCGAACGGCGAGCCTGGAGGGTTCGCTGCTCGATGCGCTCGACTCCGAGTCCCGGGGTCGTCTTCCCCCCGAAGCCACCCTGGCGCCACCGAGCCCTCTCGCGCTGGTGGGGTTGGTGCGTGGTCAGATCGACGGGTTCCTCGCCGAGTGCTGCCACGTGTGGGACCACGCGCCGTGGATCCTCCTCGTCGAGGAGGCGGGTGGACGGTTCACCGATCGCGCCGGTGGCCGTCGTGGGGACCAGGGCGGTGGGCTGTACTCGAACGCGAACGTGCACACCCAACTCCTGGAACGGGTCGGCTACCCAGCGCATCCCTGATCGTCGGGTTCGAAGCTGACGTGGTCGACGGCAGAGGGCTCGTCACGCGTGGATTGCGTCCGGCGGCAGCGGGTTGCGCCCGGCGAGTGAGCCGCGGATCTCGTCGATGGCGAGGCGGATGAACGCCTCCTGGTGGTGGAACGGCTTGGCTCGACCGGCGGCTATGGCCTCGGGGTGTCCGGCCTGGTGGCCGCTGAAGGCGTAGTCCATGGCGGCCTCGCTGCTCTCCCACAACGACACCGACGCGACGAACGGCGGGCGCAGGATTGCACTGGTGAACAGGTTCCCCGGTGCCTTCACCACGGCCTTCTCCGCCGGCTGGCTGGCCCGGAAGAACGGCACCAGGCGCGAGACCTTCGTCTTCGCCAGCGTGAGCACGAGCACCGGTCCCTGGTGCTCGACGTTGCGTCGCTTCGGTACGTCGGCGCCGATGCCGGGCCAGGTGCCGTGGATGCGCAGTGGCCGGGCGTGCACCACGAGTCCGTCGCCAAGTGCGTCGGCGAGCGGATGCGACATGTCGAACTGCTCTCGTGCGGCCTCGTCCCGCCAGAACGCGATGAGCCCGACGCGCCCGGGCGACGGTCGCGGCGGAGTGGTGCCGAACGTGGCGGCCAGTCCGGCGTTCGCCTGCAGCAGTCCCGGGATCGAGGCGGGCCGAGGGTGGCGGATGAGGCCCAGCGACCTCGGCAGGCCCACGTCGGCAAGGTGGACGGACACGACGGTCATCGCGGCTCCTCGGTGTCGGTGCCATGGCGATCTGGATTCCCACACGGCCTGATGACGGATCGGGAACGCCCGTGCTCGTGCCGCCACCAGTCACGTTAACCCTGAGCACACACCTCCCGGGGCCGGCGATCCGGTGGCGGAACCGGCACGGTCTGTCCGCACCGCCGATGGGGTAGATGGGGCACATGTCCG
>DAIMFV010000303.1:0-4209 GCA_036724365.1 Acidimicrobiales bacterium | reverse complement strand
GGCGCCGCCGCAGCGAGGGCCCGCCGGAAGCCCGAGCCTGGGGCCTCGCCGACCAGGGCCTCGAGCTCGGTCGCCGCCGGTTGCACGGTGGCGGAGTCGGCGACCACCGCGGCCACGGTTCGGTCGGGACCCGCCGCCACGGTGACCGACGTGGCCGCCGCGTCGACCAGGTAGGGCTCGCCGTCGATGCCGGTGGCCAGGTCTCGGCCCGTGCCCGCCACCACCAACGGCCCGGTCAGCCCCTCGGGCCGCAGCATGTCCACGATCGTGGTGCGACGCACCGAACCTCGGCGCCGTCGGGGCGAGCCGCTCGCCGCCGGTTCGGTGCCGGGCCACTGCCGATGGTCGTCGTAGGGGGGCACCCGACCGTTCTACCGGGCCGCCACCCCGCGCCGCACCTCCGGCGCAGGTGGGCCGACGCGCCGGTGCCGGCTCCCGAGGGAGCCGGCACCGGTTCGGGGTACTGAGCACCTGGGCCACCCGGAGGGGGCCCAATTCGGTCAGCGCACGTCCACCGTGGAGGTGACGGTGCTGCCCTCCAGGTGGCTGCCCTCCACTGCCCGGACGAAGGCGGGGTAGGCCAGGATGCCCATCTCGGGGAGGTCCAGGCCCTCGATCTCGTCCTCGGCCTTGGAGCGGATGCCGCCCTTGGTCACCTTGTTCTGGATGAAGAAGAAGGCGTAGGCGATACCACCCATGACGAAGATGATGGTGAGGGCGGCGATGCCCTGGGCGGCCAACTGGCTGAGGCCCAGGCTGAAGTCGCCACCCAGGATCCCGGTGACGCCGGCGGCGTCGGCGCCGGGGCCGTCGGTGGTGAGGTTCCAGCCGGCGCCGTACTTGCCGTTGGCGAAGATGCCCACCGCCAGCACGCCCCAGAGGCCGTTGACGCCGTGCACCGAGACGGCGCCCACCGGGTCGTCGAGCTTCATCTTGCGCTCCACGAAGAACACCGACTCGATGACCAGCACACCGGCGACCGAGCCGATCACCGCCGCCGCCCAGGGGTCGACGAAGGCGCAGGGGGCGGTGATGCCCACCAGGCCGGCGAGCATGCCGTTGGCCATCATGCCGGGATCGGGCTTGCCCGTCCGCTTGGTGATCCACAGCATCGACACGATCGCACCGAACGCCCCGGCGATGGCCGTGTTGGCGGCCACCGTGGCGAACTGGATGTCGGTCACGGCGAAGGTGGAGGCGGCGTTGAAGCCGAACCAGCCGAACAGCAGGATGAAGGTGCCGAGCATGGCCATGGGGATGTGGTGGCCGGGCATGGCCCGGGGGGTGCCGTCCTTGGCGAACTTGCCGATGCGGGGCCCGATCACCTTCGTACCGGCCAGGGCGGCCACGCCACCCATCATGTGCACGATGCCGGAGCCGGCGAAGTCGACGTAGCCGAGGCCGAGGCCGAGGCTGTTGCCCAGCTGGGACAGCCAGCCGCCGCCCCAGGTCCAGGCGCCGAACAGCGGGTAGTACACGGCGCCGCAGAAGAGGCCCCAGACGCAGAACGACTTCCACTCCCAGCGCTCGGCCATGGAGCCGGTGGGAATCGTGGCCACCGTGTCCATGAAGGCGACCATGTAGAGGAAGAAGCCCATGACGGCGGCGATCGAGCCGCTCTTGCCCAGGCCGGAGAGGAAGAACCCGCCCTCGTACAGGAAGGTCCACTCACCGGAGCCGATGAGCGCCCCGCCCACGGGGGCGTCGTAGCCGATGAGGCTCAGCGAGTACCCGCCGAACATGAACGCATAGCCCACGGCGAAGAAGCCGATGAACCCCAGGCCGAAGACGGCGAAGTTGGTCGCCACCACGTGGGCGGCGTGCTTCGCCCGGCAGAAGCCGGTCTCGACCAGGGCGAACCCGGCCTGCATGAAGATCACCAGCACCGCCCCGAGGACCACCCACAGCAGGTTGACCTGGGTGCCCAGGGCCGTCACCTGGTCGGGGGCGGCGAGCGTCTCGTCCTGGGCCTGACCCAGGGCGGGAGCGGCCAGGGCCAGCACACCGAGGGCGGCCAGGCCCGCACCAGCGGCCGCCTTCCGACGCAGGCCGGCCCGGGCCGGCGCGGGCGCCGAGCCCGATCCCGACTGGAGCCGGGCCCTCAGACCGGTCGTACCGGAACCGGGGACGACCGGTGCGGGACCGCCCCTCCAAGTCCGTTCGTGGTTGAACATCGCTCCTCCTCGGGAGTCAGGGTGGCTGCCGGCCGGCGGGTGTCGGACCGGTTACTGACAGCGAGGACGGTACGGACGCTCGGTTGCACGCTCGTTCCCGCTCTGTGGCGCTTCGCCGTCAGCTTCCTGGCATGAATCTGAACAAAGTCCATCGGTCGCTGTCGGGAGCGCGGCGCACCGCGGCCCGGCCGTCCCCGCCCGGCCCTTGTCGCCGCCCACCACTTCTGACGTACCATCAGAAACCCAGCCCCGACCCGCTCGGGGACCACCGCCACCACCGGGAGCCGGCATGACCACCAGGACGCGCGTGCCCGCGCTGGGCGCCGAGGGGTGGTTCACCCCCGACGCCGACGAGCCCACCCTCCTCGGCCAGCAGTGCACCACCTGCGGCACCTACGCCTTCCCCAAGGCCGCGTACGGCTGCCCCAACCCGGCGTGCCTCGGCACCGAGTTCCACGAGGTGCCCCTGTCCCGACAGGGAACGGTCTGGAGCTACACCGACGCCCGGTACCAGCCGCCCCCGCCCTACGTGGTCCCCACCGCCGAGCACGTGCCCTTCGCCATCGCCGCGGTGCACCTCGCCGCCGAGGGGCTGGTGGTCATGGGCCAGGTGGTCGCCGGCGTGAGCGTCGACGACCTCCACGTGGGCCAACAGGTCGAGCTCGTGGTCGACGTCTTGTTCAGCGACGACGACGTCGACCACCTGATCTGGAAGTGGAAGCCGGTGAGCGGGACCGGCACCGGACCCGACGCCGGACCCGGCACCGAGGAGAGCAACTGATGGGCGCCAACGACATCGCCGTGCTGGGCGTGGGCATGCACCCCTGGGGCAAGTGGGGCCGCAACTTCGTGGAGTACGGCGTGGCCGCCGCCCGAGACGCCATCCGCGATGCCGGCATCGCCTGGACCGACGTGCAGTTCGTGTCCGGCGCCGACACCATGCGCAACGGCTACCCCGGCTACGTCGCCGGGGCCACCTTCGCCCAGGCCCTGGGCTGGACCGGGGCCCGGGTGGCCTCCAGCTACGCCGCCTGCGCGTCGGGGGTCACCGCCATCGAGGCGGCACGCACCCGGATCCTGGCCGGCCTCTGCGACGTGGCCCTCGTGGTCGGCGCCGACACCACCCCGAAGGGGTTCCTGGCCCCCAACGCCGGCGACCGCCCCACCGATCCGGACTGGTTGCGCTTCCGCCTCGTCGGCGCCACCAACCCCACGTACTTCGCCCTGGCCGCCCGCCGCCGCATGGACCTCTACGGCGCCACGAGCACCGACTTCGCCAAGGTCAAGGTGAAGAACGCGGGCAACGGGCTCACCAACCCCAACGCCCGCTACCAGAAGGCCGTCACCGTCGAGGAGGTGCTGGCCAGCCCCGTGGTGGCCGATCCCCTGCACCTGCTGGAGATCTGCGCCACGTCAGACGGCGGGGCCGCCATCGTGTTGTCGTCGATGGCCTTCGCCGAGCGCCACGCCGCCTCGGCGGGTTCGCGGGTGCGCATCGCCGCGGTGTCCACCGTGTCCCCCACGTACCCGAACACCGTGATCGACCTGCCCGACATGGCCACCGACTCCACCGCCGTCGTCGCCGCCCCCGATCGTCCGTTCAAGGAGTCGATCGCCCACGCGGCCTACGAGGAGTCCGGCATCAGCCCCGAGGACCTCTCGCTGGCCGAGGTCTACGACCTGTCCACCGCCCTCGAGCTGGACTGGTACGAGGACATCGGCCTGTGCAAGCGCGGCGAGGCCGAGCGGCTCCTCAACGACGGTGACACGTCACTCGGCGGCCGCATCCCCGTCAACCCGAGCGGCGGACTCGCCTGCTTCGGCGAGGCCGTCCCCGCCCAGGCGATCGCCCAGGTCTGCGAGGTCACCTGGCAGCTCCGGGGCCAGGCCGCCGGCCGCCAGGTCGAGGGGGCCACCGCGGGCATCACCGCCAACCAGGGCCTGTTCGGCCACGGCTCGGCGGTCCTGCTCACCCGCTGAGGGTCGCATCCCCCCGACTCACCCGCTCCCACTCCGCCAGCGAGCACACTGGCGG
>DAIMFV010000302.1:2956-4241 GCA_036724365.1 Acidimicrobiales bacterium | reverse complement strand
CCAGCTCGGCGACCCCGACGGCTCCGGCCCGAACGACTCGCCGATCGCCGACGCCATCGAGACCGCGCTGGCCGAGATCTCCATCGCCGGGTCGGTGGGCGACGCCGTGCAGGCCCACCTGGACGCGCCGTTCACCACCATCACCGAGACCGCCTCGGGCATCGACTTCCGCTCCGACGCCGACTTCTCCTCGGTGATCGGCGCCGGCCCGGGCGAGTGCGCCCAGGTGCCCGACGCGCCCTTCATCAACAGCACCTTCGACACCCCGGGCGTGTATCCGAGCCTCGGTGGCACCACGCCGTCGGGCCAGCCCTACGGCCTGGGCCTGGTGATCTCGGCCTCGGCCTTCAACCAGCTCCTGGGCGTGATGACCACCTGCGGGTTGTTGAACCAGACCATCACCGAGATCGACTTCGGCGGCAACATGCTGCCGATCAACTCGTCGATCCTGGCCGGACTCATCCCCGCCTTCGCCTCGGCGTTGCCGCCTGGCACGCCGATGCAGATCGAGGTCGATCCCTTCTACGGGCCGTTCCTCGACGGTGACCCCGGTCCTTCCGGCGAGATGGCCGAGCTCACCCTCGCCGACCTGCACCTCAAGTTCGTGGAGCCCAAGGCCAGCGGCAACGTCACCTGGCTGACCCTCGGCGTCGACGCTCCCCTCGGGTTCGAGATGGGCTACGACGAGGTGGCGGGCGCTCTGGCGCCGGTCATCTCCCCGCCGCCGGCCGGCACCGTCGCTGTTCGGGTGCTGGACAACAAGGTCGGGGCCAACGAGCCGTCGGTCGAGACGCTCTTCGCAGCGTTGTTCCCGAACTTCGTGAGCGGGCTCTCCGACAGCTTCGCCGCCTTCCCGTTGCCCGCCTTCCTGGGCCTGCAGCTCGACGTGGCCGAGTTCTCCCGACAGGGCAACACGTTCGTCCTGTACGCCGACCTCAACCCGGCCCCCCAGCCCCGCCTCGCCAACGTCGCGGTGACCGACACGAGCACCGCCGACTACAACAAGGATGCGTCGGTGTTCGACTCCTGGGAGTGGCGTCACCGGGTGCGCAAGCAGATCTCGCCCACCTCGGTGAACGTCCAGCTCAAGGGCATGATGGGCGCTGACGCCTGCTGCACGGTGGACGACGAGCGCGACAGCGCCACCGCATCGGGCCGGGTCGAGTTCGACGTGATCCCGGCCGCGGGCGACACCTGGCGGGTGGACCTCTCCCACCTCATCCAGGGCGCCCACACCCTGAAGGAGCACATCCTGATCTCCTCCCTCGTCCCCCGCATGACCCTG
>DAIMFV010000302.1:0-2946 GCA_036724365.1 Acidimicrobiales bacterium | reverse complement strand
GCCCAGACCAAGATCGGCACCGTCACCGGCCGCTACCGGGTGGGCAGCGGGGCCTGGGTGAACTTCAACTTCAACCCCTCGATCATGGACACCGGTGACCGCGACGGCGACTACCACGGTCCGTTCACGGGGGCGGCCGCCACCGCCCTCACCGGCACCACCCAGGAGCACGTCACGGTGGAGTTCAGCTTCTGGGTCGAGGCGTTCTCCAACTCGAACCTGGCCTTCCCGGCGTCGGCCGGCAACGAGGCCGCCGTGCGGTTCGGCGCCAACGACAGCCTCACCAACAACTTCACCGCCGGTGACTACCCCGGCCTGGGCAACCGCGACATCGCGGCCGACGGGTACCGCCTCAACGTGGCCCTGTCGACCGTGGGCTGACCCGCCCCCGAAACCTGCGACCCGTCGAGGGGGGCGCTTCGAGCGCCCCCCTCGACGCGTCCGGGGTCGGCGCGGGTGGCAGCGGGAGAGGCCGGGCCTTGTGCACCGCGAACTGGCCGGAAAACCACGTCGACCCCCAGCCGCAGCCGGGGGTCGACGAGAGGTGCGCCCCGGGGGATTCGAACCCCCAACCTGTGGATTAAGAGTCCATTGCTCTGCCATTGAGCTAGAGGCGCGTGGCGACTCTAGTGCACGGCCCTGGCGCCGATGCCAACCGGTTGGGGTGCCGTGAGCAGGCGATCAGGAGGCCCGGGACCGGCTCGCCCGCAGGTCGGCGCCCGCCTCCGTGCCCCGCCTCAGCGGTGGTCGAGCGTGCGTGCGCGACACCGCCGGCCGTCTCTGTGGGAGGCGACCGGCGGCGTCGACTGGGGTGACCGAGGGGATTTGAACCCCCGACATCCGCGACCACAACGCGGCGCTCTGACCAGCTGAGCTACGATCACCAAGGGCTGTCACCCTAGCAAGTTGGCCCCGGCGGCTCCGAACCGGTTGGGGCCGTCAACCGACCCACCGAGGCGGGGTCCGGGGGCGGGGTGCCGGGGGCGTCCGCTGACCCGGCCGCCGGTGGAGGTGTGGAGCGGCTCAGCGGCCGCTGGTGCTCCAGTGCCACGACTCGCTGGGCAGGTTGTAGAAGCCGTGGCTGGCGGCGTTGGCCTTGAGCCAGTTGTAGGAGGCGCTGCCCCGACTGCAGTTGCTGAAGTCGATGGCCAGGCCGATCTCGTGTTGCGACGACCCCGGCTTGGCGGTGGGCGGCCGGCAGGAGCTGGCCGACATCTGGTAGATGGCGTAGTAGCTGGACCCGCAGTGCGACTGGCGCAGGGAGATCTGGCGGGAGGCGTCGCGGTACCCGCTGCCGGTGAGGTTCACGCCGTCGGCCCGGGCCGCGTTCACCATGCCGGTGACCCGGTCCTGGATCTGGCAGTTCACCCCACCGGAGATGTTGGGCACGCTGCACACGGCCACGCCGCGGTTGCCGGTGGAGGTGCCACCACCGCCCGACAGGGGCGGGAGCGGGGCACCGCCGCCGCCCCCGGAGCTCTGGCTGGAGCGGCGGCTGGCCTGGCGGGCGGCCTCTTCGCGGGCGGCCCGCTCGGCGGCGAGGCGGGCGGCCAGGGCGGCCTGCTGCTCGGCGATCTGGGCCGACAGCTCACGGTCGGTCTCGGCCAGATCCAGCGAGCGGGCGATCTGGGCGTCGATGGTGGCCTGCATGTTGTCGGCGAGGCGCTGCTGGTCGGCCCGGGCGGCGTCGACCGCCTCGGTGCGCTCGGCCTGCTCCTGGCGCTTGGCTTCGGCGAGCTCGCGGGCCGTCTTGGCCTTCTCGCGTTCGTGGGCGATGTCGTCGGTGGCGCCCTCGAGCCGGTCGGCCACGTCGGCGTCGCCCTGGGAACGGAGCTCGATGTAGAACTTCCGGGTGGCGGCGGTGGTGAAGTCGTTGGTCTCCAGCACGCTCAGCACGTCGTCGGCGGCCGGGCTGACGTAGGCGGCCACGGCCCGGCGGCGCATCTCGTCACGCAGGGAGACGATCTCCTCGTTCAGGCGCACGATGGCGGCCTCGGCGTCGGCGATGTCCTTCTCGGCCTGGGCCACCTCACCCTCGATGCGGGTGAGGGCGGCCTCCTGGGCCCGGAGGTTCTCCTCGATGACCTGGAGGGCGTCGTCGACCTCGGCCAGCGAGGCCTCGGAGGTGTCGATCTGCGCGGCCACCCGGGCCCGCTCGGCGCGCACCTGGTCGCGCTGCTCCTCGAGGTTCTGCGTCGGGGCGGAGTTGGCCACCTGAGGCGCCGAGAGCCCGAAGGCCAGAGCCGCCACCGTGAGGGTCACGCCCAGTGAACGCCGACGCACGAACCGTCCTCCTCCGCCGGGCGTGCAGGAGTGCGATGCCCGGCTTCGTCACGAAACCGTAACAGATCCGTGGGGGTGAACCAACGCATCCCCCGTTGCGGGCGGCGGCAACGCCCGATCGTACGGCGCACCTCGAGCGCTACCGGTACGGCGACGCTCGGTGCACGCGCCAACTCGCGCCGGGGTCCTGCTCGACATCGACGGGTGGCCCCGTCGAGTTCGCCTGGTGGTCGCGCTCCGGCTGGTCGTGACGACCGTGGTGCTGTGGAACCGGGTCACCGTCCTTGCCGAACCTGCGTCAAGCCGTCCAGCGCTCGGTCTGCCTGGTCCCGGTCGACCCCCACCACGTTGAGCTTGGGACCTTGGTCGGTGGTGGAGCACCGGCCTGCCGTCGCACGATGGACGCTACAGGTGCCCTTCAGAGGGCCACGGGATCCGAAGTGGGGGCGCACATGACGCCGAGAGGATCGAGCCAGGGCCACCGACGGAGCCACCGGCTCCACGCGGGAGGGAACAAGCGGGGGCTCGTGACCCGCGTCGGCCCGGCGGCGGTGCTGGCCCTGCTCGTGGCCGCGGCCCTGGTAGCTCCCGCCACGCCTGGCGGCGCCACGGTCGGGGGATCTGGCACCCTGCGAGGCGCCGGTGGCGGTGACGTCACCGCCG
>DAIMFV010000301.1:446-4251 GCA_036724365.1 Acidimicrobiales bacterium | reverse complement strand
GGTTCCGCCCGCCCGCAGCTGCTGTTCACCAGGGGGGCCGGGGGGGCCCGGCTGCGGAACTGGAACGGTGTGCGTAACGTCACAACCGCCATGATCCACGTTCGAGCTCTCGCCATCTGTGCCGTACTGCTCCCCGCGAGCCTCCTCGTGGGGTGTGCGACCGACGACGGGTCGTCGGGGGCGGCGTCCGGCGCGTCGTCCACCACCACGACCGCGGCCCCGACCACCAGCGAGGACCCGGTCGACCCCGACGGCACCACGTCTGGTGGTCTGCCGGCCGTGACGGTCACCGGCGCCGGTGCGCCGATCGAGTTGGAGGCGTGGACGTTCTGCTTCGAGGGGCTCTGTGCCGACGGGGCGCCGCCCACGGAGCCTGCGGACGTGGGGGCCACCGATGCGGTGCGGGTGGAGTTCCCACTCGACGACTGGGCGTTCGAGGCCACCTTCTCAGCCGTGGGTGAGACCTGCCCGCGACAGATCACCGTCCCGGTGTCCGAGGGCGCCGACGGCGACCGAACGGTGGAGCCGGCCGGTCACCCTGGCGTCTACGACGTGACGCTCTCGGGTCGGGGTGCGGGCGAGGGCGGGGGCGACCTGTTCGTGACCTTCCGCTGGACCACCACCGCCGAGGGCACCCTGCCGGTGCCGGCGGCGAGGATGGCCGTGCTGGCCGACAACGAGGGCGTGGTCGACAGCTACGGCGTGGAGCTCGCGCTCTCCGACCTGGCGGCCACGCCGAGCTCGGCCGAGGCCACGGTGACCGTGCGGTCCAGCGAGGGGCGAGAGCACACCTTCACCCCCACCCCGGCGGAGAGCTGTGGGGCCGGAACCGTCTCGTGGAACGGGCCCATGGAGGACGGCAAGACCGCCAGTGCGCTCGGCACCGGTCCGTTCACCTACGAGGTGATCGTGGTGCTCGACGGGGTGAGCCACGTGGCCGAGGCCACCTGGCCCGACGACGTCATGGCGGACAACGAGCCATCGGTGGCCCTCACCTTCGACCCGCCGCTGCCGGCGATGGACTGATGCCGCCCGAGCGGCGCCGGGCGTAGGGTCCGGGCCATGGGTGAGCTGGCCATGTTCCCGTTGCAGGCGGTGCTGCTTCCCGGGATGGCGCTGCCGCTGCACGTGTTCGAGCCCCGCTACCGGGCGCTCATGGACCACTGCCTCGCCGGCGACCGGGAGTTCGGGGTCGCCCTGATCGAACGCGGGAGCGAGGTGGGCGGCGGCGACGTCCGCGCCGATGCGGGCGTGGTGGCCCGGATCGTGCAGGCCGAACAGGCCCCCGATGGTCGCTGGGGCGTGCTGGCTGTGGGCACCCGCCGGGTGCGGGTGGAGCGCTGGCTCGACGACGACCCCTACCCCCGTGCCGAGGTGGTCGACTGGCCCGACCCAGCCCCGGTCGATCCCGTCGCCCTCGCGGCCGGCTACGGCGAGCAGGTCCGCCAGGTGCGGCGGTTGCTGGCCCTGCTGTCCGAGCTGGGCCAGCCCGCCCAACCGCTGGCCGAGGTGTCCGACGATCCCGACGTCGGCCTGTGGCAGCTCGCACTCCTCGCCCCGCTCGGCTCACTGGACCGCTACCGACTGCTGGCCACCGACGGCTGCGAGGACCGGCTCGTGCTCCTGGGCGGACTGCTCGACGAGTTGGAGGCAGAGGTCGAGGCTCGCCTCGCTGCGGGCTGATCTGGTCCTGCCCCGGGGTTGACGCGGAGCGGACCCTGTGCCGAGGGTGGACGCCCCGGCCAGTGGGCGCCGTCTGGCAGCATGACCGGCGGGGTTGTAGCTCAATGGTTAGAGCACGGGACTCATAATCCCTTGGTGGCGGTTCCGCCCCCCGCCTGCCCCCCCAGCTCGGCGGCCACCCCCTGGCCGTTCCTCACCGCCGTGGCCGGCACCCCGACGTGGCCTAGCCGGCCGCCCGGGGGGCTGGCGCGGTGGCGACGTGGGGGAGCCCTCGGGCCTTGAGTCCGGCCACCAGGTCCCGCACCTCCTCGGGGGTGGCGTGGCGCAGGCCCTGGGCGCGGAGGGTGCGCACCACCTTGGGCTCGTCGCGGACCTTCTCGATGCCCTGGCGCAGGAGCTCGTGCAGCGGACCGCGGTGCTCCCGGACGTCGCGGCGCAGGCGGCGGCCGAACGTGAACCACCGGTTGCCGGCCACGAACACGGCGTCGGCGAGGAGGCCGTCGGCCCGGAGCGGCTCGATGAGCTCGCCCGCGAACAGCCCTTCGGCCACCACGACCGGGGAGCCGTCGAGGCTGATGGGCCGGAACCCGTCGGTGCGGCCCTGGCCATGGCGGTAGGCGGGCACCTGGGCCTGCCCGGTGCGGCACAGCACGTTCAGGGCCCGGCGGGCGCCGTCGGTGTTCCAGCTCCGCGGGGACTCCCAGTCGATGGCCCCGTCGGGGCTGCGGGGAAGGTCGCGGTCCTCGCCCACCCGGTAGAAGTTGTCGAGCGAGAGCATCGGCACGTCCAGGGAGCGGGCCAGGTAGGTCTTGCCGCAACCCGACGGGCCGGCCAGGAGCACCACCCGGGCCAGCGGGCCGGGCTGTTGTGGGGCGGTCACGGTCAGTAGGTGTCGCCCAACCAGAGCGGGGCCCGGTCGAGCAGGTAGGCGCTGATCGCGTGGCAGCGGTCGAGCACGTCGCACAGGAGGTCCTGCTGGCCGATGTACACCTGGGCCAGCGAGACCTCGACCTTGCCCAGGATGCTCACCGTGCGGTCGGGTCCGTCGGTGACCGAGGCGAACGAGTCGATGGCCGACACCTCGAGCGGGAGCTCGGGGCCCCCGACGCCGGCGAGGTCGGTGGCCAGGATCAACAGATCGGGCCCGTTGGGGAGCGGTGGCATGCCCCAGGTGAAGTGGAGCGGAAAGCGGTGCAGGTCGGGCGGGTCGTCGCCCTCGTCCAGTTCGAGCACCAGGTCCTCGAACGACAGGAGGACGCGCGGGTCGATCTCCAGGGCCAGGTGCAGGTCGAGCGGGCCGCCACAGGCGTCTTCGGGGTGGAGGTCGACCTCCCACGCCTGGCGCAGGGAGTTGGTCTCCACGAAGTGCCGCTCGTCGTGCACGTGGAACCCGTGGTCGACAGCGTGATCCTTGAGGTCGGCGACGAAGCCGGCCACGTCGATGACCGCCACGAACACCTCCTGGGAGCGGTTGGACGTCCCCCAGCCTGCCACGCCCCGGTTACCGTCGAGCAACGTGACCGACCAATGCACCTCGCCCAGCTGGTTGGCAGGCGTGCTCGACGAGGCCGCGGCGGCGGTGGCCGACGCACTGGCGGGCACCGCCGACTGGGGGGGTGCCGGCACCAGGGCGGGTCAGCACCACAGCGACCTGGCCGCCGATGCCGTCGCGGTGGCGGTGCTGCGGGCGGCGGGCCTGGGCGTGCTCAGCGAGGAGAGCGGCCGGCAGGGGAGTGACCAGCAGGGCAGCGATCAGGTAGGGAACGAGGCGGCGGTCACCGTGGTGCTCGACCCGCTCGACGGCTCCACCAACGCCTCCCGGGGCCTGTCATGGTGGGCGGTGAGCCTGTGCGCGGTCGACGCGGCCGGCCCGGCGGTGGCGCTGGTGGTCGACCTGCGCCACGGCAACCGGTGGACGGCGGCCCGGGGCCTGGGTGCCCAGCGCGACGGCGAGCCCATCCGGACGTCGGGGTGCAGTCGTCTGGACCAGGCGGTGGTGGGCCTCAACGGCGTGCCGGCCGGTCACGGCGGGGGGGGGCCCCTTCCGGGCCCGGGGGGGGGGGCCGCGGGGCCCGTGGCGGGGGGCCGCGGGCCGCCCCCCGGCGCGCCCCCCCCCCCCCCC
>DAIMFV010000301.1:0-436 GCA_036724365.1 Acidimicrobiales bacterium | reverse complement strand
CACGGCGGGTGGGCCCAGTTCCGGGCGCTGGGTGCGGCCGCGCTGGACCTGTGCGCGGTGGCCGACGGCACGCTCGACGGCTACCTCGACTGCACCACCGACGAGCTCGGGGTGTGGGACTTCCTGGGCGCCACCCTGGTGTGCCGGGAGGCCGGGGGCACGGTGGCCGACGTGGCCGGCCGGGGTCTCACGGTGCTCGACCACGCCGCCCGCCGCATCCCCGTGGCCGGGGCCACGGCCGAGCTGGCCGGTCGCCTGGCCGCGCTGCACCCGTCGCAGGTCGGCCTGCGGTGATCGACCCCTAGGGTGGCGGCCGTGCGTGACCGTCTCCACCTGTTGGCCCTGGAGGTCTACGCGCGCCTGCCCACCCGGGCCCGGCGCCGCGTGGTGCGCACCATCGCCCCGTCGTACACGGGGGGTGCCATCAGCGTGGTGG
>DAIMFV010000300.1:0-4311 GCA_036724365.1 Acidimicrobiales bacterium | reverse complement strand
CCATCGTCAACAACTTGATCTACGGAGTGGGCAAGGGCGGCATTCAATTCAGCGGCGAAGCCACCGTGGCCAACACGCCGCTCGGGGCCGTGCCGTTCGGCCGCATCGTCAACAACACGATCTACGGCGGCGATACGGCGATCGGCACTGGCATCTCCGGCACCGACAACGCCAGCCCCACGATCATCAACAACATCGTGGCCAACTTGGCCACGGGCATCTCGATCGACGCCACTTCGCAAGCCGCCGGCACGGTGCTCACGGGCACGGGAAAGCTCAGCATCAAGCGGGCGGAGTACGAGCGCGACGAGCGTCCCCTCGACGAGTCCTGCCCGTGCCCGGTGTGCGCCCGGTGGTCGCGGGCGTACCTGCGCCACCTGCACCGCCTGGGCGAGCCCACCGCCGCGCGCCTGCTCACCATCCACAACGTGGTCTGGCTGTCGGATCTGGTGGCGGGGCTGCGCGCCGCGGTGGCGGAGCAACGCTTCGACCGGGAACGCCGCCGGGTGCTCGACATCTGGGGCTGACCCACCCGTGTCGGTGCACGCGGTGCGGCGGTCGGCCCCGGGCGTCCCCGGTGTGGGTGGGCGGTGTGGGTGGGCGGTGGGTGCGCGGTGGGAGGGCGTGGGTGATGCCGGGGCGCCCGGGTGGCTGTCCTAAGGTGCCTCCGGCCATATCCGCCCCCCCGACCGAGCGTGCGCGCGTGCCCCAGCTGCTGCTGACCATCCTGTTGATCGCCATCGGGTGGTTCCTCCTCATCCGACCGCAGCAGGCCCGGGTCCGGGACCAGCGGGCCATGGTGGCGACCTTGCAGGAGGGCGACCGGGTGATCACCGCGGGCGGGATCCACGGACGAATCACGGGCCTGGCGACCGAGACCGTCGAGGTGGAGGTGTCGCCCGGGGTGCAGCTCACCCTGGCCCGCGCCGCCATCGTGCGGCGCGTCGATCCTCCGGGATCGGAAGCCCACGACACCGATGCCGGTCGCCCCGGCGACGACCCCCACGAGCCCGATCCGGGCGGACCCCAGGGAGACCCTTCGTGAAGCGCCGACAGCTTCTGGTGCCGATGATCATCATGCTGGTGCTCTCCTTCGGGGGAGCCGCGCTGGCGTGGAGCACCGGTACCGACCCCGTGCTCGGCCTCGACCTGCAGGGTGGGTTCTCGGTGGTGCTCCAGGCCAAGGAGGTGGACGGGCGACTGCCGTCGGAGGAGTCCGTCGACAAGGCCATGGACATCATCCGCCAGCGGGTCGACGGGCTGGGTGTGGCCGAGCCCGACATCACCCGCCAGGGTCGCACCGTGGTCATCCAGCTCCCGGGCGTCAAGAACCGCGCCCAGGCCGAGTCGCTGGTGGGCTGCACCGCGCGCCTGGAGTTCCGGCCCGTGCTCAGCCGGTCGATCAACCCCGACGCCCCGGCGCTCGCCGATCCCGGTACCACCGAGGCCACCGCGCCGGGCGCCACCTCGACCACCGCGGTCGGGGGATCCGACACCACCGGAGCCACCGAGACCACCGGGGCCACCGAGACCACCGGCACCACCGAGACCGGGGCCACCCAGACCACCGGGGCCACCGAGACCACCGAGGCCACTGGCACCTCCGAGACCGGCCTGGCCGAGTTCGGCGGCGGCACGGTCGGGGTGGCTCCCGGTGAGGGTGCGCTGCCCGTGCAGTTCGCACCCAGCACGACCACCACCACCGCCCCCACCACCACGGCTCCGACGACCACCACCGCGCCGACGACCACCACGGCACCGGCCACCACCACGACCACCGCGCCGGCGGGATCCACCACGACCACCACCGTGGCGTCCAGCGGGTCGGGCTCTGCCGGCTGTGGGTCGTCGGGTGTCACCGTGGCTCCGCCCACCGACAGCACCGGGTTGCCCGAGGGGGCGGTCAACCTGTTGTCCGACGACGGCAGGATCATCTACACGTTGGGTCCCGTGGCCATGGAGGGCGATGCCCTCTCCAAGGCGGACGCCGTCCTCGGCAACGGCGAGTGGCAGGTGGTCACCGCGGTCAAGGGCTCGTTCCGCGACGAGGCCAACGTGGCCTTCAACGCCTGCTACGAGGGCGCTCCCACCTGCCCGGGACCACAGGATGGCGGGGGATCCGGTGCCATCGCCATCGTCCTGGACGGAGCGGTGCTGTCGGCCCCCACCGTCCAGGGGCCCGACCTGGCGTCGGGCGACAGCTTCCAGATCACCGGCGACTTCAGCGAGTCCGAGGCCAAGGACCTCGCCCTCGTGCTGCGCTACGGCTCGCTGCCGGTGGAGTTCGAACAGGCCGCCCTCCGTCAGGTGTCGGCCACGCTCGGCAGTGACTCCCTCCGGGCCGGCCTCCTCGCCGGGGCGATCGGCATCGCCGCCCTGTGCCTCTACATGGTCCTCTACTACCGGGGCTTCGGCCTGGTGGTGGTGATCGGCCTGCTCGTGTGGATGGCCCTGATGTACGGGGTCGTGTGCCTGCTCTCGGAGACCCAGGGGCTGGCCCTCACGCTGGCCGGCATCACCGGCATCATCGTGTCGGTCGGCACCACGGCCGACACCTACATCGTGGTGTTCGAGCGGGTGAAGGACGAGCTGCGCAAGGGCCGCAGCATCCGCCGCGCCACCGAGCTCGGGTACCACTTCGGCATCCGGACCGTGCTCACCGCCAACGGTGCCGCCTTCATCGGTGCCTTCCTGCTCTGGTACCTCACCGTGGGCCCGGTGCGGGGCTTCGCCTACTTCCTCGGGATCTCGGTGATCGTCGACCTCGCGGTGGCGATCTTCTTCACCCGCCCCCTCATCCTCCTCCTGGCCCGCTCTCCCCGTTTCGCCAACGCGCGCTTCTTCGGGGTGGGAGCCGCCACGGACCACGTGACCATCTCCCGGAAGGCGGTGGCGTCGTGACCTCCCCGAACGAACCCACGTCCACCACCAACGATCCCGGGCCCACGGCCACGCCAGACCGCCGCGGGGTGTGGTCACGGCTGTACCACGGCGAGACCGACTTCGAGATCGTCGGCCGCTGGAAGCTCTGGTTCGGCGGTTCGGCCGTGGTGATCGCCATCGGGCTGGCCTCCCTCCTCGGGAACGGACTGAACCTGGGCATCGACTTCACCGGGGGCACGGTCTGGGAGGTGGCGGCCGGAAAGGCCGACGTGGCCGAGGTGGCCGCCGCCATGACCGACCTCGGCTACCAGGACGCCCAGGTCCAGGAGGTCACCCAGAACAGCGATGGCACCTCCACCCGGTTCCTCCGCGTCGAGGCGGCGGCCGAGGCGGAACCGGACGCGGCCACCACCGATGCGCTGGACGAGGCCCGGGCCGGACTCGGGCGACTGGAGGCCGACGCCCCCGCCGCGGTGGTGGGCGATCTGCGGGGCGTCCGCGACGAGCTGAACGGTGTGACCGGGCCGTTCGAGACCGCGGTGCCGGCCCCCCTCGTCGCCCTGCAGGCGGAGATCGACGCGCTGCCCGATGCGGTCGAGACCGCCGAGGACGCCGCCGCCGTGACCACGGTCCACCGGGCCGCCATCGGCCGCATGACCACCGAGGTGGAAGACCTGGTCGACCTCGAGGGGGCCGAACGGGCCCGGCTCAGCCAGGACGTCACCGACACGCTCACCCGCCTCACCGGCACCCCGGAGTCCGAGGTCACGATCGACACGGTGGGCCCGTCGTGGGGTCAGCAGATCTCCCAGAAGGCCCGCAACGCCCTGGTGGTCTTCCTGATCGCCATCACCGTGTTCATCACCCTGCGGTTCGAGCTGAAGATGGCCGTCGCCACCGTGTTGGCGCTCTTCCACGACCTGATCGTGGTCATCGGCCTCTACTCGCTCTTCGGGTTCCCGGTCACCCCGGCCACGGTGATCGCGTTGCTCACGATGCTCGGGTTCTCGATCTACGACGGGATCGTGGTGTTCGACCGGGTCGACGAGAACACCGGCCTGGTCTCGGGCACCAAGGCCAAGATGACGTACTCGGCGATGGCCAACCTCTCCCTCAACCAGGTGCTCATGCGCTCGCTGAACACGTCGATCAGCACCCTGTTGCCCATCGCCTCGGTGTTGTTGATCGGGGCGTTCGCCCTCGGTGCCTCCACGTTGGAGGAGTACGGGATCGCCCTGTTCCTGGGGCTCATGTCGGGTGCCTACTCGTCGCTCTTCATCGCCACCCCGACCCTTGCGCTCTTGAAGGAGCGCGAGCCCCGGTACCGGGAGCTGCGCGAGGCCCTGCAGAGCCGCCGGGCCGGCAGCGGCACCCCCGACACCGAGGGCGACGCCGCGCAGGGCCGCATCCTCGGCGCGCAGGGCATCG
>DAIMFV010000299.1:0-4313 GCA_036724365.1 Acidimicrobiales bacterium | reverse complement strand
CCGTGTTCGCCTGGTCCACCCTCCGCACCGCCCTGGTTCGTCAGGTGCGCTGGAACGGCCGCACCATCCACCTGGCCGCCCGGCCCTGACAGGGAGCGGATCCATGCTCGTCTCCGTAGGTGACACCGCTGCGGTGGTGCTGTCGTCGTTCGCCTGGTTGGGCGTGTCGCTCGTGGTCGGGTGGTGGGCCAACCGGTGGCCGCTGAGCCGGGTGGAGCGGACCGGACCGCTCACCCGCCTGCGTGACTGGGAGGATGCCGGACGCTGGTGGCAGCGGCCCCTGGCCGTGCGCGGGGGGAGGGACTGCGGGCCCGAGGCCGGTGCCCTCTTCGCGGGCGGCTACGCCAAGCGGCGGGTGCCGTCGGGGGCCACCGCCGACCTCTGGCGGTTCCGGGCCGAGACGATCCGGGCCGAGCGGGTGCACTGGCTGATCTGGGCGTCCACCCCGCTGCACCTGGCGTGGTGCCCACCGGCGCTCTTCGTGGCCATGGCGCTGTTCGGCGTGGTGTTCAACGCGCCGTTCATCGTGATCCAGCGGTCCAACCGCGGCCGGCTCGACTCCCTCCTGGCCCGGCGGGCCGCCACCAGCCTTCGTCGGCCCGCCGTGCACTGACCAGGGTCCGAGGTCCCGGGCCGGCAGGACACCTGTCGCAGCACCGCGGGGTGGGTACGGGCCGATCGTTCCGTACCGTGCAAGGGGATGAACACGACCGTGTCCGATCCCTTCACCGTTCCCACCCGCTACTGGCACGCGCTCGATGACGGACGGGTGCAGTGCGACGTGTGCCCCCGGGCGTGCAATCTGCGCGACGGCCAACAGGGCGTGTGCTTCGTGCGGGGCCGCCAGGGCGACGGCGTGGTGCTGCAGACCTACGGCCGGTCCAGCGGCTTCTGCGTGGACCCGGTGGAGAAGAAGCCGCTCAACCACTTCCTGCCCGGCTCGGCCACGTTCTCGTTCGGCACGGCCGGCTGCAACCTGGCCTGCCGGTTCTGCCAGAACTGGGACATCTCCAAGTCCAAGGAGATCCACACCCTGGCCGACGCGGCGTCGCCCGAGGCCATCGCCCGGACCGCGCTCGACAGTGGCTGCCGCAGCGTGGCCTTCACCTACAACGACCCCACGATCTTCCTGGAGTACGCCAACGACGTGGCCGACGCCTGCCACGGCGTCGGCCTCCGCACCGTGGCCGTCACCGCGGGCTACATCAACCCCGAGCCCCGCGCCGACTTCTACGCCCACCTCGACGCCGCCAACGTGGACCTGAAGGGCTTCACCGAGGACTTCTACCGGCACACCTGCGGGGCCGAACTGGGCGCGGTGCTCGACTCGCTGCGGTACCTGCACGAGACCGACGTGTGGTTCGAGCTGACCACGCTCTTGATCCCCGGGCTCAACGACAGCAGCCGGGAGCTCGACGAGATGACCGCGTGGGTGGTGGAGCACCTCGGCCCCGACGTGCCCATGCACTTCACCGCGTTCCACCCCGACTTCCGGATGTTGGACACCCCCGCCACCCCACCCGAGACCCTGACCCGGGCCCGCCACATCGCCCTGGCCAACGGCGTGCACCACGCCTACACCGGCAACGTCCACGACCGCCACGGCCAGAGCACCACCTGCACCGGCTGTCGCGCGGTCGTGATCGAGCGGGACTGGTACCAGCTCGGCGCCTACGGGGTCGACGACACCGGGCACTGCACGGCCTGCGGCACCACCCTGGCCGGGGTGTTCGACGGACCTCCCGGTGGCTGGGGTCCACGGCGGCAACCGGTGACCATCGACCGCCGCCCGCAGGGCACGGCCTCGTGATCGCCCGCCCCCCACGCGTGCGGCCCCCGGCCGTGGCCGGTCTGTTCTATCCCGACGATCCCGACGACCTCCGCCGCCTGGTGCAGGCGTGCTTCGACGACGCCGCTCCGGCCGCGCACCGTGTCCACGCGTCGGGGGACCCCGCCGGCGCCGACCCGTGCGAGGATGCGGCTGGACCCCGGGCCCTGGTGGTCCCCCATGCCGGCCTCGTCTACTCGGGACCGATCGCCGCGTCGGCCTACCGGCGCCTCGCGCCCCACGCCCACGAGATCCGGCGGGTGGTCCTGCTGGGACCGAGCCACCGGGTGGCGTTCCGCGGGGTGGCGGCCACGAGCGCGGACCGGTGGGACACCCCGCTCGGCCCCGTGGCCATCGACACCGCGCTCGTGGCGCGGGTGGTGGCGGCCGGCCTCGCCGTGGTGGCCGACGAAGCCCACGCCCGCGAGCACGCCCTCGAGGTCCAGCTCCCGTTCCTGCAGACCGTGGTCCCCGACGCCCTCCTGGCCCCCTTCGTGGTGGGCGACGCCCCGGCCACCGCGGTGGCCTCCCTGCTCGACGCGGTGTGGGACGACCCCGGCACGGTGGTGGTGATCAGCACCGACCTCTCGCACTACCACCCCTACGACGAGGCCGTCCGGCTGGATCGGCACACCGCCGGGGAGATCCTCGCCCGGCACCCCGACGGCGTCTCCGACACCGACGCCTGCGGGAACCGGCCGCTGCGCGGCCTGCTCCGCGTGGCCGATGAGCGGCACCTGCAGGGGGAGCTGTTGGACCTGCGCAACTCCGGCGACACCGCCGGCGACCGGCAACGGGTGGTGGGCTATGGCGCCTTCGCGCTCTGCTGACCCGACCGCACCCGGCGGTCCCGGCCCGGGTGCCCCCGCGCCGGCGGCGCCGGCCCCACTGGATGCGACCGCCGGGGCCGTGTTGTTGGACATCGCCGAGGAATCGATCCGCTCGGCCTTCGGGCGACGCCCTCCCACCCTGCCCGACGACCTGCCGGCGGTGCTGCACGAGTGCCGGGGAGCGTTCGTCACCCTCCACGTGGCCGGCGCCCTCAACGGCTGCATCGGGGCGATCGTGGCCGACGAGCCGTTGGCCCCCACCGTGGCCCGGCTGGCCCGGTCGGCCGCGTTCGACGACCCTCGGCTGCCCGCCACCACACCCGCGGACCTCGCCCATCCCTCGATCGACGCGTCGGTCCTGTCGAGGCGGTGCCCGCCGGTTCCCGGGAGGAGCTCCGGTCCGGCGTGCAGCCGGGGATCCACGGTCTCCTGCTCGCCGCCGGCCGCCACCGGGGCCTGTTCCTGCCCGATGTGTGGGCCCAGTTCCCCGACTTCGACGACTTCGTGGGCCACCTCTTCGTGAAGGCCGGCCTCCACCCGCGCCATTGGCCGGATCACCTCGCGGCCTGGCGGTTCACCACCCAGGCGTTCACCCGACCGGCCAGCGATGCTCCTGCCCCGCCGCAGCCCGGGGCACGGCCCGGGCCGCCACGTCCAGCAGGCGGCCCAGCGTCTGGGACCGGGGCGCCACCGCACTGAACAGCACCCCGGAGCATGGCGCCTGCCTGTCTGCGCCGGGCCCGCGCCGACGTGGGGCCACCTACGCTGGCCACGAACCGTGGGCACCTTCCCTGCCCCCCGACGCCGGTCCCCCGGGCCGGGAGGATCCCCGATGGCACCGCCCGACGCAGATCTCGAGCCCGTTGGCATCGAGCTCACCGACGGCGTGGTCACGCTCCGGCCGATCGCCGAGCACGACGTCGACCAGATCACCGAGGCCTGCCAGGACCCGGTGATCCAGCGCTACATCCCCGTGCCCCGGCCCTACGCCCGCAGCGACGCCGAGACCTACGTGGCGCTCTCGCTCGACTTCTGGCCCACCGGCCGCAAGTACGTGTTCACGGTGGTGGAACCCGATCGACCCGCGCTCCTGCTGGGGGTGGTGAGCCTCACGGTGGCGGGCCGCTGCGGCAACGCCGCCTACTGGCTCGCCCCGGGGGCCCGCGGCCGCCACGTGGCCAGCCGGGCGCTACGGCTGCTGGCCGACTGGGCCTTCAGCCACCTGGACCTGGCCGTGCTGCTCCTGGAGATCCACGACACCAACGAGGCCTCCAAGCGGGTGGCGGTCCACGCCGGGTTCCACCACTCCGGCGGCGTCGAGGTGGCCACCGACTCGGGACCCCGCTCCGCCCTGCTGTACGTGCGGCTGGCGTCGGACCTGCCCCCGTTGCCGCGCCCCACCGGCTGACGGCCCGTCGGCTCGCGGCCCCGTAGGGCCGAGGCCTGCGGCGCCGAGGCATATCCGGGGCCGAGCGGGGTAGGTGGTGGCTGATGCCGTCTTCCCCAGGTCCCGTCCGAGCCGGTTCCCCCGCGCTCCCCGCCCCGCGGGGCGATCTGTCGGCGGCCCTGTTCCGCCACTGGCGGACCGGTGGAGCCCGGGCTCTGCCGCCTGTCGCCGACCTCGACCGCACCCTGGCGGCGGTGGTCGACCCGCT
>DAIMFV010000298.1:0-4323 GCA_036724365.1 Acidimicrobiales bacterium | reverse complement strand
TTCCCCCGGGTTCGCGGTGGTCGTGAACTTGCTGCGTCAGCCCTGGCGGGCGGCGATGGCGTCGGCCACGGCCAGCACGCGGCGGGCGTTGTCCACGTGGAGGTTCTCGATCATGCGGCCGTTGTGGGTCACAACGCCCTTGCCGGCGGCGATGGCCTCCTCGAAGGTGGCGATCAACGCCCGGGCGTCGTCGACGGCCTCGGCCGAGGGCGCCCAGATCCGGTTGGCCGGTTCCACCTGGCTGGGGTGGATGAGCGTCTTGCCGTCGAAGCCGAGCTGGCGACCCTGGAGGCACTCGGCCTCGAAGCCGGCCTCGTCCTTGATGTCGTTGTAGACGCCGTCGAGGATCACCTTGCCGGTGGCCCGGGCCGCCAGCAGGCACAGGCCGAGCCCGGTGAGGAGCGGCTGGCGCCCGGGCACGTGCTCGGCGTGCAGCTCCTTGGCCAGGTCGTTGGTGCCCATCACCAGCACGGTGAGGCGCTCCGACGCGGCGGCGATCTCCTCGGCGTGGAGCATGGCCACCGGGGTCTCCACCATGGCCCAGATCTTGGTGTGGTCCGGGGCGCCACCGGCCTCCAGGCCCTGCACGATGGCGTGGACGTCGGCCACCGAGCTGACCTTGGGCACGACGACCGCGGCGGGGCCGGCCTGGGCGGCGGCGGCGATGTCGGCCGCGTGCCACTCGGTGTCGAGCCCGTTGACCCGGATGGTGACCTCCTTGGCGCCGTAGTCACCCGACGAGGCCGCCGCGCACACCCGCTCGCGGGCCTCGGCCTTGGCGTCGGGAGCCACGGCGTCCTCGAGGTCGAGGATCAGGGCGTCGGCGTCGATGCCCTTGGCCTTCTCGAGCGCCCGCTCGTTGGCACCGGGCATGTAGAGGACGGAACGGCGGGGGAGGATCTGCTCGCTCACCTCAGGCCTCCGCGAAGCCGTAGAGGGCGGCCAGCTCGGGGTCTCGCTCGGACAGCTGCTTGGCCAGGTCGACCATGACGTGGCACTGCTTGACCGAGGCGTCGTCTTCCATCTTCCCGTCGATCATCACCGCGCCACGGCCGTCGCCCATGGCCTCGATCACGTGCTGGGCGTGGGCCACGTCGGCCGGGTCGGGCGAGAAGACCCGCTTGGCGATGTCGATCTGCACCGGGTGCAGGCTCCAGGCGCCCACGCAGCCGAGCAGGAAGGCGTTGCGGAACTGGTCCTCGCAGGCCACCACGTCCTTGATGTCGCCGAACGGGCCGTAGAACGGGAGGATGCCGTTGGCGGCGCAGGCGTCGACCATGCGGGCGATGGTGTAGTGCCAGAGGTCCTGCTGGTAGATCGTGCGGTCGCTCTCGATGTCGCCGTCGATGGGGTCCTGGCGCACCAGGTAGCCGGGGTGGCCGCCGCCGACGCGGGTGGTCTTCATGCGGCGGTTGGCGGCCAGGTCGGCCGGACCGAGTGAGAGGCCCTGCATGCGGGGGCTGGCTGCGCAGATCTCCTCCACGTTGGCCACGCCGCGTGCCGTCTCGAGGATGGCGTGGATCAGCAGCGGCCGCTCCAGGCCGGCCCGGGCCTCGAGCTGGGCGAGGAGGCGGTCCACGTAGTGGATGTCTTCGGGGCCCTCGACCTTGGGGATCATGATCACGTCGAGCTTGTCGCCGGCCTCGGTGACCAGGGTCGTGAGGTCGTCGAGCACCCACGGCGAGTCCAGGCTGTTCACCCGGGTCCACAGCTGGGTGTGGCCGAAGTCGTTGTCCCGGGCGATCTTCACCAGCCCGTGGCGGGCCGCTTCCTTGTTCTCGGCCTTGATGGCGTCCTCGAGGTTGCCGAGGATGATGTCGACCTTGGCGGCGATGTCGGGCACCTTGGCCGCCATCTTCTCGTTGCTCGGGTCGAAGAAGTGGATCATGCGAGACGGCCGGAACGGGATCTCCCGGACCGGGTCGGGGGCTCCGGCGGCGAGCGGGCGGAAGAAGTCCTTCGGGTTGCGCATCGGGTCTCCAGAGACGGCCGGTCGAGGTCGGCCCCACCCTACGGAACCGTCGAGACACCCCTCCAACTCGCCCCGACCTGCATCACAGAGGCGGTGCACTAGGTTGCGGCCCCTGTGGAGAGCGAGACGGTCGTCGCTGATTCGTCCCGACTGGTTGCTCGTGTCGCCCCCGACGTCGTGCTCGCGGTGGGGCTGGTGGTGGGCTCGTTCGTCCTGCGGTGGCCAGGGCGTCCAACCGACGGCATCTGGTACGACGACGCCTGGGTGGCGATCGGAGCGATGAAGGGCTCGATCGCCGAGATACCGATGACCGGCGGTGCCCATGCCGGGTTCACGTTCGCACTCTGGCTCCAGCACCACCTCCTTGGTGGTGGACCCGAGCGGCTGGCCCTGCTCGCCATGGTCTTCGGCGTCATCGGACCAGCGGTGCTGTTCGGCTGCCTGCGGTTCCTTCGCTACGGACGGGTCGGCACCATGCTCGCCGCCGCGGCGCTGCTGGTGACCCCGTCGCACGTCAGGTACTCCGGACGGGTGAAGAGCTACACGTTGGACGTCGTGTTCGTGATCGTCCTGGCCACGATGTTGCCGAGGCTGGCGGACCGCCGTTGGACCTGGGCGGCTGCGGCCGGTTGGGTGGGCTTCGCGCTCGTTCTCGGGTCGGTCAGTGGCTACGTGATGCTCGCCACCGCGCTGGCGATCGGCATCCTCGTGCTGCACCCCAACGGGGATCGGTGGCCCCGGATGGTCGCCCTCGCCGTGCAGGGGGCCCTGCAGGGCGCCTGGGTCCTGTACATACGTCGGTTCGCGGACATGGACGAGATAGAGGTGTTCATGGAGGATGCGTTCGACGCCCACGTCGAACGCTCGGCCAACCCGATCGTGCTGGCGCAGAACCTCCTGCGCCACTTCGAGCGTGTCGTCGACGTGCACCCGGGCGCGCCGTCGTCCCTTCTCGGCATGCTGGCGATCGCGGTGCTGGCTGGTCTGGCTGCTGTTGCGCTGGGTCGGCTCGATCGCCCCCGCGCCATCGTCAGCCGCTTCGCCCTCGCCGCTCTCGCCGTGGCAGCCCTGGGCAGTCTGCTCGACCGCTTCCCGTTCGGCCCCCGGACCTTCGATCTCGCGACCCAGATGGGCGCCCCCGGTGCCCGACACGGGCTGTGGTTGGTGCCGATCACGGCCATCGGGGTGTGCAACCTCGTCGAGCTCGCCGTCCGGGCGGCGGGTCCCCGGCGCGTGCTGGTCCACACGTTCCAGGGACTGGTGGTCGCCGCCACCGTGCTCCTCGTGATCAACCGGTGGGAGCCGGCCGAGCGGTACTCGGCACCAGGCGCCCGTCATCTCGTTGCGGTGGTCGAGCGCGCGGCGGACCGGGGTGCGCTGATCGTTCTGGACAAGCAGACCGCCTACCAGTTCGTCGTGCTGACCGACCGGTCCGTCGACCTCGCCCCGTTGCCCGAGGAGATGGTGGGCTACCTGCCTGCGCTGCCCCCGGACCAGGGCGTGGTGCTCGGGGTGGTGTTCACCCCTGCCGACGTGGTCCGATACGCCGGCTCGGTCGACAGCGACCTCCTCGTGTTCCACGGTCTCGATGTCCCCTACGCCGACGAGCTCACCGCCGAAGGTTGGACCCAGGAATCGACCGAGGAGATCGGCGACGTCCGGGTGAGCGTCTGGAGACGCAACGACACCACGTGACCTACTTGACCGAGCGGTCAAGTTACTGGGTAGGCTCCTGGCACGTCGCCGGCAGGGGTTGCCGGCCCCACCGGAGGTAGCGCTGATGTACGAGTGGACCGAAGAGCAGGAGATGGTGCGAGGCGCCGTCCGCCAGTTCATCGACAAGGAGATCCGCCCGAACATCGAGGAGTTCGAGCACGGCGACACGCCGCCCTACGACGTGCTCCGCAAGCTCTTCCGCGAGTTCGGGATGGACGCCATGGCGCGGGACCGCTTCGCCAAGCAGATCGCCTTCGAGAAGGAGGTGGCCGCGGCCGTCGAGCGGGGCGAGACCCCGCCGGAGCGCACCAAGAAGGAAGGCGACGGCGGCTCGTCGTCGCTCACCCTCATCCCCATCATCGAGCTGTGCCGCGTGTGCCCGGGCATGGTCACCGCCATGGGCGTGTCCATGGGCCTCACCTCCGCGGCCATCAGCTCCAAGGGCACCATCGCCCAGAAGGAGCGCTGGGTCCCCGAGCTGCTCACCCTGGAGAAGGTCGGCGCCTGGGCCATCACCGAGCCCAACTCGGGCTCCGATGCCTTCGGCTCCATGAAGTCCACCGCCCGCAAGGACGGCGACGAGTACGTGCTCAACGGGTCCAAGACCTTCATCACCAACGGCCCCTACGCCGACA
>DAIMFV010000297.1:0-4327 GCA_036724365.1 Acidimicrobiales bacterium | reverse complement strand
GAGCAGGCGATCCTCGACATGCACGAGGTGCTCATCGGGGCGTCGTATCCCGAGTGGGTCGGCCACTGGCGTGAGGAGCAGGTCTGGGTGGGCGGCAGCAACTTCGGGCCCCACGACGCGCCCTTCGTCCCCCCGCACCACGAGCGCGTGCCCGCAGCGATGCGTGACCTGGTGGTGTTCATGCGCCGGGACGACATCCCCGCGCTCGTCCAAGCGACCGTTGCGCACGCCCAGTTCGAGACGATCCACCCCTTTCCGGACGGCAACGGCCGAACGGGCCGCGCCCTCATCCACTCCCTCCTCCGGGCCAAACGGCTCACCCGCACGGTGACGGTGCCCGTCTCGGCCGGACTGCTCGCCGACACCACGGCCTACTTCGACTCGCTCACCTCCTACCGCGAGGGTGATCCCGCAGCGATCGTCGAGTTGATCGCCGAATCGTCATTCCGAGCGGTCGGCAACGGCCGGACGCTCGCGTCGGACCTCGGAGCCGCCCGACGGGACTGGGACGACCGGATCACCGTTCGGCGCGGCGCCGCGGCCCACCGGCTCGCCGATCTGCTCGTACGCCAGCCCGTGGTCGACTCGACGCTCGTCCAGCGCGAGCTCGGCGTTGCGGCCACCAACGCCAACACGGCCATCGGTCACCTCGAGGACAAGGGGATCCTCACCAAGGTGTCCGGCAACCACCGCAACCGGAAGTGGGCAGCCCCCGAGGTGCTCGCCGCCCTCGACGACTTCGCCGAGCGCGCTGGACGTCGCTCGCGCTCCGCGTAGACCGCACCGCACCCGTAACCGCGAGCCGGTCAGGATGCGATCAGGTTCCGGTCAGGTCGGCCACGAGGGGAGCGAAGTCGTGGGCCCGGTCGCCGGGGAGCACGTGGTACGAGTAGCCCCAACGCTCCCGGCGCTCCGCCAGCATCTCGGCCACGTCGCCGGGGCTGCCCACCAGGGCCAACGGCGATCGGCGGAAGCTGTCGGCGTCGGTGCCGAACAGGGCGGCGATGCCCTCCACCATGGTGGGGTCGTCGGTGAGCTCGGCGGCGGCCAACCAGGCGTTCAGCTCCAGGTCGTCGAACCGGTCGCCGGCGCCCTCGCGCACCCAGCCCACCTTCTCGTCGATGCGGTCGGCCAGGGCGTCGTGGGCGGCGGCCTCGTCGATCTCCCCGGAGTGGATCGAGGCGTTCACGCCCACGATGTCGGCGGTGGCCCCGGCCCAGCGCAGCAGCCGCGGGGCCCCGCCGCCGACCACGATCGGCGGCCCGCCGGGCCGGTAGGGCTTCGGCGTGCCCTCGAGCTCGGTGATCTCGTAGTGGTCGCCCGAGAAGCTGAAGGGCCCGTCGCCCCACAGGCCGCGCAGCACCGCGGTGTGCTCCTGGAGACGGCTCACCCGCACGCCCGGGCGGTCCATGGGGATGCCGCTGCGGTCGTAGTCCGCCTTCTTCCAGCCCGCTCCCAGCCCCACCTCCAGGCGGCCCTCGGCGATCTGGTCGATGGTGGCCAGCTCCCGGGCCAGCACCGCCGGGTGGCGGAAGTCGCAGTCCAGCACCAGGATCCCGACGTTCAGCGTGCGGGTGACCGCGGCGAACGCGGCGGCCGCGGCGATGGGCCCGGGGCCCTCGTCGAAGTGGTCGGGCAGGAACACGGTGGAGTAGCCGAGCTGCTCGACCTCCCGGGCGGAGTCCAGCCAGGTGCGGCCCGGGAGCGGCTCGTGGAGCTCGACGGCGAAGCGGAAGCGGCGGGGGTGGGGCATCGGCGCAGTCTGGCCGATCGGCGTGGATCCGCCAGCCGGACCCGGGCGGGACCCGGACTCGACCCGGTTCGGCGCAGATCCGTAACCCTTCGGCCCGCGGACGGGTCGGACACCCCGATGCAGACGATCCCGCTCCGAATCAGTGCCCCCGGTCGCCGCGACGGCACCGTCACCTTCATCGACGGCGATCACGTCCAGCCGGTGCGCTGGTCCGAGATCGACCGTGACGCCCGGTCGGTGGCGGTGGGTCTCGCCGCCCGGGGCGTGCGGCCCGGCGACCACGTGGCCCTCCTGGGCCCCACCACCCGTGACCTGGTGACCACCATCGAGGGCATCTGGCTCGCCGGCGCCACCATCGTGGTGCTGCCGCTGCCCATGCGGATGTCGTCGATCGAGGAGTTCGTGGCCTCCACCCGCAAGCGGATCCTGGGCGCCGACTCCCGGCTGCTGGTGGTCGACGCCGAGCTGGCCCCCTACATCGAACCGGCCGAGGGCGACCCGCCCATGGTGTCCTACGACGACCTGCGCGGCGACGGCGGTGCCTGGCAGGCCCCGCCCGCTGACCCCGACGCCCCGGCCATCCTCCAGTTCACCAGCGGCCCCACCTCCGACCCCAAGGGCGTGATGCTCCCGCACCACACCGTGCTGGCCAACGTCGACGCCATCGCCACGGCCCTGGACCTGGACCCCGAGACCGACGTGGCCGTCTCCTGGCTGCCGCTGTACCACGACATGGGCCTGGTGGGGATCCTCACGTCGGCCATGGTGCGCGGCGTCGACCTGGTGCTGGCCGGGCCGCAGACCTTCATGGCCAGCCCGTCGCGATGGGTCCAGTGGCTGTCCGACTACAAGGCCACCATCACCGCCGGACCCAACTTCGCCTGGGTGCTCGCCACCCGGGCCCTGAAGCGCCTCGAGGGGCTCGACCTGTCGCCGCTCCGCGTGGGCCTCAACGGGGCCGAGCCGGTCGACGCCGACGGCGTCGAGGCGCTGGTGGCCGCCGGTGCCCGCCACGGCCTGCGGCCCGGTGCCGTGTTCCCGGCCTTCGGCATGGCCGAGGTGGCCATCGCCGGCACCTTCCCCGAGGTGCTGTCCGGCCTGCGCACCGACCACGTCGACCAGCGGGTGCTGGAGACCGAGCACTACGCGGCACCGGCCCCGGCCGGTGCCGACGGCGTGAAGCGCCTGGCCCGACTGGGTCGGCCCGTCCCCGGCCTGGAGATGCGCATCGTCGACCCGTCCACGGGCGACGTGCGTCAGGAGCGCGAGGTGGGCGAGCTGCAGATCCGCGGCACGTCGGTCACCCCCGGCTACTACAAGCGTCCCGAGGCCACCGCCGCCACCTTCGACGGTGCGTGGCTCCGAACCGGCGACCTGGGCTACCTGGTCGACGGCGAGCTGGTGCTCTGCGGGCGCATCAAGGACGTGATCATCGTGGCCGGCCGCAACGTGTACCCCGAGGACGTGGAGCGCCGCGTGGCCGAGGTCGACGGTGTGCGCGCCGGCAACGTGATCGCCTTCGGCATCGAGGGTCGACGCCACGAGGGCCTGGTGGTGGTGGCCGAGGCCCGCACCGACGACGCCCACTCCGTGCGCCAGGTGGTCGAGGCCCGGGTGCGTGAGACCGTGGGCCTCTCCGCCCACGACATCGTGCTCGTGGTGCCGGGCAGCCTGCCCAAGACCAGCAGCGGCAAGCTCCAGCGGTCGCTGTGCCGAGACCGCTACCTGGGCCAGGATCTCCAACTCGTGTGACGGCGAGCCACGGGTCCGTACCGGTCCCGTGGGTCACCGAGCGCCACACCGCCCCGACAACGGCGTCGGGGCGGTGTCGCGTCCGGGTTCGCGCCCGTCAGGAACCGGGCTCGGGCAGCCCCTGCGTCGGCCGTCGGAGGGTCGGCTCGGCTCGTGCCGGCCGCGCAGGTCCCTCATCGGGTGGTCAGGCGGCCGGGACGCCGCCGTGGTAGGCGGCCAGGAGCCAGCGGTCGTGGTACCAGCCGGCGGCGAGCACCCGGGGGTTGCCGGCGTTGCTGGCGATGGTGATCGACTCGATCTGCTCGTTGGCGGTCTCGCCGAAGTTGGTGGTGGCCCGGCCGTCGGCACTGAAGGAGGGATCGGGCGTGCCGTTGGTGTCGAGGCGGGCCACCGCGAGGTCCATGCCGGTGGTGGTGTAGGCGAACCCGCCCATGACCACCTTGCCGTCGACGTCCAGGGCGGCGCCGTAGGACCGGTCGTTGTCCTGGATCCCGAAGTCCACGAGCACCTTGCCGTCTCCGTCGAAGCTGGCGTCGAGGGCACCGGCGCTGGTCCAACGGACCGCAGCCATGTCCTCGTCCGGTCGGGCGCCGCCGGGCCGGGCGTAGCCGGCCAGGACCACCTTGCCGTCGGGCTGCACCATCGGGTTGTAGGCCTCACCGCCGGTACCCACCAGGGCGCGGGCCACACCGTCGCCATCCCAGCTGGTGTCGAGGTCGCCGTCGGCCAGCAGGCGGACGGCCACGAACTCCCCGTTGGCGCTGCCGCCCAGGAGGATCCGGCCGTTGCCCTGGAGCACGATCGAACGGAGGCGGTCGAACT
>DAIMFV010000296.1:2677-4347 GCA_036724365.1 Acidimicrobiales bacterium | reverse complement strand
GAGCGGCGGGCTCACCATGGCCTGACGAGGCATCGACGCGGCGGCGGGCCGCCGCGGTGGCACCGACGGGTTGGCGCGACGCGTCGACCTGTCGGCGGAGCACGTCCGATGGCCGTCATCGGCAGCGTGGGAGGATCGCCTGATGGAGTCGACCGGTGGCCGCGGGCTGCGGCGAGAGCTGGGGCTGGTGCAGGTCACGGCCAGCGGCGTCGGGATCATCATCGGTGCCGGCATCTACGTGTTGCTCGGCGCGGCCACCGAGGAGGCGGGGGCGTCGGTGTGGGCCGGGTTCGCCGTGGCCGGGGTGCTCAGCGCCCTCACGGCGCTCGCCTACTGCGAGCTCGCCTCGATGTTCCCGGCCGCAGGGGCGGAGTTCGACTACGCCCGCCGCGTCGCTCCCGCGTGGGTTGCCTTCCTGGTCGGCTGGGTGATGATCGTCGGTCTGATCGTGGCTGCGGGTGCCGTGTCGCTCGGCTTCGCCCGCTACCTGCGCTACTTCGTCGACCTGCCCGAGCAGGTCGGTGCCGCGGCGCTGTTGCTGGTGGTGACCGCGGTGGCCCTGCGGGGCATTCGCCAATCGGCCGCGCTGACCCTCGTCCTCTCGCTCGTCCAGGTGGGGGGCCTCGTCCTCGTGGGCGCCATCGGTGTGCCCCACCTGGGGGACCACAGCCTCGTCGAGGGCACGTCGATCGGTGGGGTCGTGAGCGCCGCCGCCCTCGTCTTCTTCGCCTTCATCGGGTTCGACGAGGTCATCACCTTGTCCGAGGAGACCCGCAACCCGGTGAGGACCGTGCCCCGAGCGCTTCTCGCCGCCCTCGGCATCTCGACGGTCCTCTACATGGCGGTGGCGGTGGCGGGGGTGAGCGTGCTCGGTGCCGACGGATTGGCCGCGGCTGAGCAACCCCTGGCCGCGGTGATGGGCACCGCGGTGGGCGGTCGGAGCGCCGGTGCCGTGGCGCTGATCGCACTGGCGGCCACCACCAACACGACGCTCCTGTTGATCACCGCCTCGTCCCGGCTGGCCTTCGGCATGGCGGAACGCAGCGCGCTACCGCCCGTCGTCGGCCGGGTGAGCGCTCGAGGCGTGCCTTGGGTGTCGGTGCTGATCGCGGTGGTGGGCGCGGCCTGCGGCGTGGCGATCGGCAACCTCACGCTCGTCGCCTCTGTCACCGACTTCGCCGTCTACCTCGTGTTCGTGGCCGTGAACGTGGTGGTGATCGTCCTCCGGTTCCGCCAGCCGCGTCGGCTCCGTCCGTTCCGTGTGCCGCTGGCCGTCGGCCGTGTGCCGCTGCCGACGGTGGCCGCGTTGGTGGTGGTGTTCGTGATGCTTCCGGGCCTGGAACCAGCGGCCCTCGCCCTGGGCACGGCCCTGACGGTGGTGGGTCTGGTGGTCCACCTTGCGTTGGTGCGCTGGGGCCCGCCGCCTGTGTCGCCCCACGTGGCCCTGCTGGGGGAGGATGACGGCATGCACCGCACCAGGGTGAGCGCTGATGAGGCGGCGGCCGTGCTGGACGCGCTCCACGTCGATCTGGCCGTGGTGTCGTGGGACCTGGAGCAGTTCCGGATGGGCATGGAGTCGGAGATGGGCCATGGCCGGGTCGATCCCGACACCAACGTCACCGATGACGATCTGGTGCTCACCGGCAAGATCGCCCTGGCCCACCTGGTGG
>DAIMFV010000296.1:0-2651 GCA_036724365.1 Acidimicrobiales bacterium | reverse complement strand
CCCGCCTCGCCGCCATGGAGGCCGAGGCGTTCGAGGAGCAGAAGCGGAGGCGCTGAGCGCATCGGACCCGTGGCCTCGCGGTCGAAGGGTGCCTCCAGCTGCCAGGCGGGCGCCGGACGCCCGCAACTGCGCCGAGCGACGTCGAGGGCGAAGGCAGGGCGAAGGGCCAGGGCAAGGAGAAGGACGACAAGCGAGGCCCGAAGCGCTGATGCGGGCGGGCTCCCGAACGACCATGCGGAGGCACGCACCAGCCGTGGTCGACGCGGCGCGGCGCGGCGTCGATCACCAGGGTGGACGGACCGCCGGGAGCGTGCCCTGGTGGCGGTCGGCGACCACCCTGGTCAGGTCCGATCTGAGCCGGTCGACGGCGCGTTCGCCGATGCTCGAGGCCCACCTGGCCTCGAGGTCGGCGTAGATGTCCTCGACGGCGGTGAGCAGATCGCGTCCGCGCTCGGACAGGTGGACGTCGCGGCGTCGGCCGTCGACCGTGCTCACCCCGCGGTGGACGTACCCGGCCGCCTCCATGGTGTCGAGCAGCTTCGCGGCGGCCTGCTTGCTCGTACCCATGAGCGCCGCCAGGTCCTTCGCCGTGGTCGGCTCGCTCCGGGCGGCGAGCAGCACGAAGCCGAAGGCTGGACGCACGTCGTCCCACCCCTCGTCTCGCAGGCGCTGGTGCAGGTCGTCCATGAGCATGCGGTAGGCCATCGCCAGCAGGCGGGCGATCGGGACCGGTGGGCTCGAGTCGGTGCTCACTGCGCCCACGGCGGCGTGAACGGCTCCCCATCGCCCACCCGGGCCTGACCTCCCACCGGCAGGCAGCACAGCAGGCGGAGGTCTCCGCTCCCGTCGTTGGTCAGCGAGAACGGCACACCAGCGGGAACCACGATCGAGTCGCCGGCCCCGGCGGTGCCCGCCACGCCGTCGAGCTCCACCCGTGCGGTGCCCGCGAGGACGACGAACACCTCCTCGCGGGTCACTACGTGTGGTGTCGGCGGGTTGTTCGGCTCGATGTCCACTCGCCACACCGAGGTCTCGGTGCTCCCTCTGCTGGGCGTGGCGAGGGAGGTGAAGCGGGCTCCTCCGACCTCGTGCGTGGCCGCGGTGGGCGACGGGATGATGGCCATGGCTGCTCCTACTGGTCAACGAGGTTGTCTGGTTGACCGTACCGGGACCCGGCAAAGTGGTCAACTGGGTTGTCTTGTTGGTGGAGGGCCCGGCCTGGCCACGCCGATCTCGGTGGCTGCGGCCGCTCGGCGTGACACGAGCGGGTTCGTCGGGGGCCGGCCGCACGACCGGTGAGGCGGGCCGCTGCCCGCACGTGTCTCGCGCCGGGCCCCGAACAGGGATCGGATCAGCGGTGCTCGGGGTTGGGGAAGTCGAAGCGGCAGCCGGCGTCCCAGCCGGCCCGCTGGTTGCCGTGGGCGGGGAACCCTCCTGCGTCGCGCAGGAGCCGGGCGAGGTGCATCAGGTTCCAGGCCAGGAAGGTGGTGTTGCGGTTGGTGAAGTCGTTCTCCGGCCCACCCGAGCCGGGATCGAGGTAGGAGGGACCGGGTCCGGCCTCGCCGAGCCACGCGGCGTCGGCCTGTGGGGGGATCGAGTAGCCGAGGTGCTGGAGGGAGTACAGGACGTTCATGGCGCAGTGCTTGGCACCGTCCTCGTTGCCGGTGACGAGGCAGCCACCGACCCGGCCGTAGTAGGCGTACTGGCCGGCGTCGTTCAGCAGGGCCGACGACCCGTAGAGCCGTTCGATCACGCGGGTGCACACCGAGGACTTCTCGCCCAGCCAGATGGGGGTCATGAGCACGAGGATGTCGGCGGCCATGACCTTCTCGTAGAGGGCCGGCCAGCCGTCGCTGGGGGCGCCGTGGGCGGTCATGTCGGGCTGCACGCCGGGTGGGAGGTCGAGGTCGACGGCGCGGACCATCTCGACCGTCACGCCGTTGGCCTCCATCACGGCGACGGCGATGCGGGCGAGGCCCTCGGTGTGGGACTGCTCGGGCGAGGCCTTGAGGGTGCAGTTGACGAACAGTGCCGAGAGGTCGGAGAAGTCGAAGGGGTTGTCATCGCAGAGCTGTTGTTGGCGGTCGTCGAGCATGAGCACGGTCTCCTCGGATCGGTGTCGGGTCTGGGCACCACGGCGCGGCGGGCGCGACACGCGCCCCGTTCGAACGAGGCGATGTGGACATGTTCCCCCGTGATCGATGCCGGTGCACCCGTTCCGTGGACCGGAGGTCGATGGAGGTGCGGCCGGCTACTCGACCGCTTCCACCAGGTCGATCCCGCCGGTCACCTGGAGGCGGAACCGGCCGCGCCCGGTCTTCTCGATGCGCACCGGCATCTCCCGCTCGTCGAGCCGGCGCTTGAGCAGGATGAGCCGGCTCTCGAGGTTGGCGCGGTACTCGGGCAGGCCGAGGTCCGCGTCCAGGCGCAGCTCGCGGTTGGTGAAGTCGACCCGACCCTCGTTGCGGTGGGCGCGCAGCAGCGCGGTGAGGATGCGCCCGGCGGACGTGATGGACCTCCTCGAGCAGCACGCCGACCACGAGGACGGTGCCATCGGACCCGTGCTGGAGCTCGAGCTGCCCGACCTGGCCGCCCGGATCGAGGCCGACCACACCACCCTCGAACAGCGCGTCGACCGGCTCCGTGACCTG
>DAIMFV010000295.1:0-4371 GCA_036724365.1 Acidimicrobiales bacterium | reverse complement strand
AGCGGCGGGTAGATGTAGGTGCCGCGGCTCAGGTACTCCTTGACGATGTCGTTCTGGGTGGTGCCGCGCAGCAGCTTGGACTCCACGCCCTGCTTCTCGGCGTTGGCCACGTAGAGCCCGAGCATCCAGGCCGCCACCGCGTTGATGGTCATCGACGTGTTCATCTCGCCCACGGGGATGCCGCTGAGCAGCGTCTCCATGTGGCCGATGTGCGACACGGGCACGCCCACCTTGCCCACCTCGCCGCGGGCCATGGGATCGTCGCTGTCGTAGCCCGTCTGGGTGGGCAGGTCGAAGGCGATGGAGAGGCCCGTCTGGCCCTTGGCCAGGTT
Organism: Acidimicrobiales bacterium; assembly: GCA_036724365.1. Lineage (GTDB taxonomy): Bacteria > Actinomycetota > Acidimicrobiia > Acidimicrobiales > Iamiaceae > Aquihabitans. The sequence continues at coordinate 4,039 of DAIMFV010000295.1, read as the reverse complement.
GGTGCGGTACAGCTCGTTGGAGGCCTTGGCGGTGGAGTGGCCCGAGTAGGTCCGCATCATCCACGGACGGTCCGGCTGGCGCTGGTCGGTCATGCCCCATTCTCCGCCGTGCCGCCGTCGCGTGTCACACCGAGCCCGGTCCGTGAGCTGACGAGGTGTCAGATCTGGCGCAGCCCGTAGCGTCGGCACCATGGACGACGAGCTGCTGCGCCGAACCTATGGGGGCTACTTCCTGGTGCAGGCCATCACCGGCGCCGCCTTCTGGCTGCTGTTGTGGCTCCGTACCGAGGACCGGGGTGGGTTCGAGATGCTGGGGGCCGAACGGGCCGTGACCAACTCGTTCCTGCTGGCCGATCTGGTGCTGGGCATCGTGGGTTCGCTGGTGGTGGCGATCGGCGTCCTCACCGCCCGGCGCTGGGCGGCGGGCGCCGCCCTGTTCGTGACCGGCGGCATCGTCTACGCCACGCTGTACATCTTGTTCTGGGTGGCGGCCACCGGCGACGCACCCGCCATGTTGGCGGTGATGGTGCCCCCCGCCCTGCTGTCCACCTACGTGTCGGTCCAGCTGCTCCGGGCATCCCGCTAGTCGGGGAGGGTGATGCCTCGCTCGGCGGCGATGCGGGCCACGGCGTCGGGGAACACGTTGCGCACCAGGAACAGGTCCCGGGCCAGTACGTAGTCGGGGGCGAGCACCTTGGCGTAGCGCTCGAAGTAGAGGAGCTGCTTGGACACCAGCACCAGCTCCCGGGGGGTTGTGGCCCCGAACTGCTGGGCCAGCTCCAGGTTCGACTTGAGCGTCTCGCCGAGGGTCACCGACCCGAGGCCCTGGGTGAGCATCGGCTCCATCACCATGGCGATCTGCGGTCCGGCGATCTCGGGATCGACGTCGGCGGGCATGGCCCCCACCCGCTGGTAGGCCGTCACCACCCGGCGGTAGTCCTGGTCGATCATCGACGTGTAGAGGATGTCGCGCAGGGTCTGCTTCCACAGGTCGGGCAGCTCACCCATGATCCCGAAGTCCAGGTAGGTGCCGCGGCCGTCGTCGAGCACCCAGAGGTTGCCGGCGTGCACGTCGCCGTGGAACGGGCCGTGCAGGAGGGCCGCCTCCATCCAGACCTTGATGCCCCGGCGCAGGGTGAGCTCGCCGTCGATGCCGCGTTCGCGGATCACGTCGAACTCGTCCATGGGCACCCCCGACATGCGCTCCATGCAGATGAGGTGCGGGCCGCAGTACTCCCAGAACACCTCCGGGGCCGTGATGGCGGCGTTGTCGCCGAACGCACCGATCTGCTCGCGGAAGCGGGTCTGGCGGTGGGCCTCCAGGGCGGCGTTGAGCTCCTGGTTGGTGACCTGGTGCAGGTCCTCGATGATGGCGGTGATGTTGGCGGGCTGGAGCGCCTTGATCTTGTTGAGGATCCGGCTGGCCATGAAGTACTGGATCCGCAGGTCGGTGTTCATGCGGTGGGCGATGTCGGGCCGCTGCAGCTTGATCACGGCCTGCCGGCCGTCGGGCAGCTCCACGGCGTGGACCTGGGCGATGGACGCCGAGGCCAGGGGGCGGTCGTCGAACGACTTGAAGAGCTGGCCGGGGGAGCGGCCCAGCTCCCGGGTGATCATGGCCCGCACCGTGGGCGGGTCGAACGGGCCCACCTCGTCGAGGGTCTTCACGCACGCCTCCACCAGGGGGGCGGGGAACAGGCTGGGCGACGAGGCGATGAGCTGGCCGAGCTTCACGAAGGTGGGTCCGAGCACCTCGAACCCGTCGACCAGTCCCACCGACGCCGCCTGCACCGCCGTGCGGCCGTGGCGCCGCAGGAGCCAGTGGGCCACGGCCCGGATCACCGACGTGGCGAGCACGAAGCAGATCACGAACGACCGGCGCAGCTCGGCCAGACCGAACCGGTCGAGCGGCGGCGGGTGCACGGCCAGGGCCTCGGGGGGCGGGCCATCGGCGTAGGGGCCGCGGAAGTGGGTGATGAGCCCGGCCGCGTCGGTGGCCGGCGTGGCGGCGGCCCCGGTGGGATCGGCGGTCTCGGGCTCGGCCCGGTCTCCGGGGTGGGCGGTCACGGCCGCCAGCCTGCCAGACGCGACCGACTCCCCCGGCGGGCCGGGGGAGTCGGTCGAGGAGTCGGTCGAGGGTGGGGTGCGGGGCGAGGGTGCAACGGGCCGCAGCCACCCGCCGGCAGCAGACCGGTCAGCCGCCGGTGGTGGTCGTGGGGCCGGTGGCGTCCCAGTCGAGCCGGCCCTCGCTGAAGGTCGGCAGGACCTGCGCCTCCAGGCGGGTGCCGTCCTCGGCGAAGGCCACCACCGTGGTGTCGGTGCCGCCGAGCTCGGCCACCCAGGCGGTGTGCTCCCCGTCGGTGACCACCGTGGCGCCACCCAGGGGCGCCTCGTCGGGCCCGTACAGCTCGACCCGGACGACGTCGGCCCGGACCAGACCGGACACGAACGCCCGCCCACCCTTCTCCAGGGTGGTCATGGAGCCGAACACCCGGTCCGGCTGCTCCACCGGGTTGCCGTCCTCGTCGACGGCCGCGCCCACCGAGGACATGGATCCCGAGGTGGACGACGAGTCGCCCGTGATGGCCACGTCCAGCTCCAGCGTGGCGTCCAACCCGGCCTCGTCTCCGCTGAGCCGCAGCACCCAGGCCGTGCCGTCGGCGAACTGCCCTCGTCCGAGCTCCACGCCCTCGCCCCCGCCGCCGCCGCCGCCCAGGTCGCCAAGGGCGGTGGCCTGCAGGAGCTCGGCCCAGCGGGTGGGCTCCACCGGTTGCAGGCTTTCGGCGGCGGCGAGCACGTCGTCACGGCTGAGGCCGGTCCCGGCCACCGAGATGGTCTCGCCCGGTCGTTCGACCCACCGGGCCACCCAGGTCTCGTCGGCATCGAGGCCCCCGAGGTTCCAGCGTCCCACCACGGCGCGGTGACCCCGCACCTCCACCTCGGTGGTGTCGGTGAGGAACAGCCGCTGGACGTCCACCAGCTCCACCTGGCCCGAGACCCCCACCACGAGTGAGCGGCCCGACGCGGACCCCTCGTAGTAGGCCAGCAGCGCGTGCTCGCTGGTGTCACCCCGCATGCCGGCCACCGGGCTGATCGCCTCCAGGCCGACGGCCACGGTGGCGTGCCGTTCCCAACCATCGGGCAGGGCGGCCTCGTCGATCACCGGCGTGTAGCCGTCGAGCGTGGTGGCCTGCGCGAGGGCGACCAGCTCGTCGGTGGTGAGGCTGGGCCCGACGAACCAGAGGAACGGTCCGTCGGTGGTGCTCGCCGAGGCCGGGACCTCGAGCATCGCGCCGAACGAGCCGGCGGCGACCTCGTGGAGGCGACCGGTGCGGTCTCCGACCGCAATGGTGGGGACGTCGTCGTCGATGGCCTCAGCCATCACGAGCACGGCCAGCCGCGGGTCGTCGACCGACGGACCGAAGGCGTGCAGTCCACCGAGCCCGGGCTCCGTGGTGGCGCCCCCCGGCTCGCCCACCTCGGCGACGCCGGACAGGGTGATCCCGGGGAGGTCGGTGGGCAGGTAGGGGCGGATGCTGTCGCTGGTGACCTGGGCGGCAGGGGTCTGGCCGCCGTCGTCGCGGGTGCCGACCCACACGGCCGCTCCCACCAGGGCGGCGACCGTGGCCGCCACCGCGGCGACGGCGAGCAGCGGTCGGCGGTCGAGGTGACGCGGGTCCGGGGCCGATGCGGGCAGCGCAGCGGCGAGGTCGGTGTCGAAGCCGGGGCGGGTCCGGCTGTCGGCGCGGTGGAGCAGGTCACGACCGGCGGTTCGGCCGCGCTCGTCGAGCTCATCGAGGATCTGTGGATCGTTCATCGGGCCTCCCCCGTTCCGTCGTCGGTCGTTCGGTGGTCGGTCGTTCCGTGGTCGGGCGTTCGGTCGGTCGGTCCTGGCTCGTCGGTCACTGGTCGCAGGTCGCCGGGATCATCCGGGGCTCCGTCGGTCCGCCGGTGGGGGGTGAGCCCGGCCAGCCGTTCCGCGAGCGCCGTCCGGCCGCGGTGCAGGTGGACCTTCACGGTGGCGGGGCGGCAGTCGAGG
>DAIMFV010000294.1:0-4386 GCA_036724365.1 Acidimicrobiales bacterium | reverse complement strand
AGCGGCTCGGAACCATCCTCACCCCAAAGAGCGAGATGGTCGACCCCCATTAGGCGCTGAAGCGCTGGAAGAGCGTGATCTTGTCCTCGCCGACCTTGGCGCGGAACTCGGGGTCGTCGATGCCCAGGCCCTTCTCGGGGGCCAGGCACAGCACGCCGGCCTTGCCCTCGATCTGGTTCTGGTGCACGGCCAGGGCGGCCTCACCGGTCTGCTCCAGCGAGAAGGTCTTGGACAGCAGCGGCTGGATCCTGCCCTCGGCGATGAGCTGGTTGGCGGCCCACGCCTCCTTGTAGTTGGCGAAGTGCGAGCTGACGATGCTCTTCAACTTCATCCAGAGGTGGCGGTTGTCGTACTCGATCATGTAGCCGGAGGTGGCGGCGCAGGTGACGATCTTGCCGCCGCGAGCGGCGGCGAACACCGAGGCGCCGAAGGTGGACCGACCCGGGTGTTCGAACACCGTGTCGACGTCGCGGCCGATCAGGTTGCGGATGTCCTTGCCCAGGCGCCGCCACTCCTTCTCGTCCTGGGTGTGCTCGTCCTTCCAGAACTGGTAGCCGGCCTCGCGGCGGTCGATGACGTGCTCGCAGCCCATCTCGCGGAGCAGGCTGGCCCGCTTCTCCGACGACACCACACCCACCGGGGTGCCGCCACCGTTGAGGACGTACTGCACGGCGTAGCCGCCGATGCCACCGGTGGCGCCCCAGATCAGGACGGCATCGCCCTGCTTGAGGTCGCCGGCGTGCTTGCTCACGATCATGCGGTAGGAGGTGGAGTTGCACAGCGCGTTGCAGGCCGCCTCTTCCCAGGAGAGGTGGGCGGGCTTGGGCATGAGCTGGTTGGCCTTCACCAGGGCCAGGTCGGCCAGCCCGCCGAAGTTGGTCTCGAAGCCCCAGATCCGCTGGTTGGCGGCGAGCATGGAGTCGTCGTGGGCCGACGGGTCCTGGTCGTCGAGGTAGTTGCAGTGCACGGTGACCTTGTCGCCCGGCTTCCAGTTGCGCACGGCCGAGCCGACCCGGACGACCACGCCGGAGGCGTCGGAACCCACCACGTGGTACGGCAGGGCGTGGCGGGCGCCCCAGACCGACTCCTTGCCCAGCCGGTCGAGGAACCCGAAGGTGGACAGCGGTTCGAAGATGGACGTCCACACCGTGTTGAAGTTGATGGCCGACGCCATCACCGCCACGTAGACCTCGTCGGGGGCCAGCTCGGGCGTGGCCACCTCGCCCACGTGCAGCGACTGGCGCGGGTCCTTGTCTTCGGACGCCACCCCCTCCCACATGGTCTGCTCGTCTCGCTTGACGAAGGCCGCCCGGTAGGACTCCGGGATCGGGAGGTTGCCGATGTCGTCGCCGGACGCACCGGCCTGGATGGCTTCGAGGATGGCCTGCATGGGCGCGCATTGTAGGAAAGACCACCCCCGCCGATCCCATCCGGTGGAACCCGTGCGTACCGGTAGCATCAGCGCCCGACCGAGCCCCGGGAGCACGCATGGCCCTCACCCCTGAAGAGATCGCCGAGAAGGAGTTCGCCTTCGGCTTGCGCGGCTACGACCAGGAGGAGGTCCGGGCCTTCCTGCACCTGGTGGCCGCCGAGGTGGCCAGCGGAGCGTTCGGCGTCGGCTCGCCCGGTTCCAGCGCCACGTCCGGGGGAGACACGGCGACGACCCCGGTGGCGGGGGGCGGGTCGGTCGACACCGAGGCCGCCCAGGTCCTGGAACGGGCCACCGCCGAGGCGGCCGACGTGCGCCGGGCGGCCGAGGCCGATGCCGAGATCATCCGCAGCAAGGCCCAGGCCGTGCTGGCGGCGGCCGAGGCTGCCGCTCTGCGCCTGGTGGCCGAGGCCCACGCCCGCATCGACCAGCGGTTCGGCCCCGGTGCGTCGGCTGGCGACTCGGCCGACGATGCGGCGGCCGCAGGCTCCCCCACCATCGACGCCCTCGGCGCCGAGATCAGCGCCCTGGTGAACGCCCGCGAGGACATCCTGCTGCAGCTCCAGGTGGTGCGCTCCCGGGTGCTGGCCGCCGTCGAGGCCGCCGAGGCCGAACCCGTGGTCCGCTCCCTGTCGACCACCTCCTGACCCGACCGGCCACCGACGCCGCCACCGACGCCGCCCGGTCACCGTCGCCCGCCAACGTCGCCCGCCAACGTCGCCCGCCACCGAATGGGTGGCTCCGCGGTGGCCCTCGGTACGCTTGACCACACAGTCAAGCCACCACCCGAGGGGAAGCTTCCAATGGCCGGATCCGTGATCATCAATGGCGCCCGTACGCCCGTGGGCAAGCTGTCGGGAGCCCTTTCGGGCTTCAGCGCCGCCGACCTCGGCGGGTTCGCCATCCGGGCCGCACTGCAGCGGGCCGGCGTCACCCCCGAGCAGGTCCAGTACGTGTTCATGGGCCACGTGCTCCAGGCCGGCGCCGGCCAGATCACCGCCCGCCAGGCCGCGGTGAACGCCGGCATCGGCATGGGCGTGCCGGCCACCACCGTGAACAAGGTCTGCCCGTCGGGCATGCACGCCATCTACCTGGCCGACCTGATGATCCAGGCCGGGGAGGCCGACATCGTGGTGGCGGGCGGCATGGAGTCCATGACCAACGCCCCCTACCTGCTTCCCGGGGCCCGGGGCGGCTACCGCATCGGCGACCAGAAGGTCGTCGACTCGATGATGTACGACGGCCTGTGGGACCAGTTCGACCACGTGGCCATGGGCGCCAGCACCGAGGCGTACTGCGGCAAGGAGCCCCAGGGCATCTCCCGCGAGGAGCAGGACGAGTTCTCCGCCGCCTCGCACCAGCGGGCTGCCTCCGCCGCCAAGAACGGCCTGTTCGACGACGAGATCACCCCGGTCGAGGTGCCCCAGCGCAAGGGCGACCCGCTGGTGGTGTCCGAAGACGAGGGCGTGCGCGGCGACACCACGGCCGAGAGCCTGGGCAAGCTGCGCCCCGCGTTCGACAAGGCCGGCAACATCACCGCCGGCAACGCCAGCCAGATCTCCGACGGCGGCGCCGCCGTGGTGCTGATGTCCAAGGCCAAGGCCGACGAGCTGGGTCTGGCCCCGCTGGCCGAGGTCGTGGGCTACGGACAGGTGGCGGGCCCCGACGCCTCGCTCCTGCACCAGCCGTCCAACGCCATCGAGGCGGCCCTGGCCCGGGCCGGCAAGTCGGTCACCGACGTCGACCTGTTCGAGCTGAACGAGGCCTTCGCCGCCGTGGGCATCGCCTCCATGCGTGACCTCGGCATCTCCGCCGACATCACCAACGTGAACGGCGGCGCCATCGCCATCGGTCACCCGCTCGGCATGTCGGGCACCCGCGTCACGCTGACCCTGGCCCTCGAGCTGGCCCGCCGCGGTGGCGGCCTCGGTGCCGCCGCCCTTTGCGGCGGTGGCGGCCAGGGCGATGCCATCCTGCTCCAGGTGAACGGCTGACCCCGTTCGCAGCGGGTTCTGGCCGGCTTCGGCTCGCCGGCAGCCAACCCGAAGCACCCTGACCCCGAGGGGGCGGCCCACCGGCCGCCCCCTCGGCGCGTCCGGGGGTGTTTCGGGCCGGTGTTCGAGGCGGGGTTTCGAGGTAGGTGTTTGGGGCGGATGTCCGACGGGTAGTGGTCAGTGCGGCCAGAGACCTGTTGTCATGGAACCGTAAAGACGGTAACGTGATCGTCATCATCCGCCTGGAGCCAACTCCCCCCGACTCCAGGTGATGTAGAGGTCGGAGCGCCACCCTCAACGGCTCCGAGGCCTGTCGCCCGCCGGCCCCGGAGCCTGGGTGGCGCTCCGATCTCGTCAACCCGGTCGATCTCGTCAGCCCGGTCGGTGCGCCGATCCCGTTGATCAACGGCTGGAGCGGGACGGCGTCAGCCGCCCACCTCGCGGCGGCCCTCCAGGGCCCGACCCAGGGTGAGCTCGTCGGCGTACTCGAGGTCGCCACCCACCGGCAGGCCGCTGGCGATGCGGGTCACCTTGAGCCCGGCCGGTTCCAGCGTGCGGGCCAGGTACATGGCCGTGGCCTCCCCCTCGATGTTGGGGTTGGTGCAGAGGATGACCTCCTGCACGCCCTCGGGCACGATCCGCGCCAGCAGCTCCCGGATGCGGAGCTGGTCGGCGCCCACCCCCTCCATGGGGTTCAGCGCCCCCTGCAACACGTGGTACCGGCCCCGGAACTCACCGGTCTTCTCCACGGCCACCAGGTCCTTGGGCTCCTCCACCACGCACAGCACGGTGGGGTCGCGCCGGTCGTCGCGGCAGATGCCGCACTCCTCGGCGTCGGCCAGGTTGAAGCACCGGGTGCACCACGCCACCCGGTCCTTGGCCGTTTCGATGGCTCGGGCCAGCCGCAGAGCGTCGTCCTTGGGCAGCTTGAGGAGGTGGAACGCGATCCGCTGCGCCGACTTG
>DAIMFV010000293.1:0-4388 GCA_036724365.1 Acidimicrobiales bacterium | reverse complement strand
CTGGTGCCCGATTCCTCGGTGCCCACCTCCGAGACCGGAACCCGCCACCGCACCGCCGAGCGGGTGGCCCGCTCGCTGGGGGTGCCCGTGCTCACGGTGTCGCAGCGCATGTCCACCATCAAGATCTACGTGGGCGACGAGAAGCACGAGGTGGTCTCCACCGCCCGGGTGATCAACCGGGCCAACCAGGCGCTGTCCACCCTGGAGCGGTACCGCTCCCGGCTGGAGACCGACGCCGCCGCCCTGTCCACACTGGAGATCGAGGACCTCGTCACCATCCGCGACGTGGTGAACGTGCTCCAGCTCATCGAGGGCGTGGAGCGCATCGCGGCCGAGGTCCAGGGCCACATCATCGAACTGGGCGACGAGGGCCGCCTGGTCCGGCTCCAGCTGGTCGAGCTCATGGGCGGGGTGGAGAGCGACCGTCGCCACCTGGTGCGCGACTACCGCGGCCAAGAGAAGAAGGTGCCGCTCGACATCGTGCTGGACGCGCTGGCCGCCCTCAGCACCGAGGACCTCATCGACCCGGCCGAACTGGTGCACGCCCTCCGCCTGCCCACCATGGCCCTCGACGCCGCGGTGTCGCCGCGGGGCTATCGGATGCTGTCGCGCATCCCCCGGCTGCCCGACCAGATCGTGGAGCGCATCGTGGGCCGCTTCGGCAGCCTCCAGAAGATCATGCGGGCCACCATCGACGACCTCGACGACGTCGAGGGCGTGGGCGCCACCCGGGCCAAGGCCATCAAGGAAGGCCTCACCCGCATCGCCGAGTCGAGCATCCTCGACCGCTACTGACACGGGCGGCCCCGCCCGGCTGCTCGGCGACGCGTCTCACGGCCCGCAGAGCAGCACCGGTCCGGTGCCGACCTGCTCGAGGGTCAGCGGTCCCCAGACCACCTCCACCGTGGTGTCGGCCGGGATCACGATGTCGGTCGATGGCGCCGGGCTTCGGGTCCGTGCGAGCCGGACCTCGGATCCGGTGGTGTGGAACCGGTCGCCCACCCGCAGGTGCAGGTCGGTCGAGGCGGGCCGCGGGTCGGGACAGCCGATCCCCCAGACATCGGGGAAGGGCTCCATGGCAAGGTTGAGGAGCGCGAACTCGAGCAGGGGCTCGTCGGCCGGCAGCTGCCGGGTTCGTCCCGACCGGTACGTGTCGGCCAGCCATCCGATGGTCACCGCCTTGCCGACGTCGGGAAAGGGCCGGAAGTCGCGACGCGTGCCCATGCGGGCACCCTGTTGGGCCAGGGCGTACACGAGGAGCGGGTCTCCCGCCCTCGAGGGTGGAGGGGCGAGGGCCCCGATGTTGGCGGGTATCGGGATGAGGAGCAGCCCGCAGCCCAGTGCGATCAGGGGAGCGTTGCCGCGGGTCAGGCGGTCCAACGCCACGGCGAGGGCGGGTAGCGCCAACGCGGCGATGAGGTAGACGTACCGGGGTTCGTACGGGTCGGAGATGGTGGCCCGGGACCGCCCGATCGCCACGGCAACGACGCCGGCCGATGCCAGCAGGACCGAGACCGTGCCGTACCGGGAGTGGAGCTGCGCCCACGACGTCTTCGCCACGACGACGCCGATGCCAGCGGCGAGCGCAACGATCAACGTCCACCCGAGCACCGCGTTCCCGCCGACCCTCATGAAGGTGAAGTACACGAGGCGGAAGGCGAAGGCCACCGCATCGACCGGGTTGGTGACGGGTGCTCCGTATCGTGAGTCGGGCGCGGCGATCACCCACGCGCCGTAGATGGCGACGGGGAGCGCCGCCACTGCGGCGGCCGTGGCCCAGCCCCTGCGGGACGCGAGCACCACGCCGACCGGGGCGACCATGAGCAAGCCCACTCCTGAACACAGCACCGCCAGTCCGAGGAGGAGGGCGGCGCACGCGTAGCGCCAGCGTTCGCGAGCCCCGGCCGGGAACCGGTCGACGAGCACCACGGCCCACAAGCCGAAGGCGAGTGAGCCGGTGAGGGTGACCTGGAAGCCCCATGACACGTTCGGTTGACCGGCGCCGAGCACCAGCATGAGCGCGCAGGCCGAGAGGGTGATCCAGGTGTGCACGCCCGCCCGGACCATGATCACCCGAAGGCACCCCACCACCACCAGATGGGCCCCGATCACCAGCGCCTGGTACGGCGCGTACTCCCGGAGCCCGAAGACCTCGAAGAGCGACAGGTAGGCGACGGCGGGCAGCACGATGTTGTGGCCCCAGTGTGGCTCGATGATCGAGCTCACGTCCGAGAGGCTGCGGCCGGCGAGCACCGACCATTCGTCCTGGAAGAAGAACTGGGTGCGGTTGCGCCATCGGATGACCGCGACGGACACGATCACCATGGCCGCGAAGACGCCAAGGGCCCATCGCGGGCTCCGAACGTCACCGTCGGGATCAGCGGGCTCCAGGGGGTGGACGTTCACACCGGTCTCGATCGTGCTGCGAAGGCGGAGCGGGTCCCCGGCGTCACCCCACCGGAGGTGTGCCGGTCAGCGGGCGCGGCGCGCGAGCTCTTCGCGGTTGGTGATGCGGTAGCGGCGGTCGTGCTGTTCGATCCAGCGCAGCCGCACGAAGCTGGCGATGGCTTTGTTCACCCGCTCGCGGGAGGCGCCGACCATGCCGGCGAGCTCCTCCTGGGTGATGGGCAGGGCGAAGTCGTCGGCATCGCCCGCCAGTTCGAGCAGGCGCTTGGCCGTGCGGCCGGTGACGTCGAGGAACACCGAATCGGCCAGGGCGGAGTCGGTGTTGCGCAGACGCTGGGCCAGCAGCTTCACCACCCCCCAGAGGAGGTCGGGTCGCGACTCGTAGATGCGGCGCAGCGGTTCGTAGGGCACCTCGACCAGCTCGGAGGCCTCGAGCGCCCGGGCCTCGGCCGAGCGGCCCAGCCCGTCGAACAGCCCCATCTCGCCGAACACGTCGCCGTGCTCCATGAGCGCAACCATCGACTCTCGCCCGTCGACCGATCGCTTGGCGATGGCCACCCGACCCGAGGACACCACGCAGAGCCGGTCGGGCTCACCGCCCTCGACGAACACCACGTCGCCCCGCAGGTAGCGGCGCGTCTGGGCCGAGGCGGCGACGGTGACCATCTCCTCGTCGGAGAGTTGGGCCAGGAGCTCGACGTTCTGGAGCAGGTCGATGTCAACCACGGGCAGGAGGCTACCCACTGGCGGCTGGGGCCGGACGCCATCGTCGTGGGGGTGATCCCGTAGCGTGGGCGCCCGATGGGGTCGACGTGGGTGATCGTGGTGGCCGCCGGCTCGGGCAGTCGGTTCGGCGGGGCCAAGCAGTACGCGCCGCTGCTGGGGCGCCGAGTGGTCGACTGGGCGATCGAAGCGGCCCGGTCGGTGGCCGACGGCGTGGTGCTGGTGGTGCCGCCGGATCGGGCGGGTGATGACGAACCCGGGGTCGACCGGGTGGTGGCTGGTGGGGCCGCGCGGTCCGAGTCGGTCCGGGCGGGGCTGGCCGTCGTGCCCGCCGACGCCACCGTGGTGCTGGTGCACGACGGTGCCCGTCCGGTGGCGTCCCACGCCCTGTTCCGCTCGGTGGTCGACGCCGTGCTGGCCGGGGTCGACGTGGCCGTGCCGGTGCTGCCGCTGGTCGACACCGTCACCGACGGGCACGGCGTGACCGTGGACCGCGACGCGCTCCGGGCCGTGCAGACGCCGCAGGGCTTCGATGCCGACGTGCTCCGCCGGGTGCACCAGGGCCGTCCCGAGGCCACCGACGACGCCTCGCTGGTGGTGGCCGCGGGCGGTCGGCTGCGCCAGGTGAGTGGCGAGCGCTGGAACCTCAAGGTGACCGAGCCCAGCGACCTCCACGTGGCCGAGACGATCCTGGGGACGCGCTGATGCGCGTCCGGGTCGGTCAGGGCTTCGACGTCCATCCCTTCGTCGATGACGCCGAGCGACCCTTGGTGCTGGGCGGGGTCACCTTCGAGAGCCCCCGGGCCCTGCGGGGCCACAGCGACGCCGATGTGATCGCCCACGCCTGCGCCGACGCGCTGCTGGGGGCGGCCGGGCTGGGCGACATCGGCGAGCACTTCCCCGACACCGACCCCACGTGGGCCGGTGCCGACAGCATCGGCCTGCTCGCCGAGGCCACCCGACGGGTGCGGGCGGCGGGCTGGGAGCCGGGCAACGTCGACGCCTCGGTGGTCACCGACCACCCGAAGCTGGCGCCCGCCCGTCAGCAGATGCAGGAGCGGCTGTCGGCCGCCGTGGGCGCGCCGGTCACCGTGAAGGGCCGCCGACCAGAGGGCCTCGGAGCCCTCGGCCGGGGCGAGGGCGTGGCCTGTTGGGCCGTGGCCGTCGTGACCCGACCGTGAGCTTCCTCAGGAGGCGAGCCGTCAGGCGAGCCGACCAGACAAGCACGGTGGGTGAACCGAGGCGCCAGCCGAGGTCCA
>DAIMFV010000292.1:0-4392 GCA_036724365.1 Acidimicrobiales bacterium | reverse complement strand
TGGGCGGGCTGATGCAGATCGGCGCCCGATACCTGGCCGAGCCCGAACCCGGTGCACCCCCGCCGCCGGTCGAGCTGCACCTCCCCGACGGCACCGTCACCACCAGCGAGCGGGCCGACGTCCACGAACGCCTGTCCCGGGCGCTCGACCACGAGGTCACGCTGTGGCCGCTGCAGCCGGCCGACGCCCTCGACCACTACCGACGCGGCGCCCCCGACCACGAGGACCTCGAGGCCCTGGTGGCCGAATCGGCCCGCCACGACTGCGCCATCTGGCTCACCGTGCCCACCAGCCCGGGCGGCGACCCACCGACCACCGACGCCGTGGATCCCGACCTGCCGGCGTTCGATCCCGACCTGGCCGAGGCCTGGAACGAGCGCCTGGCCGACCTGGTGGACGAGCACGAGTCGCTCCACCTGGTGACCGAGTGGCAGACCACGATCGACGAGGCCCCGCCCTCGCGCTACCTCGACGGGGATGGGATCCACCCCAACCAAGCCGGACAGGAACGCCTGGCGACGATCATGCACGACAGCCTGTTGTCGGCCTGCCGGTTCCCCTGACCGACCGGCTCCCTCGCGCAACCGGGTCCGAAAACGCCACGTGCGCCCGGCCCCAGCGGTCCGAGCGCACGTGACGGGTGTGGGTTGGACGACGACCGGCGCCAGGCCAGGGGAAGCCTGGTCGCCGGTCGCGTGTCCTGTCCGTCGGGCTCCCCGGCGGTGGTTCCGGGGGCCGACAGATCGTGGGGCGGCCAGTGGAGCCGCCGGCCGGTGGATCGCCCGATCAGTCGAGGCTGATCGGCAGATCGTCGGCGTCGGTCATCTCCTCGACCTCGTCGACGTCGACCTCGTCGGGAGCGGCGCCGATGCCGACCTCCTGGAGGATCCGATCGGAGATCTCCACCATGATCTCGGGGTTCTCCTGCAGGAACGCCTTGGCGTTCTCCCGACCCTGGCCGAGCTGTTCGCCCTCGTAGGTGTACCAAGCCCCCGACTTCTTCACGAAGCCCAGGTCGACACCGATGTCGAGCAGCGAGCCCTCACGGCTGATGCCCTTGCCGTACATGATGTCGAACTCGGCCTGCCGGAAGGGCGGGGCCACCTTGTTCTTCACCACCTTCACCCGGGTGCGGTTGCCGACCACCTCGACACCGTCCTTGATGGACTCGATGCGGCGGATGTCGAGGCGGACCGAGGAGTAGAACTTCAGCGCCCGCCCACCCGGCGTGGTCTCCGGTGAGCCGAACATCACCCCGATCTTCTCCCGCAACTGGTTGATGAAGATGCAGATGGTGTCGGTCTTGTTGAGGTTGCCGGTGAGCTTGCGCAGCGCCTGCGACATGAGCCGGGCCTGGAGGCCCACGTGGGTGTCTCCCATCTCGCCCTCGATCTCGGCCCGGGGGGTGAGGGCCGCCACCGAGTCGATCACCACCACGTCGAGGGCGCCGGAGCGCACCAACATGTCGGTGATCTCGAGCGCCTGCTCCCCCGTGTCGGGCTGGGAGATGTAGAGCGAGTCGATGTCGACCCCCAGCGCCTTGGCGTAGATGGGGTCCATGGCGTGCTCGGCGTCGATGTAGGCGCAGATGCCGCCGTTGCGCTGGGCCTCGGCCACCACGTGCATGGCCAGGGTGGACTTGCCCGAGGACTCCGGGCCGAAGATCTCCACGACCCGGCCCCGGGGCAGGCCGCCGACGCCGAGGGCGAGGTCGAGGGCCAGGGCGCCGGTGGGCACGATGCCGATGGCCATGGATCCCTTCTCGCCCATCTTCATGACCGAGCCCTTGCCGAACTGCTTCTCGATGCCGGCGAGCGCCATGTCGAGCGCCTTTTCCTTCTGCTCCATTGCCATCTGCTCGTTCCTTTCGTGTGCCACGTCGGCGGGGTGCTGGGTGCGTCTGCGACGGTTGCAGCGTTCGTGCTGAGACCGTACGGAGGGGGTCTGACAACGAAGCCGCCGGTGGCCCGGCGCCGGTTCCGGCGCACCGGAACAACAGCGATGGTATTTCGAACAGGCGTTCGGTGCAAGGACCTACCGGGAATTTCCTCCGCCCGCCCCGCGACCGCGGGTGGGCCCGGCGTCGGGCCGCCACGGGTCGGCGGCCAGCCGTCCCCGCCGGCGCCGTTTGACCGCCGGGGCCACCGGGTACCCGGGCCGGGTCGCCGGATCCGGCGACATCCGATCAGGCGGGATCGGACCACGTCCGCCCCTGCCTGCCATCCCCCAGGAGCGGACCCATGTCCACCACCACCATCGACGCCCCCGTCGATCCCACCCCCCGTCGTGCACCGCGTCCCGGTCGGCGGCGCCTGGCGAAGGCCGCCCTCGTGATCGGCGTCGCCACCGGCGCCGGCCTGGCGCTCGGGGCCTGCACCCCCTCCGCGCACCAGGTCGAGAAGAAGTCGGTGGCCTACACGCACTGGGTGCGTCAGGGCCGTTCCGTGAACTGGGCCGACGTGCAGTGCACCGAGTTCGTGCTGCAGGGCTCCAACTACAAGGGCACCTGCTGGGCCGAGGGCCACGAGTACGCCGTGAACAGCAGCTACAGCGGCGACGTCGCTTCGTCCTACGTCACCAACTCCGGCGGCATCACCGAGGGATCGGCCTGGATCAAGGACGCCAACGGGGTGTGGAGCCAGTTCTCCTGGCAGTTCTGACCCCCGCCGACTGATGGTGGCGGGGTGGGCCCTGGTCCCCCCCCGCCACCACGGCCCATGGCCGACGGAGGAGCACCGGGATACCGTCACTGCCGTTCGTCCGCCCTCGCCGCACCACCGGGAACCGCCATGCCCTCCTCGCCCCGCACCTCCTCGACCATCTCGTCGACCCCCGCCCCCACCGATCCCACCGAGGTGGTGCGGGCGTTCCTCACCGCCCTGGAGGCGCTCGACCTGCCGGCCGCCATGGCCCTGTGCCACCCCGACGTGGTGTACCAGAACGTGCCCCTCAAGCCGGCCCGGGGCCGGGCCCAGGTGGAGACCACGCTGCGCCAGATGCTGCGCTTCGCCAGCGCCTTCCGGGTCGACTACATCAACGTGGCCGCCGACGGCCCCGTGGTCCTGACCGAACGCACCGACGTCATCACCACCGGCCCGGTGGCCGCCGGGTTCTGGGTGTGCGGCACCTTCGAGGTCCACGACGGCCTCATCACCTTGTGGCGGGACCGCTTCGACTGGGTCGACCTCGGCCTGTCGTTCGTACGGGGGGGCGTGAAGGCCGTGGTGCACAAGATCCGCCCCTGACCCGCCGCCTGCTGGGGCCGGCCCCGCCCGGGCCAGCCCCACGCGCAACGCCGTGGCGGGGCTCTTCGTCAGAGCAGGTGTGAACACCGTTGCAGCCGGACCTCCGGCGACACGAAGGGCGGAGCGGGTGGACGATCCGGGCGACCAGCCGACCGGCGGGCAGGCACCAGGCGGCGAACCCGAACGGGTCGGCGTCGAAGCGCTGGGGGCGCTCGAAGCGCTGTACCGCGACCGGTACGAGGCCTCGGTCCGCCTGGCCCACCTGCTGGTGGGCGACCGGCACCGGGCGGAGGAACTGGCCCAGGACGCGTTCGTGCGCCTGGCCCCGCACCTCGCCGCGGTCCAGAACCCGGGCGGCTACCTGCGCACGATCCTGGTGAACCTGTGCCGCGACCACCGTCGCCGTCAGGCCCTGGCCGACCGCCGCGCCCCCGAGCCGCCGCCCGACGCACCGCCCCCCGGGCTCCCGGTGGCCACCAGCGCGGTGTGGCAGGCGCTCCAGTCGCTGCCCGAGCGCCAGCGGGAGGCGCTGGCGCTGCGCTTCTACGCCGACCTCCCCACCGACGAGATCGCCCGCCTCCTCGGCGTTCGACCCGCCACCGTCCGCTCGCTGATCCACCGCGGCCTGGCCGCCCTCAAGGAGGTGGTCCCCCATGACTGATCGCCGAGATCCCCACGCCACCCCTGACGACGCCCGCTGGTTCCGCGAGGCGGTCGCCCCCGTCGTCGACGCCCAGCCGGTGCTCGACGGCTGGCGGGAGATCGCCGAGCGCGTCAGCTCTGGCGACCCCACGGTCGTGCACCTGGAGCCGGCCGGCGCCGACCGGCCCGGCCGGGCGACGCGGTCCCGCCGAGGGCGCCAGCTCCTGGCGGCCGCCGCCGTGCTAGCGGTGATCGGGCTGGTGGCCGCCTTCGTCCTCACCCGCGGCAGCGACGACGACGCCCAGACCGTGGTGGCCGTCCCTGGCCCCGACGACGACGCCACTGGCTGGTACGTGCCGGCCGACCTGCCCGAGGGTTGGCGCCTGGCCGAGGTGCAGACCGACTGGCGGGACGTGGAGGGGTTCGTGGGATCCTGCCCCTGCACCGCCACGGCCTGGCGGGACGCCGCAGATCCCGAGGCCCCCGGCGTGGTCACGATCACCGC
>DAIMFV010000291.1:0-4392 GCA_036724365.1 Acidimicrobiales bacterium | reverse complement strand
TCGCCGACAACGTGGGCGACAACGTGGGCGACTGCGCCGGCATGGCGTCCGACCTCTTCGAGAGCTTCGGCGTGACCCTGGTGGCCTCGATCATCCTCGGCGTGTCGGCCATGCGTGCCATCGGCGTCGGTCCCGACCAGGCCGCCCGGGGCCTCATCTTCCCGGTGGCGGTCATGGCCATCGGCCTGGTGGCCTCGATGATCGGCATCTTCATGGTGAAGGCCCGCCCCGGCGAGGACGACGCCCTCAAGTGCATCGACCGCGGCATCTACATCGCCCAGGCCATCTCCATCGTGGGCGCCGGCGCCCTGGCCTTCGGCTACGTCGGCAGCCCCGACGCCGCCAACGGTGGCGAACTGCTGGTGAGCCAGCCTGGCGCCCGCATGTTCGGCGCCATCGTGCTCGGCGTGGCCCTCGGGTTCACCGCCTCCAAGATCACCGCCTACTTCACCTCCACCACCACCAAGCCGGTGCAGGACATCGCCGCGGCCACCCGCACCGGTCCCGCCACCACCGTGCTCGAGGGCATCAGCTCCGGCCTGGAGTCCGCCGTGTGGGCCCTGATCGCCGTGGCCGTGGCCATCGGCGGCGCCATCGCCCTGGGCGGCGGCTCGTTCAAGTTCTCGGTGTACCTGGTGGCCCTGGCCGGCATCGGCATGCTCTCCACCACCGGCATCATCGTGGCCGAGGACACCTTCGGCCCGGTGGCCGACAACGCGGCCGGCATCGCCGAGATGTCGGGCAACTTCGAGGGCGAGCCCGAGCGGATCATGGTGAGC
This sequence comes from Acidimicrobiales bacterium, assembly GCA_036724365.1. Lineage (GTDB taxonomy): Bacteria > Actinomycetota > Acidimicrobiia > Acidimicrobiales > Iamiaceae > Aquihabitans. Next base: position 3,613 of record DAIMFV010000291.1, on the reverse strand, counting down.
CTCGACGCCGTGGGCAACACCACCAAGGCCGTCACCAAGGGCTTCGCCATCGGCTCGGCCGTCATCGCCGCCGTGGCGCTGTTCGCCTCCTACGGTGAGTCGATCATCGAGCAGGTCGGCGGCGACTTCGCCGAGAACTTCGGTGACGCCTCGTACCCGATCAACGTGGCCGATCCCAAGGTCTTCATCGGCCTGCTGGTCGGTGGCTCCATCGCCTTCATCTTCTCCTCGCTCGCCATCCGCGCCGTGTCCCGCACCGCCGGCGTGGTGGTGCAGGAGGTCCGGCGCCAGTTCGCCGACGGCAAGATCATGACCGGCGAGAAGAAGCCCGACTACGGCCCCGCCATCGACATCTGCACCGCCGCCTCGCTGCGCGAGCTGGCCACCCCGGCCATCATCGCCGTGCTGGCCCCGGTGATCATCGGCTTCGGCCTCGGGCCCATCTCGCTCGGCGCCTTCCTGGCCAGCGTGATCGTGGTCGGTCAGCTCATGGCCAACTTCTTGTCCAACTCCGGCGGAGCCTGGGACAACGCCAAGAAGTACATCGAGGACGGCGCCGAGGGCGGCAAGGGGTCCGACAGCCACAAGGCCGCCGTGATCGGCGACACCGTGGGTGACCCGTTCAAGGACACCGCCGGCCCCGCGCTCAACCCGCTCATCAAGGTGATGAACCTGGTGTCGCTGCTGATCCTGCCCGCCATCATCAAGATGTACGACACCGACAAGCTGGCCATGCTGAAGCAGGAGGCCGATGTCGCTGCCCTGCTGATCGCGGTCCTGGCGGCGGTGGTCGTGGTCGGCTCGATCGTGTACTCCAAGAAGTCCGGCGACAAGGTCGCCGCCGCCTCGGCGAACCTGCCCGCCGCCTGATCGGTCGCTCGGGCCCCGAGCCCGAACACCCACCGAACACCCTCCGAACCGGGTGGGGTCCTGGTTGCTCCGGCGGCCGGAACCCCACCCGGTGCGCGTTCGGGCCCGGCCCGGCGAACCAGCCGGGGATCCGGCGGGGAACCGGCCGGGGCCGCGCCGTGCGCGAACCTGAGCCGGTGACCAACCCTCCCTCGTTCCGGTCCCACCTCCGGCTCGGCGACCGCACCCTCGATCTCGCCCGCCCGCTGCTCATGGGGGTGGTGAACGCCAACCCCGACTCGTTCTCGGACCCCGGCGAGCGCCCCCTCGACGCCCAGCTCGAACAGGTCCGGGCCCTGGTGGCCGAGGGCGCCACGGTCATCGACGTGGGCGGCCAGTCCGGCATCACCAACGTGGCCGAGGTGCACCCCGACGTGGAGATCGCCCGGGTGGTCCCCCTGGTGGCGGCGATCGTGGCCGACCTGCCCGACGTGGTCGTGTCGGTCGACACCTACAAGCCGCCGGTGGTCGAGGCGGTGCTCGACGCCGGGGCCCACATCGTGAACGACGTGAGCGGGCTCCGGGCGCCCGAGCTGGCCCCGCTGGTGGCCCGCCACCGGGCGGCCCTGGTGGTCATGCACACGGCTGCCCCACCCAAGACCCGGCTCCAGGACACCGACCTCTACGGGAACGTGGTGGCCGAGGTGGGGGCCTTCCTCACCGCCAAGACCGGCGAGGCGGTGGCTGCGGGCGTGCACCCCGAGTCGATCCTCCTCGACCCCGGCCCCGACTTCACCAAGACCCCGGCGCAGACCGTGGAGGTGCTGCGCCACCTCACCGACCTGAACCCCGACGGACTGCCGATGCTGCTGGCCATCTCCCGCAAGGACTTCATCGGCGCCCTCACCCGCACCCGGCCCCGGGAGCGACTGGCCGGCACGCTCGCCGCGGTGGCCGCGGTCGGCAGCGGGTCGGGTGTGGTGCTGCGCGTCCACGACGTGGGCGAGGTGCGCCGCTTCCTCACCGTGCTCGACGTGTTGCGCAGCACCGACCCGGTCGACCCCGACCTGCGCCTCACCGACGACCTCCGCTGGGCCGCCGGCCGCCCCGACGGCACCGTCGCCCAACCCTGACCCCCTGCGCAACCCTGACCCAGCCCCAACCCGCAACCCCAGCGAACCATCACGAAACGGCGTAGCTCAGGTCCACCCCCCGATCCTCAGGTACGCCAGAACGCCGGGGTTCACCCACCCATCACGAAACGGCGTAGCTCAGGTCCACCCCCCGGTCCTCAAGTACGCCAGAACGAAGAAGGGGGTGTGGGTCGATAGGGTGCGCGGCGTGTCCGACGTCACCCACCCCTACCGTCCCCGCCGACCACGAGGAGCACGAGGAACCCGGCTCCGGGCCGGGCTGGCCCTCGCCGCGGTGACCGCCCTGCTCGCCGCCGGGTGCAGCAGCGACGACGAGGGCGACGACGGCGCGACCACCAGCACCACCGCCGCCGGATCGTCGGCGTCGACCACCACCGCACCCGAGTCCGAGGCGGAGGCGGGTCTGGTCCGGTGGTCCGAGCGCGGCCCGTACGGCGTGGGCAGCCTGGAGCTGACCGTGGAGGGTCGGCGGATGGTGGTGTGGTACCCGGCCGAGGCCGGTGCCGGCACCGAGGGGACCACCGACACCTTCGACATCGCCGGCCTCCTCAGCCCCGAGCTCCAGGCCCAGGTGCCCGACGACGTCCGGCCCATCTACCCCGTTGCGGCCCGCCAGGGCGCCGAGCCCGATCCCGCCGGCGGGCCGTACGGCGTGGTCGTGTTCAGCCACGGCTTCGCCGGCTTCCCCGAGCAGTCGGTCGACCTCACCACCCACCTGGCCTCGTGGGGCTGGGTGGTGGCGGCACCCGACCACGTGGATCGGTCGCTCTCCGGCCTGCTCGGCACCGCCGCCCAGGGCGTGGCCCCCACCACCGACGAAGCCCTGCTGACCGCCACCCTCGACCTGGTGGTGGCCGAGGCGGGCGACGACCAGTCGCCCCTGTCGGGCCTGGTGGACCCCGAGCGCGTGGTGGCGGCCGGCCACTCCGCCGGCGCCGGCGCCAGCTACCGCTTCGCCGGCTCCGACCCGCGGGTGGACGCCGCCATCTTGTACTCGGTGGGCACCGGCCGAGAGGGCTCCGAGATGCCCGACCCGCCCGACGTGCCCACCATGGTCATGCTCGGCGACACCGACGACATCATCCCTGCCGACACCACCCGTGAGCTCTACGGGCGACTGGCCCAGCCGCGGTTCCTGGTGGAGATCGCCGACTCCGGCCACCTCGTCTTCAGCGACCTGTGCCTCATCGGCGGCGACAGCGGGGGCCTGATCGGCATCGCCGAGTCCATCCAGCTCGAGATCCCCGAGGACTTCAAGCGCCTCGCCACCGACGGCTGTGAAGAGGGTGACCTGGCCGTGACCGAGGCCTTCGCCGCGATCAACGGCCTGTCCACCACCTTCCTGGAGTCGGTCTTCACCCCGAGCGACGCCACCGCCGAGGCCCTCACCAGCGGCCCGGTCACCGGCCTCGACGGCACCGCCGAGGTCACCCTCACCGCCGAACCCTGACCAGGGGCCCATCCACCCCGAACTGGCGTACCTCCGGCCCACCCCCCGGTCCTCAGCTACGCCAGTTCGTTGGGTTGGGGTGGAGCCCTGGGGTCGGTGGGGTGCGGGTCGGTAGCCTCGGGCGCGATGACCGACGCGGCTGCGAACGCCAGCTCTCCCG
>DAIMFV010000290.1:0-4399 GCA_036724365.1 Acidimicrobiales bacterium | reverse complement strand
GCGGCATCGACAGCCGCAGCCAAGCTCTCGACGTCGTTGAAGACGAATCGCGACGTGAGGCCGCTGTGAGCCGGAGGAACCCCCGCCTCGAAGACGGTCCCCCAATCGTGGGCCGTGTGGTACGAGGCCTCCGCGATGAGGACCTTCGAACGACCCGTGGCCAGACGGGCCACGCGGAGGGCGTAGCTCGTGGCATCAGACCCGTTCTTCCCGACGAAGACCCAGTCGACGGGGTCGATCCGGTCACAGAGGAACTCAGCCAGCTCCACGGCCACCGGGGTCTGCGCCCCCAGGCTGTCGCCGCGCGACCGTTGGCGGGTGGCCGCCAGCTCCACCGCCGGGTGTCGGTGGCCCAACAGGTTCGGACCGTACGACCCCATCAGGTCGATGAAGGTCCTGCCGTCGACGTCGACGACGGTGGCGCCCTCGCCGCCCTCCACGTACCAGGGGTAGTCGGAGAGCAGGTCGTACAGGTGGATGCGCTTGCGGACGGCCGTCCCCGGGATCACCCGCTCCGCCCGCTCCTGCAGCTTCGCCGCCACGCCGGTCGGGTCGGCGCTGGTCGGCGCGGAGGCATCGGCCACCCGTGGATGGTAACCAACGGCGGGCGTGACCCACCTGGCGTGGTTCCCCGCCCCGTCGTGGCAACCGGATGTTACGGTCGTCACATGGCTGCTGGCCGGAGGGCACGATCGGCCCAGACGTGCCGGAGGGCTGCCCACGTCCTGCTCCGGGATCCGCTGAGCCACACCGTCCGGGCCCGGGCCGAGGCGAGCTGATGGGGAAGCTGCCGGCCACCGGACCGGTGGTGCCTCCGTTCCCTCCCTTCCCCGTCGTGGTGGACATCGAGCTGACCAGCAGGTGCAACGCCAGCTGTTCGTTCTGTCCGCGCGACCAGACCCCACACCAGGGCCTGATGGACGAGGCGACGTTCACCACCGCGCTCCGGCGAGCCGTCGAGTACCGCGATGCACTGGTCGAGCTCCAGAAGCATCGACCCGGCCACTTCGACACCCCCGACGACTCGATCTGGCTGTCCTTCTGTGGGATGGGCGAGCCGCTCCTCCACCCCCGCGTGGTGGAGTACGTCGGGCGGGCCGCAGACGCGGGCCTTCGCCCCATCGTCAACACGAACGGATCGTTGCTGAGCGCACGAACCGCCGAGGACCTGCTCGATGCCGGCTTGGCCATGGCCTGCCTCAACGTCGGTGAGACCGGCGAACAGTACGAAGCGGTCTACCGCCTGCCGTTCGAGCGGACGAGGTCCAACGTGGAGCACTTCCTCGCCATCGCCGCCGGACGCTGCATCTCCCTGATCATCCTGGTGGACCACCGGGACGACCCGGACCACGCATCATCCATGCAGCAGTACTGGTCAGACCGTGGGGCAACAGGATTCCTGCCCTTCCGCCTCATCAACCGGGGCGGCTCGCTCGCTCTCGACGACCGGGGCGACCGCTGGCGGGCACGCCACCGCGAAGCCGAGCGGATGCTTCGGGAGAAGGGGGGCGCCACCGAGTGCTGGGTCCCCTTCCTCTACCCGTTCATCGGTTACGACGGCAGCTACCACCTCTGCTCCTCGGATTGGCGCAAGGAGGTGCACCTCGGCAACGTCTTCGAACGTTCGCTGGTCGACCTCTTCGACGAGAAGGCCGAGGTGGTACGCACCCGCTCCCCGATCTGCCGCGACTGCAGCCACGAGCCGACCAACGCGCTGACCCGCGCCCTGGCGGACGAAGGCGACGACCACGCCGGCCAGGCGCGCGCCGAGGTCAGCTCCACCCCGGACCGCCTGCTGGCCGGACTGGATCACTACTCCGGCTGCGTTGCGGCCATGCGCGCCGGGCTGAGCCTGGATCCGACCGGCCGGCGCCCCACGTCCAGACGACTCATACCTGTCAGGAGCTGACCCGTGCCCAGCAAGCACCTCATCTCGCTCTCCGAACACGGTGGCGAACAGCCCGTGCTCCAGTACTCACCGATGTGCCGCGTGTGGACGCTGACCACCTACGACGCATGCGACATCCGATGCTCCTACTGCGCCAGCTACGCGCAGGGACCGTCCACACCTCGGACCACCGCCGGGGAGATCCGGCCTCTTCTGGAGCGACAACTCGCCTCGGTTCCGCGCGACCAACTCATCTGCCTCGGGGCCATCATCGACTGCTACGCCCACGCCGAGGCCGAGCACGAGGTCACGCGCGCCGCGTTGGAGGTGCTCGTCGCCGATGAACGTGACCTCGTCATCGTCACCAAGGGCACCCTCATCGAGCGAGACCTCGACCTCCTGAGCGGCTACGACAAGGTCGCGGTGAACATGTCACTGCCGTCGTTGGACGAAGCCGTGCTCCACGACATCGAGCCCCACGCGGCCAGCGGGGCCGAGCGGTTCGCAACCATCGAGCGCCTGGCGCAGGCCGGGGTCGATGTCCAACTCCACGTCCAACCCTGGATCCCGGGCATGACCGACGCCAAGGGGCTGGTCGAGGCGGCGGCAGGGCGGTTCAAGGTGTGGTTCGCCCCGCTCAACGTCCAGAACCCCGTCATCGCACGGAGCAGGTGGGGCATCCAGTTCACCCAGCGGGAGATCAACGAGGCCTACGTCGCCGAGATGCAGCGGGTCGGACCACATCCGAACGTCACCTGGGCCCGGCCGCTGTGGCTCGGCGACGACCTGCTGACCTTGAGCGAGTGGGGGGACGAGCAGGCTGCCTGCGCCCTCGCGCCCGACGCCAGACCGATCGCCCCGCAGGGAGCAGACGACGAAGACCCGATGCGGCGCCCCGCGTTGCCCATCCGGACCAGCGACACCACCGACCCCACGGTGATCGAGGCCCGTGATGTGGCCACCACGGGCCTGGTCCTCGAAGCGCTCACGTCGGGCCGCCTGGCCTTGCTGGGCATGGCCAAGCTGTCGGCGCACATGCGCCTCTACGACGCGCCGTACCCGGAACGGCGGATCGCCACGGAAGGTCGGGGCCAGATGGTCGTCCTCATCGATCTGGTCGACGCCATGGATGAGGCAGACCTGCGGGTGATGGATCTTCGGGCTGACGGGCCGATCGTCAACGCCCGTTTCACGATCAGCGGCGAGCTGGTCGATCCGTTCGGATGCTTCGAGGCCGGCGAGCGCGTGGCCGCCGCAGCCAGTGCCACGTTCCGCTACGACACCTACGGTCTCGTCGTCGAGCAGTGGATGGAGCTGGACCTCCAGCGCGCTGCGGTGGCCGGCAGGAGTCGAGTCGGGGTCGAGAGCCAGCGCTGAGATCTCCGGGCCGTCGCTCAACACGCTGCGCACCCACAGCAAGCACAGCCACACGCAACTCGGCGCCACCAACCGCCGCGAAGCCGTGACCCTCGCCGCAGAGATCGGCCTCTGACCAGGGCATCTCCGGCCGCTGGCCATCCACCGCCACGCGGTCACCACCGCAATCACCACATGTGGTGATGTGCGCTCACCAGGTCCGTTCGTACCTTCACCTTCGTGAGCACAGACGAGCGCCCCAACGAACCACAGCCCGGGCAACCGGCCGCTGATCACGGGCCCGTCCAGCAGTACGAGATCCGTGTCCAAGGACGGCTCGGGACCCGCTGGGCGGCCTGGTTCGACGGCATGACCCTCACGGACGAGGACGATGGCACCACCGTCATCCGCGGCCCCGTCGTCGACCAGGCGGCCCTGCACGGCCAGCTCCAGAAGCTGCGCGACCTCGGCGTCACCCTGCTCTCGCTCACCCCGCACACCCCCGGCGCAGCGATCGAGCAACCCGATCCCACCCACACCCCTACCCGTCACGGCCAACCCCGTCACAACACACCAGGAGCAACCTCATGATCACCGTCACCGGACTCACCAAGCACTACGGCAACCGGACCGCCGTCGACGACCTGACCTTCACCGTGGCCGCCGGACGCGTCACCGGCTTCGTCGGCCCGAACGGGGCCGGCAAGTCGACCACGATGCGGATGATGGTCGGGCTCACCCGTCCCGACCGCGGCGAGGTCCGCTACGACGGTGTCCCCTACACCGACCTCCGGCACCCCGCCCGCCTGGTCGGCACCGTCCTCGACCCGCGCTGCATGAGCGAGATCCCCGCCGCCCGGGTCGACCAGGTCCTGAGCGACGTCGGCCTCGAATCGGCCGCCAACCAGCGCACCGGGGGGTTCTCCCTCGGCATGCGCCAGCGCCTGGCCCTGGCCGGCGCCCTGCTCGGAGACCCCCAGGTCCTGCTGCTCGACGAACCGTCGAACGGACTCGACCCCGACGGCATCCGCTGGCTGCGCCACCACCTCACCGACTTCGCCCGACGCGGCGGCTCGGTCTTCGTGTCCAGCCACCTCATCGGCGAGCTCAGCATGTTCGCCGACGACCTCGTCGTGGTCGGCGGGGGCAAGCTCC
>DAIMFV010000289.1:0-4402 GCA_036724365.1 Acidimicrobiales bacterium | reverse complement strand
GCCTCGACGGCGGGCAGCACGTCGGCCTCGCAGCGGCCGAGTGACGACAGTCCCAGCGCCGTCAGCTGGGTCTGCAGGTGACGGATGTCGTGATTGCGCAGCTCCACGTAGTGCACCAGGTTGGCGGCCGAGCGGCGGTGCATCGGATGGGCGGTCGAGATCACCTCCCGTTGGGCGTGCTCGGCCGCGAGGAGCGCGTCGCGGAGGGCCCGGACCTCGGCCTCGAGCGCATCGAGGCACGGCTCGGCGGGCGGGCAGGTCATGCCCTGCGACGGTAGGTAGGTCGGGCGGAACCCCCGGCGACGGGGGGGTGAACTCCCGGGGGTTCGGCGGCGAACAGTGCGCGTCGACCCCCGGCTCACCGACTCACCGGCTCACCGGGAGGCGGGGATCAGGTGCGCAGGACCGAGACCGCGAAGTCGGCGTCGTCGTGCCACCGCCGCAGGTCCCAGGTGGCGAAGCGGTGCTCCACCTCCAGACCGGCGGCGGCCACCGCGGCATCGAACTCGCTCACCGCGAGGCGTTCCACGTGGAAGCCGACCACCACCGGGCCGTCGGGGCGGACGTGGGCGGCCACCCGGCGCAACACGTCGGGCTCGGTCTCAGGGGCCACGAACGCCAGGACGTTGCCGGCGAGCACCGCCCCGTCGAAGGGCTCGGTCTCACCGCGCGACGCCAGGTCGAGGTGGGCGAGGTCGCCCACCAGCCAGCGAGGGCCGGGGTGATCGGCCTCGGCCGCGGCCACCAGCACCGGGTCGACGTCGACCCCGACCAACTGGTGGCCCAGGGCGTGCAGCTCCGCACCGACGCGGCCGGGCCCGCACCCGGCGTCGAGCAGCCGGGAGCGGGGCGGTACCAGCGCGTGCACCAGGCGGGCCTCGCCCACCAGGTCGGCCCCGTCGGCGGCCATGGTGCGGAACCGCTCGACGTACCACTCGGAGTGCCCGTCGCCGGTGTCGGTCTCCCAACGGGTCAGGCGACGGAGCGGCTTGGCGAAGGGGGCGAAGCGCGGGTCCGGAGGGCGGGGCACACCGAAGCGCTCGTCTCCGTACGGGAACGGGGCGGACTCCCCGGTGGGGGCGTAGCCCCGCCGGTCGTACCAGGCGATGAGGTCGTGACGGACGTCGATCACGCTCAGCACCAGCTCCTGCATGCCCCAGCGGTCCCGGGCGATGCGCTCGGCCTCGTCGAGCACCGCCCGCCCCACCCCGCGCCCCTGGCCGGTGGGGTGCACCGCGAACATGCCCAGGTAGGCCTGGCTCCGTTCCGGGCGACGCTGGAGCTCGCAACAGGCCACCAACTCGGCGCCGCGCCGGGCCAGCACCACCTCGGTGTCGGGCTGGTCGAGCAGGGCCGCCAACATCGGGGCGTCGATGCGCTGGCCGTCGATCAGGTCGGCCTCGGTGGTCCAGCCCGCCCGGCTGGCCTCGCCCCGGTACGCCGACTGGACCAGGGCCACCACGGCGTCGGCGTCGTCGGTGGTGGCGAACGAGAAGACGAGGTCGCCCGGGTCGGTGTTCATCGGGTCGGAGTTCATCGGCGGGGCCACGGTCACGCGCCGGTCGCGACGTCGTCGAGGGCGTTGGCCCGGGCGACCGAGCCGAACCAGGCGGCACTGGGCTTGGGCGTGCGGGTGAACGTGGTGCGGTCCACGTCGACGAGCCCGAAGCGCGGGCCGTAGCCGAAGGCCCACTCGAAGTTGTCGAGCAGGTGGAACGTGACCACGGGGTCGATGCCGCGGTCGCGCAGGCCGTCACACAGCCGGGCGTAGTGGTCGAGGGCGGCGATCGACCACTCGCCGTCTTCGGGCTCGATGCGGCTCCACTCCAGCGAGAAGCGGTAGTTGTCGAGCCCCAGGGCCTGCACGACGTCGGCGTCATCGGCCCAGCGGTTCCACGAGTCGCAGGCGTCGCCGCTCGGTTCGACCACTCCCGAGCCGGCGGTGTGCTCGAAGGCCCACCAGTCGTTGTTCCAGTTGCCCCCCTCGATCTGGTGGGCGGCCGTGGCGGTGCCCCAGGTGAACCCGTCGGGAAAGCGGCGGGTGGTCTGCTCTGCGGTCGTGGGCTCGGACATTGCCCGGATCGTAGGGGCCGCACCGCCCGCAACGACCTGAGCCCCCCCCCTACGCTCCCGCCATGCCGCTCGCCATCACCGAAGACCACCGCTCGCTCGCCGACACCGCCGCCGACTTCCTGGCCAGGCACGGCTCGCTCGCCACGGCCCGAGCGCTGCTCGAGACCACCGACGAGTCCCTGCCCCCGTTCTGGGACGACCTCGCCGCCCTGGGGTGGACCGGCCTGCACCTCCCCGAGGAGCACGGCGGCTCCGGGTTCGGTCTGTTCGAACTGGCCGTGGTGGTGGAGCAGCTCGGCCGGGCCCTCACCCCCGGGCCGTTCGTACCGTCGGCGGTGGTCAGCGCCCTGGTGGCCGCGGCGGGCGATGCCGCCCTGCAGGCCGACGTGCTGCCCGGGTTCGCAGCCGGCACCACCTTCGGTGCCGTGAGCCTCGACACCGGTGTGACGATCGACGCCGGTGCGGCCAGCGGGACAGCCATCGCGCTGGGCGGCGGGCTGGCCTCGGTGCTGGCCGTCGCCGTCGGCGACGACGTGGCCCTGGTCGACCTCACCGGAGACGGCGTCACCGTGCAGGTGCCCACCAACCTCGATCCCACCCGACGCGCGGCCCGCGTCACCCTCCACCACGCCCCCGCCCGGGTGGTCACCGGTGCCGGGCAGGCCCTGGTGGACCTGGCCCGGCTGATCCTGTCCGCGGAGGCGGTGGGCATCGCCGGCGAGTGCACGCACCAGGCCGCCGAGTACGCCAAGGTGCGGGAGCAGTTCGGCCGGGTCATCGGCACCTTCCAGGGTGTCAAGCACCACTGCGCCAACATGTTGGTGGCCACCGAGATGGCCACCGCCGCGGTCTGGGACGCGGCCCGGGCCGCCGAGGCCGGAGGCGACCAGCTGTCGCTCACCGCCGCCATGGCCGCGGCGCTGGCCATCCCGGCCGCGGACCTCACCGCCCAGCTCAACATCCAGGTGCACGGCGGCATCGGCTTCACCTACGAGCACGACGCCCACCTCTACCTGCGCCGGGCCACGGCCGTGGAGTCGCTGGTCGACGCCGAAGCGGCCGCGGCCCAGGTCACCGACCTCTACGGACGCGGGGTCCGCCCGAGCCGCAGCGTGGACCTCCCGCCCGAGGCCGAACCGATCCGCGACGAGGTGCGGGCCTTCGCCGCCGAGGTGAAGGACCTGGACGAGGCCGCCACCCGGGCCCGGCTCATCGAGACCGGCTACGTGATGCCGCACTGGCCCCGGCCGTGGGGTCGGGCCGCGGGCGCCGTGGAGCAACTGGTGATCGAGCAGGAGTTCGCCGCCGCCGGGGTGAAGCGTCCGGCGTACAGCATCACCGGCTGGGTCATCCTCACGTTGATCCAGCACGGCACCGACGACCAGGTGGCCCGTTGGGTACCCCCGGCCCTGGCCCAGGACGTGATCTGGTGCCAGCTGTTCAGCGAGCCCGACGCCGGCTCCGACGCCGCCGGCGTGAAGACCCGTGCCACCCGGGTCGACGGCGGCTGGCTGGTGAACGGCCAGAAGGTGTGGACCTCGGGCGCCCACGTCGCCGGCATGGGGTTCGCCACCGTTCGCACCGACCCCGACGTGCCCAAGCACCAGGGCATCACCACCATGGTGATCGACATGCACGCCCAGGGCGTGGAGGTGCGGCCCATCAAGATGCCGTCGGGCGACTCCGAGGTCAACGAGGGCTTCTTCGACGACGTGTTCGTGCCCGACGACGACGGGGTGGGGCCCATCGCCGGCGGGGGGGCGGGGGCCCGGGCCACCCTCGGCAACGAGAGCGGGAGCATCGGCGGCGGCCAGGGCGGCATGGCCCTGCCCGGCGACCTGTTCCTGCCGGGCTTCGCCGCCCACCCCGAACGCCTCGCGGGCGGCGCGGCCCGCCTCGGCCGCTACATCGCCAACGACCAGGCCACCACGGTGCTCAACCTCCGCAGCGCCCACCGGGCCGTGGCCGGCGGCGCCCCCGGACCCGAGGGCAACGTGACCAAGCTGGTGCTCTCGGAGAACATGACCGAGGCCGCCGCCATGCTGGTGGAGCTGACCGGGCCCGACGCCGCCTTCCTCGACGGCCCCGGCGTCATGGCGGGCACGCTCGCCCTCATGCACCGGGCCATGTCGATCGCCGGCGGCACGTCGGAGATCAAGCGCAACCAGATCGGCGAGCGCATCCTCGGCCTGCCCCGCGACCCCCTCATCAGCTAGGGCCCGCGCCGCCGGAGCTGGGCGCGGGGCCACCTCCGCGGTGCACCGCGTCCGGCCTGACCAGGTCGACCATCGCCCGGGTGGGCCAGAATCGCACCCATGCCCGCCGCCCC
>DAIMFV010000288.1:0-4437 GCA_036724365.1 Acidimicrobiales bacterium | reverse complement strand
CCCTCCACCCCGGGGACGCCGCGGATCTCGGTGTGCACGGCCACGGGGGCTCCTCTGCTCTGGGGGCGGCCAGCCGACACGGCCTGGTCGAACGACCGGCCGACCCTACTTGCGCTGGCTCACCGGTCAGTCTCGTGTTGGGCGTCGGGTGGTCCCAGACATCGCTGCGCTGGCTGGTGCCGCCAGGGCACGAGGGTGAACGCGTCGACGTGTGGTGGTCTAACCAGTCGAGGGAGGCCTGGTGGTGGGCGTCATCGCGATCCGCAACGGCGACGTTGACGGTAACGGCACTCGTTCGAAGATGGTCCTCGTTTTGCAAAGGTCATTTGACCGGATAGGCGGCGTAGTCCGTTCGCCCTCTGACCTCGTCCAGCTCGAACTCCGCCTCACGGGAGAAATCGCGGATGCTCCAGCAGCGGTAGGTGCGAGAACGTCCGGTCACCTTTCCGATGATGAAGTAGGTGTCTGCCTGGAGGCACCACCCGCGTAGGTGGACGTGCCCCTGGAATACAGCTTCAGCTACTTCGGAGAGGTTTCGCACGATGGCTTCGACGTCGCCCTGCGACACTGCCAACCATTCGAATCGCAGACCCAATCCTACTTCAACTACCAGTTCGCTTGGTCCGTCAAGTGCAATGGTCATAGTTGCGGGCCCGCTAACCGGTGGGGCTATCTGAATTATTGGGTCTCCTGCCTCTTCATCTAGAGTGAAATCACATCGCACTGCGGCTCGGTCGATGATCGTACAGAGAGTGTCGGCGATGGATTGAAAGTCCATCGTCGGCCTCGACCTTCTCACTGGAATAGATCCCGATGGAAATGAATTAGGGCGTCCCTATTGCCTATGGATATCCTAAATACATTGTGCCCGGTGGCCCGCGACCCGACCCAGCCCCACCCTATCCGAACGAAGCTATTACTGTTCAAGAGACCCGACTCTTTCATAAACAGAGTGGATGATCCTCCGATGACATCGGCCAACTTCAGTACGAACTTACCGCCAACCAGGACGTCGAGGGCCCGGTCGGCCCGGTTGCGACACAGCGTCGCCTCACCTGGCTGAACTCGATCACCCGACCTGCTCACCACCCTCCGGCCGTGGCTCCGACACCGCCGGGTGGCCCGTCGCTAGCGTGGCTCCGATGGGGATGGTCTCGTTCTGGGTGCCGGTGTCGGAGATCGAGTCGGCGGGTCTGCTCCGCGGGCGGGTCGACGCGTGGGACCTGTTGGAGGACGAGCGCTGCGTCGACGTCGACAAGGCGTGGCACGCCATCCACGTGGCCCTCACCGGTGGGGTCGACGAGGTGGACACGCCGCTCGGGCTGGTGGTGCTCGGCGGCACGACGTTCGGCGAGGACGGCGGCTACGGTCCGCCCCGCCTGCTCACCCCCGAGCAGGTCCGGGTGGCGAGCGAGGCCCTCGACGAGCTGGGGCCCGGCGGGTTCGCCGAGCACCTCGACATCGCCGAACTGGCCCGGCTCCAGGCCTACCCGTCGGTGTGGGACGAGGCCGACGACGACGAACTGCGTTCCTGGCTCGGCGACGGGTTCGACCTGCTGGCGGCCACCTTCCGCCGCGCCACCGCCGACGGCTCGGCGATGCTGATCATGTTGACCTGAGCGCCGGTTCGCGCTCGCGCTCGCCGGTCGAAGGGCCGCCGCTCGCCGGATCGCCAGCGGGAACGACTGCCGGGTCGACGGCCAGCAACTCGTCGAGCAGGGCGGTGACCCGCGCCCGGGCGTCGTCGTCGGGCGGGACGGGCGCGTACAGGGCGGCGTCGACCGCGGCGCCGACCTCGGCCACGCGGGGGTCGCCCAGGTGGCGGGCGAGCGAACGGGCGTAGGTGGTGGCCGTCTCGAAGTCGGCACGCGGCCAACCGGACCGGGTGCCCAGCTGCACCAGGCCGGCGTCGGTGACCGCCACCCACCCCACCGGCCGGGCGGCGCGGCGGCCCCGGGTCCGTCGCACCAGCACCACCAGGCCCCAGGCGGCCAGACCCAGGGCGGCCAGGCCCAGGATCACCTGCACCGCGTGGTCCAGCAGCCACTGCCCGGCCGCCGGGTCGGCCCGGTCGGCGCCGGCCAAGGGCACCGACGCGGTGGGGTCGAAGGGCACCCACCCCAGATCGGGGAACCACACCTCGGCCCAGGCGTGGGCGTCTCGCTCGCGCACCACGTAGGACCCGGTGAGCGGTTGGGCCTCGCCGGGCACGTAGCCGGTGACCAGGCGGGCCGGGATGCCGTTGGCCCGGGCCAGGACGACGAGGCTCGATGCCACCTGCTCGCACCAGCCCTGGCGGGCCGTGAACAAGAAGTGGTCGACCACGTCGACGCCCTCGGGCGACAGCGGGGCGTCGAGTGAGTACTCGGTGGTCCGGCCCATCCACTGCTCGAGCGCCCGGACCCGGTCGTAGGTGGACGTGGCCCCCTCGGTGGCGGCGAGGGCGGCGGCCCGAACCCGGTCGGTGGTGTCGGGCGGCGAGGCGTAACGAGCGAGCAGGTCGGCCGGCACCGGTCCGTCGGCGGCCCGCAGGGTGGCCTCGTCCAGGCTGCGACGGCGGCTGACCACGGTGTAGGTGGCGCCCCGACCCAACGGTTGGGGGCCGGTGACCAGGGTGCCGTCGGCCGCCTGGTACACGTCGGTGCCGGCCTCGACGGTGACCGCCGTGGCCGCGGCGAACACCACGTCGCTGTAACCGGCCTCCAACCGGAACCGCTGCACCACCTGGTCGTCTCCCGCGGCCCCCAGGTCGGTGCCGTCGTGCACCACCTCTCGCCCGCCGGCCAGCGGGAAGCGGCGGGCCTGGCTCTGGCGCCAGGTGCGACCGTCCCACGGGTCGTAGGTCTGACCCCGCCAGAACGTGGCCCGGTCGGCATCGACCGTGAACACCACCGCATCGGTGAGGTCGGGCCGGTCGGTCATGTCCAGTCGGGGGGACGACAGGATCGGTCCGGCCCCGCCGGCCAACGAGTCCAGTCGGGGACCGTCGCCCGGCGCGGTGGCCCGGCTCACCAACGGCAACAGGAACGGCGTGGCCACGAAGACCAGGGCGGCCACGGCGAGCACGGTGGCCCCGCCCCCGCTCAGCACCCCTCGGCGGGGGTTGGCCGGGGTGGCTCGCCGCATCGGGGGCAGCAGGTCGGTGCTCACCCGGTCGGCCACCACCAGCACGACAACCGTGACCACCACCAGGGCGAGCGTGCCCTGGCTGCCCGAGAACACCGAGGGGGCGAGCGACGCGGCCCGCACGTGGAGGAACGCGGTGACCATCGCCACGCCCACTGCGGTGGTGGACAGCGGGGTGGCCGTGCGGATGGTGGCCGAGAACAGCCCGAGGGCGGCGCCCAGCGCGAAGCCGAGCACCCCGGAGCCACCGGCCACCCCGAACACGACCTGGCCGATCGACCCCAGCAGGACGGCGACCCCGGCACCGAGCACGAGGCGCAGCAGCGGGTCGATGTCGTCCCAGTCGCGGCTGCGGGGGGTGCGGTCACCGGATCGGCTCATGCGCCGATCTCCACCACGGGCCAGCCCGGCGGGGGCACACCGGGCGGACCGGGGACGGCCCGGGCCAGTCGGCGGCCGGCGTCGACGGGGTTGGAGACCCGGCCGACCACGGGACCATCGTGCTCACAGGTGGCCAGGACCAGCTCCCCCCCGCTGGCCAGCACGGCCCGGGCCGCACCCAGCCCGTATGACGCCGCCCGCTCGGTCTCGGCGCCCAGGCCCCGCAGGTCGACCACCACGGCCTGCCCGACCGGTCGGGGCGGTTCGAGCTCGCGCCCCACCAGGGTGCCGGTGCGGGCCGACGTGGGCCAGTGGACCAGGTGGGGCGGGTCGCCGGCCACGTAGGGACGCACCGACCGCACCAGATCGCCGGCCAGGGCCGGCCGCGCCACCGGGTGCGGGCCGGCCTCCACCGGCGCCGGCGCCGGGTGCCAGGTGACCGCCAGCGGCCGCGGGGCGACCTCCACCGCGTAGGGCAGGTCCACGTACAGGACCCGACGGGCCGCGGCCACGCCCAGCGGGGCGGTGACCCGCACCTCCACGCGCACGGCCTGGAACAGGCCCCGCCGATCGGCCAGGTGCTCCACCTGGCCGGTGCCGGGCGACTCGGTGCGGACCCACGGCCCGGTGGGGTCCAGCGCCCGCACCGTGACGCGACCCACCCGGCCGTGCAGCGCCAGGTCGAGCAGCACCCGGTCGCCCACGGTGACGTCCCGCGGCGAGCGCACCTCCACGGTGATCCGCCGCACCAGCACCATGGGCACCACCACCCCGACCACCACCAGCCCCAGCGCCGCCGCCACGAGCACCGCGGTGACCTCGGCGGCAGCGGAGGGCGGCGGCGACCACACCACGAACCCGGTGACCACCACCAGCCCCCAGCCCAGACCGGTGGGGCGCGTCCCGCCGACCCGGTCGAACCGGTCGAAC
>DAIMFV010000287.1:0-4448 GCA_036724365.1 Acidimicrobiales bacterium | reverse complement strand
ACCTCGACCGGGCATCCCAGGCCCAGGCCTCGGTGTCACCCGCCCGCGACGCCGCCGTACGCCGACCCACCGCGTCATAGACGATCCCGGTCACATCGGGCGTCGCCGGGTCGGAATAGTCGACCCCCGTCGGCCGGCCAGCGGGGTCATAGGAGTAGGTGATGCAATCGACGGCCGGGGTCGACGCGCAGTTCCCGCCCGGCTGGGCCACCGACACCAACCGAGACGCCTCGTCATAGCCATAGACGCTCGGCAGGGACTCCGGTGCCGTCTGAGACACCAGACGGCCCAGATCGTCATACGCGTAGCCCCAGGTTCCGCCGAGCTCATTCTCGAACCCGGTCCGGCGGCCATCAGGGTCATAGGAATACGTGCGGGCACCAGGCCCCGGCGGATCGACCGTCGCCAACCGATCCACCGCGTCGTAGGCGTAGGTCGTCACGTCACCGGTGGTGACCGTCGCCGACAAGCCCGTCTCGGTCGAGGTCACGTTGCCGTTCGCGTCGAACGTGGTCTCGACGCGGCTACCGAGCGGATCGACCTGCGCCACCACCCGGCCCCAGTCGTCGTGCTCGAAGGCCGTGGTCCAATCGGCTGGGGTGGCGCCAGTTTCGTTGCCCTTCGGGGCCACCACCGACGTCAACCAGCCGATGCCGTTGTAAGCCATCGTGGAACGACCACCCTCTGGGTCGACCGCCTCGAGCAGGTCACCGGAGTTCGGCGCGTAGTCGTACTCCCAGCGCTTCCCGCGGCCATCGACTACCGCCACCAAATCCTCCGGATGGGTCGTGTCGTACTCGAAGGTCGTCGTCGCCTCCGCCGCCGTCCCCACCGCATCCACCATCACCGTCGGCAGGCCATCCGCGTTGTACGCCACCGTCGAGGTCACCACCCCAGCGGTCGAGGGCGCCAACGGGGCCGCCGTCTCACCCACCGACACCGACGTCACCTGATCAAAGCTGTTGTAGGTCCAACGCGTCACCCGCCCCGACGGATCCGTCGCCATCGTGCGGTTGCCGTTCCCGTCGTTGTCGAAGGTCGTGACCTCACCGGCCGGGTTCGTCATCTCATCCAGGGCGAGCGTCACCTCGTCGCGCTCCCAGGTGGTCACCTGCTCCAGCGGAGTGCCCGGAGCGAGGGTTCGCCCGGTACACACGCCCGCCGCGTTGAAGTGGTCGATGCGGCGCAGCCCCGACGGGAACGTGATCGTCGTCTCACCAGGCCCGGGGGTGAAGTAGTCGAAGGTGACCCGCTCCATGGTCTCGGCGCTGACGGAGTTCTCATTGGTCTGACTGACCACCCGGCCTTGGTGGTCATAGGTGTTGGTCACGACCGCCGTTGCCGCTCCTCCCTGGTGGCGAGGCTTGCGCATCGTCAACAGGCGGTGAGCTGCGTCGTAGGTGAATGACCACACCCCGCCGCCCACGTCGGTGTAGCTCGCCAGGTTCCCGCTGCCGTCATAGCTCAGCTGAACCGACCGTGGCCCCGCAGGGGCAGCCAGATCATCGGACACCGACGCCAGCCGACCACCTGCCCAGCCGAACGTCAACTGCCGGCCGGCCTCGTCCTCCATGTACTGGGCCACCCCGGCCCCGTCACGATTGATCTCGGTCTCGTTCCCGAACTGGTCCGCCAGGCCGATCAGGTGCCCGCTCCCATCGAAGCGGAACACCTCGACGTGGTTCCGCCTGAACAACCAACCGCCACCGGACACGGCCTCGAGCTGGGCACTGAAACGCTCCGGTGCAGCCCAGCCCGCACCGTCTGGCTCGAACCGGACGGTGGCGCCGTTCTCCTGGACGACGACTCTGTCCGCGCCGTCCGAGCGGACCTCCATGCCGAGCGCCGACGACCACCCATGACCGAGCAGGCCGTCTGTCGCCGCGTCGGACGAGCTGTACGCCAGGCCGAATCCCAGACCCGACCCGCGCCCAGCGACCCCGATGCCAGGAAGCGGCAGGTACAGATTGCCGGTCCGGGTATCGACCGGGTCGGCCACGAACCGCTGGACCGCACACCCATGGCGCAACGCCGCATTCGGTCGGTTCGTCTCCGACGCCTCCAGCCCCTCCGGCGGACAGGCCGGCGGCGCGTACGGCGCGTCCCCGTCGGTGAAGAACCGGGAGCGCCATTCCAAGCCAGCGCCCGCGAACTCGGTCGACCGGATCCTGATCACCACCTCCCGTGCGGCGCCGTCGTTCCTCCACAGGTCCACCGTCCGTGGGCCCCAGTCGACCCATCCACCCGAGCCCGAATACGACTCCAGGGCGACCTGGTGGGGGATCTCGTTGACCTGATTCCCGCTGGTGTCCGACGTCTGATAGTGCAACGCGTAATCGGCTCTGTGAAACCAGTGAAAGGTCCCCAAGTTCGCCCGCCCTGACTCCTCGGCCTTCAGCCAGGTGCCGCCCCCGGGAACCCACACCCGCACGAACTGATAGGTGTCATTCCCGGCATGCTCGAACGTCGCCGTCTGGCTCGACGTACACCACATCCGCGGAGCAGACGCCGCATCAGAACCAGCCAGAACCGGAACCACCGGCACATCCGGAAAGACCGGGTCTGTCCACGGCGGGGCCGCCTCGACCCTGGTCGTCAGCGCGAAGCCGCCGGCAAGCACCGCCACACACACACACACACACACCAGCGCGACATCTGACGTAGGGACATGAGCATCGATATCGGCCCAGGCTGGACGAGCTTTAGGTAGACGCCGAAGACGGCGCAGGGCCTTCGCCGAAGTAGCCGGCTTCCAGCTCGTCGAGGTTGGCGGCCAGTTCTTCGGCTGGGCCCGAGCGGACCACCCGGCCGCGTTGGAGCAGGTAGGCGCGGTGGGCGACGGATAGGGCGAGGGCCACGTGCTGCTCCACCAGCAGCACCCCCACGCCGGTGTCGTCGGCGATCTCGCGCAGCACGGGCAGCAGGCGGGCCACGATCAGCGGGGCCAGGCCCAGGCTCAGCTCGTCGACCAGCAACAGGCGGGGGCGGGCCACCAGCGCCCGGGCGAGGGCCAGCATCTGCTGCTCGCCGCCCGAGAGCAGCCCGGCCCGGCGGTCCCCCAACGGGGCCAACGCCGGGAAGCGATCCAGCACGGCTGCCACGCTGGCGTCGGTGGCGTCTCGCGGCCGGGCCAGCCGCAAGCGCTCGGCGACGGCGAGGGCGGGGAACAGCCCACGGTCCTCGGGGACGTGGAGCAGACCCGCCCGCGCCAGCGCCGCCGCTCCGGCCGCCGGCCGGCGGCGGCTGATCTGCACCGGCTCGCCCGCGTAACGGACCTCACCACCCAGCGGCGCCAGCAGCCCGGAGATGGTGAGCAGGGTGGTGGACTTGCCCGCCCCGTTGGCCCCCAGCAGCACCACCACCTCGCCCGCGGGCACGGTGAGGTCCAGGTCGTGCACCACGGCCACGTCGCCGTAGCCGGCCTGCAGCCCCCGCAGCTCGAGCACCGGCTCGGCCCCCGACCCAGCCACCGGCTCAGCCGCCGCGGTCACGGGGCCACCTCGCCGGCCGGCGCGGCGTGGTCCGAGGTGCCCAGGTAGGCGGTGACCACCTTGGGGTCGGCCCGCACCGTGGCGGGCGGGCCGCTGGCGATGAGCTGGCCGAAGTCGAGCACGTGCAGACGGTCGCAGATGCCCAGCACCAGGGCCATGTCGTGGTCGACCAACAGGACCGAGACCCCGTGCGCCGGCAGGGACCGCAGCAGCTCACCCAGGGCGTTGGACTCGGCGGGGTCGAGCCCGGCCGCGGGCTCGTCGAGCAGCAGCAGCCGGGGCCGGGACACCAGCGCCCGACCCAGCGACACCTGGTGGCGTTCGCCGTTGGACAGCTCGACGGGCCGGCGATCGGCCAGCGGCGCCAGGCCCACCAGCTCCATGGCGTCGTCGACGGCGTCGTGTCGGTGGCGCTTGGGCCACAGGGCGTCGGTGAGGGTGGAGCGCCAGGTGGGGGTGGTGGCCGCCACCACCAGGTTCTCGCGCACCGTGAGGTCGTCGAACAGGTCGAGGGCCTGGAAGGTGCGCACGAAGCCGAGCCGGGCCCGCTCATGGGGAGCCACGCCGTCCAGCATCTGGCCGGCGAAGCGGACATGGCCGCCGTGGAGGGGCTGGAACCCGGTGAGGGCGTCGATGCAGGTGGTCTTGCCCGCGCCGTTGGGACCGATGCGCCCCACCACCTCACCCTCCTCCACCGTGAACGACACGTCGGACAGGGCCGCCACGCCGCCGTAGCGGACCGACAGCTCACAGGCCTCCAGCAGCGGGCGGGTGTCCGCCGGCCCGGTCACGACGGGCTCCCCGCGGCGGCGACCTCGGAGGCGGGACCGTCGCCGGCCGACCCGGTCGACCCGGCCGAACCAGGCCGCACCACCGCCACCGCCCGGCCGAGCGCCCGCTGGGCCAGCCCGGTGAGGCCCTCGGGGGCGGCGATGGCGACCACGGTCAACGGCAGGC
>DAIMFV010000286.1:0-4461 GCA_036724365.1 Acidimicrobiales bacterium | reverse complement strand
CTGTCGGCGGCGTGGCGGGCGAGGTGTTGGACGACGTGGAGGGGGAGACCGCCGGTCATGATGTCGAGCTTCACGGCGTGTCCTATGCGGGAGGGAACGCGAGGGGCAGGGTGCGGGGGCCGCGCACTTGGCCAGCCGACCAGGTGACGGCGTCGGGGTCGGTGAGGGTGAAGTTAGGGATGCGGCGCAGCCAGGTTTGGATGGTCACCCGCAGCTCCATGCGGGCGAGGTTGGAGCCCAGGCAGCGGTGGATCCCGACTCCGAACGCGAAGTGCCGGTTGACCTCGCGGTCGAGGATCACGCGGTCGGGCTGGTCGAAGAGGGCTGCGTCGCGGTTCCCGGAAGGGAAGGGGAGCAGGACCCGGTCGCCCTTGTGCATGGGGCAACCGCCGATGACGGTGTCTTCGATGACCTCGCGTGCCATGGTGACGGGCGCGAACACCCGCAGGAACTCCTCGGTGGCGGAGTGGATGAGGTCCGGTTCTTCGATGAGTCGGCGCCGGTCGTCAGGGTGGGTGGCGAGGTGGAGGAGCGACGCCCCGATCGCGGACCAGGTGGTGTCGATGCCGGCGAGGAGCAGGAGGATGCACACGCCGAGGATCTCGGGGTCCTCGAGGGCGCGGCCGTCAGGCATGCGGGCGTCGAGGAGGTGGGTGATGATGTCGTCACGCGGGGTTGCGCGGTGATCCTCGACGTGGCCGGCGAGGTACCCGCCGATCTCGAAGATGGCGTCGAAGGTGGTCTCGCCGGCGAGCGGGCTCTCCTCGATGAGGCGGTGGATCCAGTCCCGGAACCGGGCGTGGTCGCTGTCGGGGATCCCGAGCATCCGGGTGATGACCTTGATGGGGACGTGCTGGGCGTAGTCCGCAGCGGCGTCGCATTCCCCCCGGTCGATGAACCCATCGATGAGATCGTTGGCCATCGTCTCGGTGATGGGCTCGTAGGCGGCCACCACCGCAGGGGAGAACACCGGCAGCAGGAGCCGGCGGATGTCGGTGTGGTACGGGGGGTCCTCGGTGATGGGCGGTGCGTGGAACCCGAGGTCGGTGGGAGATTCGGCCCGGTCGGTGACCAGGATCGTGCGGGACGAGAACCGCTGGTGGTCGTGGGCGATGGCGGCGAGGTCCTCGTAGCGGGTGGGGATCCACACGCCGTGGTACCGGTCGGTGTGCGCCACGGGGCACTCGTCGCGTAGCCGGCTGTAGACGGCGTGGGGATCCTCGACGAACCCGGGGTCGAGGTGATCGAAGTCAGTTGCCCAATCGGTCACTGGGGGTCGGTTCACGGTGGCTCCGGGTTCAGTCGTCGAGTCGGATGGCGCGTTCGGGGCAGTTCGCCGCGGCGAGCTGCGCGCTGTGTTCGCTGCCGGGGCTGAGGTCGCCGGCGGTGGCGGCGGTGGCGTATCCGAGGTCGTCGATGTCGAACAGATCCGGGGCCACGGCGTGGCAGCGGTTGTGGCCCTGGCAGCGATCGGTGTCGACGGTGATCTTCATGCCTGCGCTGCGGTGGGTTCGGTGGCGAGGGCGTCGAAGTCCGTCGTGAGGCGTTGACCGTCGGGGTGGGCGGCGAGCTCGGCGCGGACCTGGGCGAGGCGGTAGTCGAGGATCCGGTCGAAGCGGGCGCCGGTCTGGTTGTCGAGCGCGGCTCGACACGCAGCGACCACGAGGTCGGCGCCGGCCACGGTGCCGCCATCGATGGTGCGCACGGTCATGGTGGCGAGTTCCGCGAGCCCGCACTGGAGGTAGGCGACGTGGATGTCTTCGTCGGCGCGGATGTGGTCGATGGTGGCCCGGGCGAACTCGGCGTCCGCGCTGCAGGTCGGGTCGCCGAGCACGTCGGATGCCCACGCGAACGTGTGGTAGGCGAGCAGCTCGATGACGAGGATCTGAACCATCGCCCGCACCAGGAGCTGGAGTTCGGGGGCCACGTCGTCGCGCAGCCCCTCGAGCATGCCGCCCACCGTGATGGCCTCAGGAGATGGCTTGGCGGGACCTTCGTAGCCAGGTGGCGGCGCGATGGGCAGGTTCTCGAACATGTCCATAGTGATCGGCGGATCCGACAGGGCGGCGTCGCGCACCGCGAACCACATCTGGTCGTGGCCAGCTTCGTCACCCCGGCCCGCCTCGTCGTTTCCGTGGGCCTCGAGAAGCCCGGCGAAGAGGTGCCCGAGGCAGGTGGCGTCGATCGGTTCGACGATGAAGCTCTGCAGGTCCATCGCGGGAATGAGCTTGATCCCGTCGTTGCCGAACCCTTCGACGACACCGACGAGGGTCAGGATCCGGGTCATGGCCCCCGCCGCGCCGTTGCGGAGGAGCATCTTGGCTTGTTCGGTGTTGGGTACGAACGCCCGGTCCACGGCCTCGGGTTCGATGACGCGGCTGGGATGCCCAGCGGCTTCGAGCTGGGCAGCCCAGGCGGCGATGGCGGGGACGCGGTGCACCGACCGGGGCGGCAGGTAGGTGCCATCGGCGGCGTAGCCGCCATGGAGGAGCACGCCGTTTCGTTCGATGCGGGTCGCATAGTCGGGATCAGTGAGGATCTCGTCGCGCGAGTAGCGCAGCCGGGCAGTTGTCATCGCTCTTCTTCCTTGGGTGTCGGCGCGAGACCGCGCAGGATCAGGTGGTCGAGTCGGGCAGCCATGGCGGGGGGGTCGACGGGCTGGCCGACGACGACGTGGTGGAGGCCGACCATCGTCACCGCCCCGAAGATCGCCGACGCGGTCATCTCGTGGTCGCTGGCCTGCATGGACCCGTCGCGTTCGCCCGCGTCGAGGACCTTGCCCAGCGGCTCGTGGAACGCCGCCCAGATCGCGTCGGCGAGTTGGGGGATGCGGGTGATGCGACCGAGTTCGGTGAGCAGCACCGTGCAGAGTTGGGTGTGATCGGCGAACAGCTGCAGGTAGGCGGCGATGACCTGGCGGAGCCGATCGCGTGCGGGCTCGTCCCGGTCGACGATTCCTCCGATCTCGATGGACAGGTCACGCAACAGGCGTTGGAGCAGCCAGGCGAGGATCTCCTCTTTGGACGAGAAGTGGTAGTAGAGGGTTGGACGGGGCACCCCGGTTGCCTCGACGATGTCCTCCATGCGGGTCCCGTCCAGGCCTCGCGCCGCGAACACGGCGGCGGCCTTGGGGAGCGCTTCGGCGATGCTCTCGGTGACCTCTCTCATGGCGCGCTGCCGGTCGATGGAGTGACGCGGACGTGGAGGTGGTTCACGCCCCGCAGGATCAGGGTGCCCCGCCAGTCGGGGGCGTCGTCGAGCCACTCGATGTCCGCAGTGCGGCGAACGAGCCGGTCGAACACGATGCGTCCCTCGAGGCGAGCGAGGTTGGCGCCCAGGCAGTAGTGGATGCCGGCCGCGAAGCTCAGCGGGTGGTTCGGGTCGCGGGCCACGTCGAAGCGTTCGGGGTCGACGAACTCCGCCGGGTCGCGGTTGGCCGCCCCGAGGAACGTCACCACCGTCTCGCCGGCGCCAACGCGGTGACCGTCGATCTCGACGGGTTCGAACGCGGTGCGGGCATCGACTTGCACCGGGCTCTCGAAGCGCAGCATCTCCTCGACGGCGGATCCGACGAGGTCGGGTTCGGCCCGCAGGCGGGCGAACTGGTCGGGGTTGCGGAGCAGGCACAGCAGCCCGTTGCCGATCAGGTTGGTGGTGGTCTCGAAGCCGGCTGCGAACAACAGGATCAGCGTGGCCACCATCTCGTCCTCGCTCAGCCGGTCCTCGCCGTCGCGGGCGGCGATCAACGCGGAGACGAGGTCGTGTTCGAGGTCGGCTCGTCGGCGTTCGATCAGCGAACGGAAGTAGTCGTCCATGACCGCCATGGCGTGCTCGGCGTCCTCGACCTGCTCGGCGGTGACTCCGGGCTCGAGCGCAGCGGCGCTGGCGCGCACCAAGGTGCGGAACTGGTCACGGTCCGACGGCGGCACCCCCACCAGCTCACCGATGACCTGCACCGGGAGCCGGAACGCCAACGCGTCCATGACGTCGACATCGCCCTCGACGGCCATTCGGTCGACGATCACGTCGGCCATGTGGCCCACATGGGCTTCGAGGTCCTGCATGCGTCGTGGCGTGAACCCCCGCGACACCAGGCCTCGGAGGCGGGTGTGGTCCGGCGGGTTGACGAAGAGCATCGAGTTGCCCATGACCGTCTGTTGGCGGGGCGGCAACCCCGGGTTGAACAACGCCCGACGATCGTCGTTGAGGTCGCCCTTGCCCAGGCGCGGGTCTCGCAGCACCGCGTTGCAGTCCGCCCATCGGGTCAGGAACCACACCGCGCCCAGGTCACTGCGGTGCACTGGAGCCACGTCGCGCAGCTGGCGGTACCTCGGGTACGGGTCGGCCCGCCCCTCGGGCGTCAGCAACGTCTCCATCACGAGCCCGTCGGGTTTCACCGCCGGGCCTGCCGTGTCGGTCTCAGTCATGTGGTTCCTTCCGGGCGCGTTGGTCAGGTCGCCA
>DAIMFV010000285.1:0-4507 GCA_036724365.1 Acidimicrobiales bacterium | reverse complement strand
CGCGTCCCACTCGCGCGCGGCGAGCTCCGTGACGGGGGCGGGCAGGCCGGCCCGAGGGGGGTCGGGGGCCGGGTCGGTGCCCGCGCCCACCCCGAGGAACCCCTCCTCGAGCGACACGGTGCGGCGGCCGGGCCGGCGGATGCCCGCCCCGGAGCCGGCCACCGCGTCGCGGACGGTGACGAACAGGCCGTCGGGGCCGGTGACCAGGTAGCTGCGCCCGTTGACCCGGATCTCGGCGCCGGTGGCGTGGATGGCGGTGAGGGCCGCCTCCACGGTGGCCGGGTCGCCGTCGAGCTCCAGGGTGAGGCCCTCACCCGATCCCCGCAGGTCGTCGAGGGTGCCGGCGGCGGCCACCACCCCACCGGCGAGGATGACGGCGGCGTCGCAGATCCGCTCCACCTCTTCGAGCAGGTGCGAGGAGAGCAGCACGGTGATCCCGAACTCGTGGCCGATGCGGTGGATGAGCTCCAGCATGCTGTCGCGCTGCACGGGGTCGAGGCCGTCGGTGGGCTCGTCGAGCACCACCAGGTGGGGGTCGTGGGCCAGGGCCTGGGCCAGCTTGATGCGCTGGCGCTGGCCGGTGGACATGGTGCCGACCGGCCGGCCGCGCTCCTCGCCGAGCCCCACCTGCCACAGGGCGTCGCTGGCCCGGTTGGTGGCCTCCTGGCGGGGCAGGCCGTGGATCTCGGCCACGTGGCGCACCAGGTCCACCGCCTTCACATCGGGCGGCAACAGGGGGTGTTCGGGGCTGTAGCCGAGCCGGGCCCGCACCTCGGGACCGGCGGTGGTGGGGTCCAGACCGAACACCTTGATGGTCCCGCCATCGGGCCGGGTGAGACCGAGGATCATGCCGATGAGGGTGGTCTTGCCGGCGCCGTTGGCCCCGAGCAGTCCGGTGACGCCCCGGCCCACCGTGAACGTGGCACCGCTGAGCACGGGGGTGGCGCCCCACCGCTTCACCACGTCGGTGATCTCGATCACCGCAGCGCCGGTGGATGGTGCGGACCCCTGCGGCACGGTCGGTGCGAGGGCGTCGGACACGGCGGCAACCTAGCGCGGGGTGATCCGGGCGAGGCGGCGGCGGGCTGGCGGCGGGCTGGCGGTGGGGCCGCCGCGATCAGCCGACGGTGAGCGGGATGGTCACCACGTTGATCTCGCTGCCGTCCTTGGCGCTGGACTCGAACAGCTTGAGCGTGATGTCGCCGGTGGCGTCGCCGAGGTCGATGTCGGTCTCGAAGGTGCCCCGGGTGCCGGTGCCCGAGGTGGCCATGTCGAAGCCCGCCACCAGGGTGGCGCCGTCGGCGTCGAGGACCGCCCACTGGTAGGTGGCCTCGAAGGTGTTGCCGGTGCCGCTGATGGTGAGCGGCGACGACACCGTGGCGCCGGGAGCCGGGGTTTCCAGCAGGATCGCCGGCGTGACGTCCTCGATGTCGGTGCGGTCGAGGTCGGCGGCCGGCACGCCCTCGCCGCCGATGCCGTCGACGTCTTCACCGTCGATGCGGATGGTGACGGTCTCGACCGTGTCGAACTGGGTGAGGGTCGCCACCACCTGGGCCACGCGGAGCTGCATGGAGAGGCTGCCGCCGCCGGACTGGAAGGCGGCGTTCAGGTCCACGGTGGCCACGCCGTCGGCGATGTCGACGCCGAGCACCTCGGTGCCGGCGGGCACGGCATTGGAGAACCCGATGCCGGACTCGGTCTCGTTGGGACCGGCGAGCACGGCTTCCAGGGCGGCGGCGCCCACGCCTTCGCCGGTGACGGTCCGGGCCGAGGCGGCCAGCTTCTCGTCGCGCACGAAGTAGACGAGCACCTCCTGCTCGGTGGCGGGCTCGGTGCTGTCGGTGGAGCCGCCGCTGGTGTCGGTGCCGGTACCACCGGGTTCGGTGCTGGCCGAGCCGGCGGCCGTGGTGGTGGTGACGTCGTCGCCGTCGTCGCTCCCGCAGCCGGCCAGGGCCAGGGCGCCGACCAGGAGCCCGGCCAGCGCAGCCCGGCCGGTGCGTCGCAGTCTGGGAGAGGTGGTGGAGGTGGTCGGGTGGGGGGTGCCGAAGGTTCCGCTCATGCCCGCCATCCTTCCCGACCCGACGTGGCAGCGCCGGTCACCCCGGCTCCCAGGCGGCCACCCCCACCCCCACCCCCACCCCCACCCCCACCCCTCGCGTTCTGGCGTAGGTGGGGTCCGGGGGGTGGACCTGAGCTACGCCGTTCCGTTCAGGGGCGGGGTTGGGGGTGGGGGCGCCAGGGCGGCCCTACGCTGGGGCCATGCCCGAGCTGCGATCCCGCACGTCCACCCACGGCCGCAACATGGCCGGCGCCCGCGCCCTGTGGCGGGCCACCGGCATGACCGACGACGACTTCGGCAAGCCCATCGTGGCCATCGCCAACAGCTACACGCAGTTCGTGCCCGGTCACGTGCACCTGAGGGACCTGGGCGACATCGTGGCCGGGGCGGTGCAGGCCGCCGGCGGGGTCACCAAGGAGTTCCACACCATCGCGGTCGCCGACGGCATCGCCATGGGCCACGGCGGCATGCTCTACAGCCTCCCGAGCCGTGAGATCATCGCCGACTCGGTGGAGTACATGGTCAACGCCCACTGCGCCGACGCCCTGGTGTGCATCTCCAACTGCGACAAGATCACCCCCGGCATGCTCAACGCCGCCCTGCGGCTGAACATCCCCACCGTGTTCGTGTCGGGAGGGCCCATGGAGGCCGGCAAGGCCGTGGTGGTCAACGGCGTGGCCCATGCGCCCACCGACCTCATCACCGCCATCTCGGCCAGCGCCACCCACGAGGTGAGCGACGACGGCCTGCTCGAGGTGGAGCGGTCGGCGTGTCCCACGTGCGGCTCGTGCTCGGGCATGTTCACCGCGAACTCCATGAACTGCCTCACCGAGGCCCTGGGCCTCTCGCTCCCCGGCAACGGCTCCACCCTGGCCACCCACGCCGCCCGTCGCGGCCTGTTCGAGGAGGCGGGGCGGATCGTGATGGATCTGTGCCGCCGCTGGTACGACGAGGACGACGAGTCGGTGCTGCCCCGCAACGTGGCCAGCGTGGCCGCCTTCGAGAACGCCATGGCCCTCGACGTGGCCATGGGCGGTTCCACCAACACCGTGCTGCACATCCTCGCCGCCGCCCAGGAGGCCGGTCACCCCTTCGGCCTCGACGAGATCGACGCCATCAGCCGTCGGGTGCCGTGCCTGTCCAAGGTGGCCCCCAACTCCGACTTCCACATGGAAGACGTGCACCGCGCCGGTGGCATCCCCGCCCTGCTCGGCGAGCTGCACCGGGGCGGCAAGCTCAACACGGGCGTGCACACCGTCCACTCGCCCGACCTGGAGAGCTGGCTGGCCGAGTGGGACATCCGGGGCGGGTCGCCCAGCGATCGGGCTGTCGAGCTGGTCCACGCCGCGCCCGGCGGGGTGCGCGCCACCGAGGCGTTCAGCACCGAGAACCGCTGGAAGCGACTCGACACCAACGCCGAGGTGGGCTGCATCCGCAGCATGGAGCACGCCTACACCGCCGACGGCGGGCTGGCCATCCTGCGCGGCAACCTGGCTCCCGACGGCTGCGTGATCAAGGCCGCCGGCATCGACGAGGAGCTGTTCACCTTCCGGGGGCCGGCCCGCGTGGTGGAGAGCCAGGAGGACGCCGTGGAGCTGATCCTGTCCGAGCAGGTGCGCCCCGGCGACGTGATCGTGGTGCGCTACGAAGGGCCGGCCGGCGGGCCCGGCATGCAGGAGATGCTCTACCCCACGGCCTTCCTCAAGGGCGCTGGCCTCGGCAAGGAGTGCGCGCTCATCACCGACGGCCGGTTCTCGGGGGGCACCTCGGGCCTGTCCATCGGCCACGTGTCGCCCGAGGCGGCCAGCGGCGGCGCCATCGGCCTGGTGGAGGAGGGCGACCTGATCTCCATCGACGTGCACGGCCGCCGGATCCACCTCGACGTGCCCGACGAGGTGCTGGCCGAGCGCCGCTCCAAGATGGAGTCCAGCGAGCGCCCCTGGCAGCCGGTGGACCGCCAGCGGGTCGTGACCCAGGCCCTGCGGGCCTACGCCGCCATGGCCCAGAGCGCCGACAAGGGCGCCGTGCGAGACGTGAGCCGCCTGGGCTGATGCGGGGCGGGTGAGGCGGAAGCCGCCTCACCGCGGCCGGGACGGGTGCATCGAGGAACGCAGCGATCTCGATTGCAGCCATCGACTGGTACCCCGGCGGGCGCATCGTGCCGGATTGCCCCGGTAGCTCGTGCCGGCACCCGGGGCCCGGCGGACGCGGGTGGTGGGGGCGGGCGGGGTGGAACGGGGGTGTAACCGAACTGTTCGGGCGGTGTGGTGGGGGGCGCCCGTCACCACGTGCGCGTGGGGCGGTCGCGCCGGTCTGGCGGGAACCTCGGGAGGGAACAACATGGGCCCCACGTCGAGCCGGGTTCGGGACACGCGGGCAGTGGCCGGCGGGTCGGGCTGGCGGCCCCGGCTCCGGGCCCTCGTCGCCCTGGTGACCGTGGCGGTGGCG
>DAIMFV010000284.1:0-4515 GCA_036724365.1 Acidimicrobiales bacterium | reverse complement strand
CGGCGTCGCCCAGCATCTTGCGGGCGGCCATCTCGGCGGGGGCGTCGGCCTGGGTGTCCTCGATGAAGTCGGACAGGTTGGAGTCGTCGGCCTCGCCCACCGGCGAGTCGAGCGAGAGCGGGTCCTGGCTGATCCGCAGGATCTCGCGCACCCGCTCGGGGGTCATGTCGACCTTGGCACCGAGCTCGGCCATGGTGGGTTCGCGCTCGAGCTCCTGCATCATCTGACGCTGGATCCGGTGGACCTTGTTGATGGACTCCACCATGTGCACCGGGATGCGGATGGTGCGGGCCTGGTCGGCGATGGCCCGGGTGATGGCCTGGCGGATCCACCACGTGGCGTAGGTGGAGAACTTGAAGCCCTTGGTGTAGTCGAACTTCTCCACGGCCCGCATGAGGCCGAGGTTGCCCTCCTGGATCAGGTCGAGGAGCTGCATGCCCCGGCCCACGTAGCGCTTGGCGATCGACACCACCAGGCGGAGGTTGGCCTGGATCAGCTCGGACTTGGCCCGCTCGCCGTCGCGGGCGGTGCGCTCCAGGCGACGACGGGGGGTGAGCGCCAGCTCCTCCAGGCGGCCGGCGGCGGCCAGCTCGGCCAAGCGGACCGCGGCCTGGCTCCCGGCTTCGATCCGACGGGCGAGGGTGACCTCCTCGGGGCCGGTGAGGAGGGCCACCCGACCGATCTCCTTGAGGTACACGCGGACGGGGTCGGAGCTGCCGCCGCCCCGGTCGCCGCCGCTCTGGGCCCGTCCGGGCTTCACCAGGTGCAACCGGCGGCGGACGGCGTCGTCGGGCTCGTCGGTGGCCAGGTCGATGCCGCCGAGCGGATCGGCCAGCACCGCGGAGGCCCGGGCATCGGCCTCGGCCGCCGGGTCGGGCTGCAGCTCGGGCTCGGGCCTGTCGTCGGCCTCGTCTTCGTCGGCGACCCCGTCGGCCGGCGCGGCGATCGTGAGCGCGTCGACCGGCATGGCGGTGTCGACGGCGGCGGCCAGGTCGGCGACCGGCACCAGCTCCACCGTCTCGTCGAGGTGGATGCCCTGGCCGGTGAGCTCGGAGCGGATCCACACGAGGTCGGCGTCGAGGTGGTCGGCGTCGAGATCGAGGACCTCGAACAGCTCCTCCTGGGTGACCGTCCCCTGCTCCCGCCCCCGCCGGACCAACTCCGCCCACGCGACCGGGGAGAAGCGAGGCGAGGCAGCTCCTTGGTTCATCGGTCGTCCTCCACCCTCTGGGCAAGCCAATCTAGCAACTCGTCCTCGAGGGGGTCGCTGGAAGGCGCGTCGGGGCTCACGGCTTCGATCCGGGTCTTGAGCCAGCCCATGGTGCGGGCGTACGGCTCGATGTCGGTGGCGCCGCGAGATCGGCGTTCCAGGTCGGCCAGGGCCGCCAGGGCGCGGTCGCGGAGGAGGAGTCGGCGGACGTCGCGCGGCTCGGCGTCGGTGTCCTCCACGGCCAGGCGGGCCAACTGCTCGGCCACGATCGGGTCGGCCGCCTCGGTGGCCACGTGGAGGTCGCCACCGGCGGCGACCAGGGCGCGCAGCACGGCCCGGTGCCGTTCGTCGTCGAACAGCACCTCGTGCAGGAGCGGCAGCACCTCGTCCGGTTGGGTGACGGCGAGCCGCAGGGCCTCGGTCTCGGGGGTGTCGTGGCGGTTGCGGCGAGCGTCGGGTCGCTCGGCCCGAACCCGGGGACGCGCCCCGCCCGACCGCAGCGACGAGCGGAGGCGATCGGGTTCGATCTGGCAGCGGTCGGCCACCACCATCAGGTACTGGTCGCGCACGAAGTCGCTGGGGTGCTCGGCGATGGCGGCGAGCGCCGCCTCGGCGGCACGACCCCGACCCTCGGGGGTGCCCAGGTGGGCGGCGGCGAGGATGCGGTCGATCCGGAAGCCGAGGAACGGCTGGGCGTCGGTGACGGCCCGACGGAGCGCGTCGGGGTCGGACCGGGCCAGGTCGGCCGGGTCGGCACCGGGAGGCAGGGCGGCCACCGCCACCTCCACCTCGTGCTTGCGCTCCCACTCGTACACGCGGTCGGCGGCGGCCTGGCCGGCGGCGTCGGGATCGAAGGCCAGCACCAGCCGCGGCGCCCACCGCTGCAGGGTGCGCACGTGCTCGTCGGTGAGGGCGGTGCCACAGGTGGCCACGGCGCGCTCCACGCCCACGGTGGCGAACCCGACCACGTCGGTGTAGCCCTCGCAGATCACGAACTCGTTGGTGCGCACGGCTTCGTCCTTGGCCCAGTTGAGCCCGTAGAGCACCTTGCTCTTGCGGTACAGGGCCGTCTCGGGCGTGTTCTGGTACTTGGGGGGTCGCCCGCCGGGGAGCATCCGCCCGCCGAAGCCCACCGGATCGCCCTGGGGGTCGAAGATCGGGAACAGCACGCGGGCCCGGAAGAAGTCGTTGGTGCCGCCCCGCTTGCTCTCTCGGCCGAGGCCGGCGTCTCGCAGCACCTTGGGCGGGAACGGCAGCGCCTTCACCAGCTGGTCCCAGTCGTCGGGCGCCCAGCCGATGCGGTACCGGCGCACGGTGTCGCTGTCGAAGCCGCGATCTCGCAGGTACCGCCTGGCCGCGCCGGCATCGGGCCCGGTGAGGAGTCGCTGGTGGTACCAGTCGACCGCCGCGTCGAGGGCGTCGCGCAGCTTGGACCGGGCCTCGCGCCGCTCGCCCTCGTTGCGGTCGGTGTAGTGGACCACGATGCCGAACTTGGCGGCCAGCTGCTCCACCGCCCCCTGGAAGTCCAGGTGGTCGATGTCTCGCACGAAGGTGATCACGTCGCCCTTGGCCTGGCAGCCGAAGCAGTAGAAGACCCCCTTCTCCTGGTTCACCGAGAACGAGGGGCTCTTCTCGCCGTGGAACGGGCAGAGACCCGACCAGGACCGGCCCACCCGCTTGAGCTGGGTGTGGGCCGAGATGACCTGGACGATGTCGGCGGCCTCGCGCACCCGCACCACGTCCTCGTCGACGATGCCCATCAGGGGCGTCGTCGCCCGGGGCGGGCGGGCTCGGGTCCGTCCGGGGCGGTCATACCCCGGACGGTACCAGTGCTCGGCTCAGACCCGATCGGGCGTCTGGGGCTCGCTGTCCCCCCCGGCCCGTTGGTCGTCGCGCTTGTCGGCGGCCAACGAGGCCACCATGGTGACGGCCAGGATCCCCAGGATCACCACGAGCGACAGCCAGGTGGGCGGGTGCAGGCTCAAGAAGAAGCTGGCCAGCATCTTCAGACCCACGAACGCCAGGATCACGCCGAGGCCCAGGTTCAGGTAGCGGAACTTGTCCTGCATGCCGTTGAGCAGGAAGTACAGCGACCGGAGGCCGAGGATGGCGAAGGCGTTGGAGCTGAACACGATGAACTGCTCGTGTGACACCGCCAAGATGGCCGGGATCGAGTCGACGGCGAAGATCACGTCGGTGGTCTCCACCATGATCAGCACCGCCAGCAGCGGGGTGGCCAGCCGCTTGCCGTTCTTGATCGTGAACAGCTTCTGATCGTCGTACTCGGGAGTGGACGGGATGAAGCGGTTGACCAGCTTCAGGATGGGGTTGTTCTCGGGGTGGACCTCGGCCTCGTCGTGTTTGGCGATCTTCCACGCCGAGTAGAGGAGGATCAGGCCGAAGATGGCGAGGGTCCACTCGAAGGACTCGATGAGGGCCACGCCGGCGAAGATGAAGATGGCCCGCAGCACCAGGGCCCCGAAGATGCCCCAGAACAGCGTGCGGAACTGGTACTTCTTCGGGACGCCGAAGTAGCTGAAGATCACGGCCCACACGAACACGTTGTCGATCGACAGCGACTTCTCGATCAGGTAGCCCGAGATGTACTCACCGGCCGCCTGACCGCCGTGCCACCAGAACATCACCCCGGTGAACGACAAGCCGATGGCGATCCAGATCGCCGATTCGATGGCGGCCTCGCGGAAGGTGATCTCGTGCGCGGTCCGGTGCACGAGCAGGAGGTCGGCCGTGATGAGCACGGCGAGGAACCCCACGAACACGCCCCACTGCCAGGGGTGGACGTCGAAGCTGGCGAAGTTCTCGGCCCGGGACGAGCCCGAAGCCAGGACCGGAGACAGGAACGGCGACGCCAGGGCCGTCAGGGACGCAGACATGAAGGTTCTCTCCGGCTGATCATCAGGGTGGGGACGTGCTCAGCCGGAAGTCTCTCCGTTCCCACGCTGTAGCTGGGGAACCAACCGCCCCGGGAGCTGAGCTCCGTGCTGACGTTGCGGCTGCGAAGGATACTCCCTCCCGGTCCGAGCCATCCTAGGGCCCGGGCCGGCTGATCCACGACCGCCGGTGGCCCCACCCTTGCCGGTGGGACTCGCCCGTTCAGAGACCCAGGCGGCCCAGCACGTGCTCGACGATGCCGTCGAGCGGTACGCGCTCCTGCTCCATGGTGTCGCGGTCTCGCACGGTCACGGCGCCGTCGTCGACGGAGTCGAAGTCGTAGGTGATGCACAGCGGGGTGCCCAGCTCGTCCTGGCGGCGGTAGCGCTTGCCGATGTTCTGGGTCTCGTCGT
>DAIMFV010000283.1:0-4524 GCA_036724365.1 Acidimicrobiales bacterium | reverse complement strand
CGGCCCGGGCCCGCAGGGCACCCGCCAGCACCTCGGTCCACGAACGGGGTCACCACGTCGCCGATGGTCTGGGTGGTCTCGTGGCCCTTGCCGGCCACGAGGAGCACGTCGCCGGGGCGGCATGCCGCCACCCCGAGCGCGATGGCGGCCGCCCGGTCGGGCTCACTCGTGACGTCGGGATGGTCGGCGAGTCCACGCTGCACGGAAGCCATGATCGCAGCCGGGTCCTCGTGTCGAGGGTTATCGGTGGTGAGCACCACCACATCGGCCAGTCGGGCCACCACCTCGCCCATCTCGGGGCGCTTGGAAGGGTCCCGATCGCCACCCGCCCCGAACACCACCACCACCCGGCCCGGGCCGGCCAGCTCGCGCGCCGCCACCAGCAGTGTATCCAGCCCGTCGAGCGGGAGGGCGAAGCCAACCGCCGCCACGAACCGTTGGCCCTCGTGCGGCATCGGAGGCCTGGGCGAGTTCGAGCAGGCGAGCCGAGAACGCCGGCCAGCGCGTCGGGCGTGTGGGCGAAGTCGACCGCCGCCACGAACGGTTGGCCCTCGTGCACCAGCTCGAACCGTCCGGGGATGGACGAGACGTCGGCCAACCCGGCGGCGATCACCTCGGGCGGGACCCCGAGGTGGGCGGCCACCGTGGCCGCGGCCAGGGCGTTCAACACGTTGAACCGACCGGGCAGGGCGATGGCCATGGCCACGCCCCGCCAGGTGAACCGCGAGCCCGTCTCGGAGATCTCCAGGTCGGCGGCGTCGGCGATCCCGTAGCCGAGGCTCGGCACCAGCGCGGCGTCGAGCAGGAGCCGACCGTGCGGGTCGTCGGTGCAGAGCACCGCCAGCTCGCACCGGTCGGGCTCGAACAGCATGGCCTTGGCCTGGAAGTAGGCGGCCATGTCGGCGTGGTGGTCGAGGTGGTCGCGGCTCAGGTTGGTGAACACCGCCACCCGGAAGTGGGTGCCGTCGACGCGGTGCAGGTCGAGGGCGTGCGACGACACCTCCATGGCCACGGACCGGCGACCCTCGGCCAGGAACGCAGCGAGCAGCTGCTGGAGCTCGGGCGCCTCCGGGGTGGTGCGCACCCCCGACAGGGTGCCGATCACGCCACAGTTGCGGCCCGCCCGGTTCAAGACGGCGGCCAGCAGGTGGGTGGTGGTGGTCTTCCCGTTCGTGCCGGTGACCCCGACCACGTCGAGGGTGGCCGAGGGGTCCCCGAGCAGCACCGCGGCGACCGGCCCCATGGCCCGGCGGACGTCGGGCACCACCAGTTCGGGGACGCCGAGACCCAGCGGTCGCTCCACGAGCAGCGCGGCGGCGCCGGCCGCCACCGCGGCGGCGGCGTGATCGTGTCCGTCGTGCAGCCGGCCGCGGACGCAACAGAACAGATCGCCCGGTACCAGCCGGCGGGAGTCGTGGGCCGCGGCGCGCAGCTCCACCGTGGCGAACCGATCGGCGTCCACCCCGAGGACCGACAGACCCCTGAGGGCGGGCTGGTCGTCCAGGGCCGCCAGCAGGTCGTCCAGTCGCACCCGCTCAGCCTGCCGCAGCCGAGGTGCCCGGCCCGGCATCTTCGTCGCGCCCGCCACGGGCGGTGGCGCTCAGCTCCGGAACGTCCTGCTCGGAGCGCTCCAGCAGGGCGGGCGGCGGCGTCTGGGAGCGCAGCAACGCCACCCCGGCGAGCTGGCTGAACACCGGCGCGGCGACCTCGCCCCCGTAGGTCGAGGTCTGGGGATCCTCGAGGGTCACCAGGATCGACAGGTCGGCCCCGCTCACGAACCCCAGGAAGGTGGACTGGTAGTGGTAGCGCCCGTCGGCGCCCCGGTAGCCGTCGCTCGGGTCTATCCCCTGGGGGATGCGCGCCGTCCCCGTCTTGCCCGCCGCCGGGTAGTCGGGCACCCGGGCCCGCTTGCCGGTGCCGTCGGTCACGACCTTCTCCAGCATCTGCTGCACGGCCCGGGCCGTGTCGGCCGACACAACCCGCCGCCGATCGGCGGGGTCGGCCGCCACCCGCCCGCTGCCGGCGTCGGTGGCGGCAACGAGGCGGGGGGCGACGTACACGCCGTCGTTGGCGATCACGTTGTAGGCGGAGAGCATCTGCAGGGCCGTCACGGCGATGCCCTGGCCGATCGGGATGGCCCCGATCGAGGTACCCGACCAGTCCTCGAGCGGCAACATGATGCCGTTCTCCTCGTTGGGGAACCCGAGGCCGGTGGTCTGGCCCAGGCCGAAGTCGCGCAGGTAGCCGTCGACCCCGTCGCGCCCGAGGGACTGGGCGATCTTGATCGTGCCGATGTTCGACGACGTGACCAGGATGTCGGTGACCGACCAGGGCCGGACCGGGTGCGGGTCGTGGTCGCTGAAGGTCTTGTCGTAGATCGTGAGGTGGTCGGGCACCTCGAGCACCGTGTCGGGCTCCACCAGCCCCTCCTCGAGGGCGCCGGCCACGGTGATCATCTTGTTGACCGACCCGGGCTCGAACACCGCGGTCACCGGCTTGGCGTCCCGCGTGTTGACGGCGTTGCCCTCGTCATCGACGGCCACGCTGCTCATGGCCAGGATCTCGCCCGTGCTCGGGCGCATCATCAGCACCATGCCGGCGGTGGCGCCGGTGGCCTCCACCTGGTCGGCGATCGCCCGCTCCGCCTCGTACTGCAGCGCCTGGTCGATGGTGAGGTAGACGTCGGTGCCGGGCCGGGCCGGGTCGATGGTCTGGGTGCCACCGGCGATGGTGCGCCCGCTCGGGTCGTGCTCGTACTGCAGGCGGCCGGGCTCGCCGGTGAGGACCTGGTCGAACTGGGCCTCGATGCCCGACACGCCCTCGCGACCCTCCTCGTCGACACCGCCACCGGCCACGGTCCGACCCACCACCGCGGTGGCCAGGTCACCGCCCGGGTAGAAGCGGACGAAGCGGTCCTTCAGCACCACGCCTTCGAGGGTGCGCACGGCCTCGCCGTCGGTGCGGGCCCGCTCGTCCTCGGCCTCGCGGAGCGCCTCGATGCGGGTGGCCACCTCAGGGTCGATCGCCGAAGCCAGCAGGGCGTAGTTCCCCTCGACGGACAGCGCCGTCACCAGGTCGGCCTCGGTCCGCCCCAGGGGCCCCGCGAGGGTGCGGGCCGTGGCGGCCGGGTCGGCGACGTTGGCGGGATCGGCGACCACGTCGGGCCGCACCACCGACAGGGCCAGCGGCTGACCGGAGCGGTCGTAGATGGCACCTCGACCGGCAGGGATCTCGCGCCAACCATCACGCTGGTCGAGGCCCCACGCCTGCCAGCGCTCTCGCTGGGTGATCTGGATGGTGGCCATCTTGGCCCCGATGCCCGCTCCGACCGCCACCACGATCGCGACCAGCCAGGCCAGTCGCCGGAGGGTCCGGCGGCGCGACTGGGCCCCGTCGAGGGCCACCACCGGACGCGGCACGCGAGGGGCTCGGGTGGAGCGATCACGGGCCGGCCGCTCCCTACCCGTCCCCTCCCGCCCGGCGCGGTCCAGGGGCGCCGGACGGGAGGGCACGGCCCGGGCGGCTACCCGGGTGCGCGGTGCGGTCGAGGTGCGGGTGGCTCCGGGCGCACCCGTCCGGGTGGTGGTCCGGGCAGTGGTCCGGACAGTGGTCCGGACAGTGGTCCGACGCCCCGACGGGCGCGGGGCGTCAGCAGCAGCCGCCGAGCGACCCGACCCACCGGAACGAGCCGACCCGCCCGGAGGGGTCGGGGCGGGTCGGGTGACGGGGCGCACCGGCCGGGGCCGGGCGAAGAACTCGTCGAGGTGGTCATCCAGGATGTCGGTCACCGGCGGGTCCCCTCCGCCCCGTCGGCGCCGTCCGCGACCTCGCCCCGGTCGACGGGAACCTGCTGGTCGGTCTGGTCGGTCTGGTCGGTCTGGTCGGTCTCGTCCTGCGGGTCCGCCCCGGTCACCAGGGGCTCGTTGCCGGAGCCGGGCCGGATCCAGGTCTGGCGCTCGGCGAACACCAGGCCGATGCGCTCGGCCTCGGCGGCGAGCCGCTCGGGCGCCGACGCCTCCGCCAGGCGCAGCCGGTCGTCCTCCAGGGCCTTGCGCTCGGCCCGGATCTGACCGCCGAGGTCGTCGATGCGGGCCTGCCCGCTCACCAGCATCGAGTGGACCATCGCCGACACGAGCAGGGAGCCGAACACCACCAGCACGGCGAGGGGGAGCACGGCCCGGGCCG
Organism: Acidimicrobiales bacterium; assembly: GCA_036724365.1. GTDB lineage: Bacteria > Actinomycetota > Acidimicrobiia > Acidimicrobiales > Iamiaceae > Aquihabitans. Next base: position 339 of record DAIMFV010000283.1, on the reverse strand, counting down.
GGAAGCGGTGCCGGGCGGGGTCGACCACCCGGAGGGCGGGAGCGGTGGGCGCGACCGAGCCCGTGGTGCGCGCCGTCGTCCGGGGCGCGGGCCCGAGGGTGCCCCGGGCGCCGGGACGGGGGGCGGGGCGCGGGGCCACACGGGTGCGGGCGGTTGCGGTTGCGGTTGCGGTCACGGCAGCTTCTCCACGGCACGGAGGCGAGCGCTGGACGCCCGGGGGTTGGCGGCGATCTCGGCCGCGTCGGGCACCCACCCACCGCGCTTGAGCAGGCGGGCGACCGGCACCGCGCCGCAGCCGCACGGGAGGTGGTCCTGGCCGCCGCCCGCGCGGATCGAGCC
>DAIMFV010000282.1:0-4542 GCA_036724365.1 Acidimicrobiales bacterium | reverse complement strand
GCGGCTCGTCCCCTCAGTCGACTGGGAGGGGGTGGTGGAGCCCGCCCCGGTGCTGCCCGCCCGGGCCCCGAACCCCGGGCCGGCGATCCCCTCCTCCCTCCTGGCCGACGGCCGGCGGGCGTGGGCCGGCTCCACCGACCCGGCGGTGCTCCGGGAGCTCACCACCGTGGAGACGGCCGGCCGTACCGGCACGGTCGACGCCGAGGGCACGTTCACCTTCACGGATTAGGACTCGAGCGGACAGGGCCGCCAGCGCGTCAGGGCGTGACCCCGGGCTCGCCGTCGACCGCCACGGCCAACGCGCCCACCACGATGGCCAGGGTGGCGGCGATGTCGGCCGCCTCGGTGTCGACCCAGTTGAAGGCCCTGGCCACGATCAGCGCCACCCCCGCCAGGATGATGAGCGCTCCGATGCGGGTGGTCACCGGCCCAGCTTGGCGGGCCGCCCACCCGCCCTACAACCGCAGGTCGTGCTCGGTGACCGACCCCTCCCGCAGGATGCGCCAGCGGACGTCGGTGGCATCGACCACCGTGGACGCCACCGTGCCGGCGGGTCCACCGTCGACCACCAGCCCGACCGGACCAGCCAGAGCCGCCGCGGCCTCGAGGGCCGTGGTGGGGGTGGGCTCGCCATGTCGGTTGGCACTGGTGGTGGCGATCGGACCCACCCGGGCCGCCAGGGCCCGTACGAAGTCCGAGTCCGGACAGCGGAGGCCCACGGTGGCCTCCGACCCGCCGAGGGCCAGCCACGCGGCCTCGACCGAGCGCGGGAGGACCAGCGTGAGCGCACCGGGCCAGAGCCGGTCCATCCACCGGGCGACCTCCGCGGTGACCGCAAGGGGGTCGACGAGGGCCCGCGCCTGAGCGGCGTCGGCCACCAGGACCGCCAACGGCTGGCCACCGGCACGGTCCTTCAGACGGAACAGGGCGTCGGTGGCACCGGCGACGCCGGGAAGGGCGGCGACGCCGTACACCGTGTCGGTGGGGAGCACCACGGTCCCCCCCGCCTGCAGGACGACCGCGGCCCGGTCCAACGCCTCGTCGGGGCTGGTTCGGGCGGAGACCACGTCGGACACGGACGGTGAACCTAACCTTGGCGACCATGCGTGCCCTCCTGCGCCCCACCCTCACCCTGCTCGCCCTGGCCGGCCTCTCGATGGCCGTCCCCGCCTGCGGCTCCGACGACGACGCCGCACCAGCCACCACCACGGCCGCCCCCACCACCACCACGGCTCCCAGCACCACCGAGCCCGAGGACACCAGCGAGCGGGCCGCGCTGTTCATCGCCCCGGTGCTCGCCTCGGGCGGTTGCCCCCAGGACCCGGCGGCCACCACCCCGAGCACCCCACCCGGCGCGGCCCCCACCATCACCACCACCGCCAGCACCACCACCGCCAGCACCACCGCCAGCACCACCACGGCCGCCACCTCGGCTGGCTCGCCGGGCGGTCCGTTCCCCACCGCCGACGGGGTCTTCTGCTACACGGTCGGCGAGCCGATCGGCGACGGCAACGACCTCACCGACGCCACCCTGAGCGAGGCCGGCGGCGACTACCAGGTGCTGGCCCGGGTGAAGGACGAGTCGGTCGACGACCTCAACGCCGCGTTCAACGACTGCTTCGCCGGCTCACCGGCGTGCCCGGCCGGAGAAGGCGGCCGAGGAGCCGTGGCCATCGTGTGGGACGGCACCACGCTCTACGCACCTTCCGTGCAGGTGGAGGACCTCGCCGACGGCCCCTTCGCCATCGCGGGCGGGCTCACCGAGCGTGAGGCCCGCAAGCTCCTCACCCTCATCAACCGCTGACGGCGCCCTCAGGGGCTGCGGCGCGGGCGATCAACGTCCGGGGGTGACCGGCGTGGTCGGGGTGCACCGTCACCTCGGCGAAGCCCGCGGCTCGGGCCAGATCGGCCACGGCCCGAGCCTGGGTGGCGCCGATCTCGGCCACCACCGCACCCGCCTCGGCCAGCCAGGTCGGCGCCTCGGCGAGGATCGCCTCGTAGCACTCCAACCCACGCGGCCCCGACACCAGGGCATCGCCGGGCTCCCAGTCCGCCACCGACGGATCGAGCGGCTCGCCCTCGGCCACGTACGGCGGGTTGGTGACCACCAGGTCGACCCGACCGCGCAGCTCGGTGGGTAGGGCGTCGAACCACGACCCCTCCACCACCCGAACCCGCCCGCCGGCCATGCCCAGCCCGGCCAGGTTGGCCCGGGCCACGGCCAGGGCGTCGGACGAGCGGTCCACCAGCCACACCTCGGTGCCGGGCCGCTCCGCCACCACCGACAGACCCATCGCCCCCGACCCCGTACCCAGGTCGACCACCGTGGCCCGGTGGCCGGCCGGTCGGGCCAGGAGCAGCCGGTCGAGCTCACCCAGCGCCTGCTCCACCACCTGTTCGGTCTCGGGGCGGGGGATCAGCACCCGCCGGTCGCACAACAGGTCGAGCGTTCGGAAGGACCAGTGGCCGAGCACGTACTGGATGGGTTCGCCGGCCAGGCGTCGGGCCACCAGGGCGTCCAGCCGGGCCACCCCCCGAACCGTGGCGAGCTCGTCGAGGCCCAGTTCCAGCTCGGCCCCCTCCAGGCCGCTGGCCTCCTCCACGATCCAGCGCGCCTCCGCGACGGGCGAGGAGATCGCCAGACCCCCCGCCTCCAACCGGGCCACCGTCTCGGCCAGGAACGCCCGCCACGGGACGACATCCCCGTCGGGCGCGCTGCCGTCGGGGTCGCTGCCGTCGGGGTCGCCGGAGTCGCTCACGAGGCCTCGGTGAGCCGCCGGGTCTGCTCGTCGTGGACCAGGGCGTCGCTCACCTCGTCGAGGTCGCCGGCCAGGACCTTGTCGAGCTTGTAGATGGTGAGCCCGATGCGGTGGTCCGACACCCGGTTCTCCTTGAAGTTGTAGGTGCGGACCTTCTCGGACCGGCCGCCCCCGCCCACCTGGTCGCGGCGGGCCTCGGACAGCTCGCTGCTCTGGCGGTCCTGCTCCAGCTTCAACAGCCGTGACCGCAGCACCTGCATGGCCTTGGCCTTGTTCTGGAGCTGGGACTTCTGGTCCTGCATGGACACGGTCACGCCCGTGGGCTTGTGGGTGAGGCGCACCGCCGAGTCGGTGGTGTTCACCGACTGCCCGCCCGGACCCGAGGACCGGTAGTAGTCGACCTGCAGGTCGTTCGGGTCGATGGCCACCTCGACCTCCTCGGCCTCGGGCAGGACCGTCACGGTGGCCGACGAGGTGTGGATGCGGCCCTGGGACTCGGTGGCCGGCACCCGCTGCACCCGGTGGGGGCCGCCCTCGTGCTTGAGGCGGGTCCAGGCCCCCTCCCCCGCCACCAGGAAGGTGATCTCGTTGTAGCCGCCCAGGTCGGACGGGTCGGCGTTCAGCACCTCGAGCTTCCAGCCCTGGCGTTGGGCGAAGCCCTGGTACATCCCGAACAGGTCCCGGGCGAACAGGTTCGCTTCCTCGCCGCCCTCGGCCCCGCGGATCTCCACGATGACGTTCCGACCCTCGTTGGGATCCTTCGGCAGCAGGAGGAGCTCGATCTCACCGGTGAGCCGGGCCACCTCGGCATCGGCCTCGGACACCTCGGCGCGCATGGTCTCGCGGTCGTCGCCCGAGAGCTCGGCCACCATCTCGCGGGCCGTGGCCGCGTCCTCGGCTCGCTGGCGCAGCCGCGTCGACCGGCTCACGATGGCCTCCAGGTCCTTGTGGCGCCTGGCCAGCTCCCGGAAGCGACCCTGGTCGGCGAACACGTCGGGATCGGCCAGGCGGGCCTCCACCTCGTGCAGCTCGGCCTCCAGGGCGGCCAGCCGTTCCTCCATCATGGGTCGGCCACCGTGGACAGGTTGCGCCAGTCGTCGGGCACGGTGACCACCTGGGCGCCCTGGCGCAGCAGGGCCGCCAGGTCCGAGGTGATGCCCAGGGCGTCGTCGGCCGGGACCGCCAGCACCAACCGCGCGCCGGGTGCGTGGGTCAGCCGGTCGTCGGCCGCCGACGGCACCAGGTCGAGGTCGACCCCGGTGGAGCAGGTGACCACCACCGGCCGCCCGTCGAGGTCGGTGCCCACCGCCGTGGCCACGCCGTTCTCCCGGAGGTTGCGCCGAGGGCAGGCCGAGCCGACGGGGTGCAGCTGGGCCGCACCGACCAGGTCGGGCCGGGCCACGAGCACGGCCCGGAGCCACCGCTCGGGGACCAGTTGGTTGAGCGGATGGTGCTCGGTGCCGGGCCGGCGCTGGCGCCGCACCACGTCGACCGCCCGGGCGAGGGCGTCGACCTCGCCGAGGTGGGCGAACATCATCGCCCCGGCCTCTCGGTCGAAGCGGCCCACCCCGGCCTCCACGTGGGCCTCGCCGTCGTCGCCGACCACCACCCGCGCCACCTCCAGGCCGAGCAGCTCGCCGATGAGCTCACCGCCCTCCACCACCGGTTCGAGCCCGGCGGCGGCGAGGACAGGGCGGTACAGCTCGGCCACCGGGGGCGGGGCCGGGTCGGTGGCGGGTGCCGCGGCGGCCACGGGGAACAGCTCGAGCCCCACGGCCCGCCA
>DAIMFV010000281.1:1366-4552 GCA_036724365.1 Acidimicrobiales bacterium | reverse complement strand
GAAGCACGCCGACGGGGAGGTGCTGTCGGGGAGGGTGGTGCTGGCGGGCTCGGGCCGGTTCCAGGCCACCGCGGTGGGGGCCGACGCCTACGCACGGCGGTTGTCCGCCGAGGTCAAGGTGTTCACCCGGGCCCGCTCCGAGCTCCAGGAGGGCATCAACACCCTGCTGCGCTACATCACCTGGATCATTCTGGGTGTCACCCCGTTGCTGGTGTGGTCCCAGTTCCGCAGCGACGAGACGGGCGACTGGCGCGAGCCCGTCACCGGCACGGTGGCCGCCCTGGTGGGCATGGTGCCCGAAGGCCTGGTGCTGCTCACCAGCATCTCGTTCTTCCTCGCCGCCCTGGCCCTGACCCGGCGACGGGTGCTGGTGCAGGAGCTTCCCGCCGTGGAGGGCCTGGCCCGGGTCGACGTGGTGTGCCTGGACAAGACCGGCACCCTCACCCTCGGCGACATCGAGTTCGACCGTCTCGTGGCGCTCGAGGGCGGCCACGACGAGGAGGGGGTGCGCGCCGCCCTCGGGGCCATGGCCGCGGCACCCGACGCCAATGCCAGCCTGGCCGCCATCGGGGTGGCGTGTGCGCCACCGGAGGGGTGGAGCCAGGACGGGGCCGTGCCGTTCTCGTCCGCCCGGAAGTGGAGCGCGGCGTCGTTCGGCGACCACGGGTCGTGGTTCCTCGGCGCGCCCGACGTGCTCCTCGACGACGACGCCCCCGAGCGGGCCCAGGTGGCCGAGCTCGCCGCCCAGGGCCGCCGGGTCCTGCTCGTGCAGTCGTCGCCGTCGCCGCTCTCGGACGAGGGCCTGCCGGGAGACCGGAGGGCCGAGGCCCTGGTCACCCTGGCCGAGCGGATCCGCCCCGATGCCGCTGACACCCTCCGGTTCTTCCAGGAGCAGGGCGTGGGCATCCGGATCATCTCGGGCGACAACCCCGCCACCGTGGCGGCCATCGCCACCGACCTCGGACTGGACGTGGGGGAGCCCATCGACGCCCGCACCCTGGGCGAGGAGCCCGAGGACCTGGCCGAGGCGGTCGCCGCCCACGTGGGGTTCGGCCGGGGGAGCCCGCACCAGAAGCGATCGATGGTTCGAGCCCTCCAGGCCCAGGGCCACACCGTGGCCATGACCGGCGACGGCGTGAACGACGCCATGGCCCTCAAGGACGCCGACATCGGCGTGGCCATGGGCAACGCCGCCCAGGCCACCAAGGCCGCCGCCCAGCTCGTGCTGCTCGACGGGGAGTTCTCCCGGATGCCCCGGGTCCTGGCCGAGGGTCGCCGGGTGATCGGCAACATCGAACGGGTGTCGAGCCTGTTCGTGTCCAAGAACACGTACTCGTTCCTCCTGGTGCTCCTCGTGTCCATCGCGGGCCTGCCGTACCCGTTCCTGCCCCGTCACCTCACCCTCATCAGCTCCATCACCATCGGCATCCCGGCCTTCTTCCTCGCCCTCGGCCCCAACCCGGCGCGCTACCGGCCGGGTTTCCTCCGGCGGGTGCTGGCGTTCGCCGTGCCGTCGGGGGCCATCGTGGCGGTGTCGGTGTTCCTCGCCTACCTGATCGCCGACCTCGAACACGCCACCACCGAGGAGAAGCGCACCAGCGCCACCATCGCCGCCCTGGTGGTGGCGCTCTGGATCCTGGCGGTCCTGGCCCGGCCGGTGCGCGCCTGGAAGGCCGTGCTGGTGGTGGCCATGGCCGGCGTGGCGGTGGCGGCGGTGACCATCCCGCCCGTGCGTGAACTGTTCGAGTTGGAGGTGTCGCTGGTGCTGCTGCCCCAGGCCCTCGGCATCGGGGCCGCGGGGGCCATGGCCGTGGAGCTGGTGGGCCGGTTGGCCGAGCGCCAGCGCCCCGACGAGCCCGGGGTCACCGCCTCCGTACCCGGGTAACATCGCCCGACCATGCGGTATCCACTGCTGCTCCTGGTCGCAGCCGCCTGTGCCATCGCCGCCGGCGTCTGGGCCCGGTCGGCCCGACGGCTCCAGATCGTGGCCGGCCGCACCGAGCGCGAGTTCGGACGCACCTCCGACGCCGCCACCGTGGCCCGGTCCGCCTTCCGCAAGGACGTCCACTCCACCGTGCTCTACGCCGTGCTGGCGGTGGCGGCCGGGGTCGGGTCGTTCATCGAGGAGGACTCGAGTTGGCTGTTCGCCCTGGTTCTGGTGCCCGTCGCCGTGTCCATCGTGTTCGGTCGCGACTTCGTGCGCGACTCCCGCCTGGCCGAGAGCCGCTTCGAACTGGAACGGCGGGCCGAAGAGGTGCTCTCCCAGGAGGACCTGGCGCCCAAGCGGTGGGCGGAGCGCCTCGCCCCCGAGCACCTGCCCGACGTGGCCGGCTTCGAGATCGGCCGGGTGTACCAGGCCGGCACCGGGCTCATGGCCGGCGACTTCTACGACGTCTTCCAGGTGGCACCGTCGCGGGTGGCCGCCGTCATCGGCGACGTCACCGGCCACGGGATCGAGCCCTCCATCACCGCGTTCCAGGCCAAGTACCTGTTGCGGGTGTTCCTGTTGCAGTACCGGGACCCCGCCCAGGCGCTGGAGGAGCTGAACGTGATCATGTCGGCCCTCGGTCGGAACGAGGAGATGATCTCCCTGTGCGTCGTGGTGTTCGACATCGAGGCCGAGACCATGCGCTACGCCTCGGCCGGGCACCCGCCGGCCTGGCTGTGGCACGAGCGAGACGTGAGACCGCTGCGCGCCACCGGTCCGCTGCTCATGTTGGACCCGCGGGGCACGTTCCACAGCCGGGAGCTGCCGCTCGACCTGGGCGACGTGGTCCTGCTGTACACCGACGGCCTCTCGGAGTCGCGGGCCGGCGACCAGCTCTTCGGCGAGGAGCGCATCGCCAACACCTTGCGCCGCGACCCCGGCGCCTCCCCGGCGGTGATGGTGAAGTCCCTGCTGGAGGCGGCGCGGGACTTCGCCCGCGAGCCCAACAACGACGACATCGCGATCCTCGCGATCCGCCGGGGCTGAGTGCAATGGATACGCTCACCCCACCGGGGGTAATGATGGTGGTGACGCGTCGGCGAAGGTCAGTGTTGGTGGTGGCAGCGCTGGTGGCTGGTTTGGTGGTCCTGGCTGAGGGGCCGGTTTTGGCGCAGGCGCCGGTGGTGCCGTGCGGCGGCGGGGGCGGTCTGTCGGAGCGGGTCCGGTGGGATCAGAGTCCGGTGGTGACGTCGATCGAC
>DAIMFV010000281.1:0-1322 GCA_036724365.1 Acidimicrobiales bacterium | reverse complement strand
GGCGGTGGTGGTGAACGTCACCGGGTCGGGGGTGGGGACGCTGGCGAGCTCGACCGTCGAGGTGGGTCAGTCGGGCTCGCTTTCTGGGGTCTGGACGAACCCGGGCGGTGATCGGTTGTTGGTGGTCAGCCATGGCAATGCGTCGCCCATTCCGCAGGGCTACGTGGTGGATGTCGTGTTCGTGGTGGAGGGGTCGGGCTTGTATTGCCCCGGCGGTGGCGGCCTGGGGCGGCGCAGTTCGGACGGCCAGACGGGTGACCCGGTGTCGACGAGTAGCGGCAACATGGTGCACTCGGTGACCGATGTGGAGCTTCCGGCGGGGTTGGGGGTGTTCGATCGCACGTTGAACACCGCTGATGATTGGCGTTTGTCGATGCAGGTGGAGTCGGCGCCGGCGGCGTCGAGGCCGCCGGGGATCCTGGGCGTGGGGTGGACCTCGGTGCTCGATGCGCGGTCCGTGCGTACTCCCGGCCCCGGGGCGGGGTCGCGACTGATGATGCGCCTGGGTGACGGCCGGTCCTATGTGGCGGGCGGGGGGGGGTTTACGGGTTCGACGTTGGGGGGGGTGGCGCCGGCGGAGTTGTTGTTGGAGGCGGTGCACCGGGAGGAGGACAGTTCCGGAGCGGGGACGCGGGCGTATCGGTGGGCCTTCGCCAACGGCCAGGAGTGGGGCTTCGACGCGGATGGCCGGCTGGTGTCGGTGGAGGATCCCTTTGGCCCTGATGTGGCCGTGACGCGCAATTCGGCCGGGTTCCCGACTCGGGCGGTCTTCTCGGAGGGCGCTTCCGCGGGCTGGGCGCTCGAGTTGGTCGACTCGAACGGGGACCTGTTGGTGGACCAGGTGGTGGGCCCGTTCGCGGCGTCGTCGGGTTCTCCGCCCGCTGATGTGGTGCGGCGGGCTTACGGGGATTCGGCGGGGCGCCTCGTGTTCGCGTCCGGCCCGTTCCCGGGGGCGGCGGGGCCGACAGTGGGGGAGCACTACGAGTTGGGGGGCGACGGCCGGGTGGTGGAGATCACCCGTGATGTGGCCGCCGGCCGCCAAGACCTCGTGGTGGCCAACGTCTACGACGACTTGGGGCGGGTGGCAGAGCAGTCCCACCCAAGTGGCGAGGTCGACGTGTTCGAATACGCGCTCGACGCGGCAGGCATGACGCTACGGGTCGATCACACGGCGGGAGCCGCCACTGAGGCCATGACCTATCGCCACGACCTGTCGGGCCGGTTGGTGGCGGTGACCGATCCCTTCGATGAGGTTGCGGGGCGGGGTTGGGATCGTGATTTGCCGGTGGAGGTGGTGTCGCGGCGGGGTGGGTTGTCGGCGG
>DAIMFV010000280.1:1808-4554 GCA_036724365.1 Acidimicrobiales bacterium | reverse complement strand
GGTCGTGGTGGTGGAGGTGGCCTGGAACCCCGGGCCCTTGTCGGCCCGGTAGCTCAGCGACCCGCCGGGCTGGACGGTGCCGGTCTCGGTGCGGACCTGGGCGCCCACCGGCACCACCTCGCGGGCCGTGCCGTCGTCCAGGGCGATGCGGTACTCGGCCTCCCAGCCTCCGGTCCCGGGGTCGGGACGGAATGCCGCCGGCCGCAGGGTGGCGGCCGAGCCGTTCACCAGCACGGTGAGCTCGTAGGCCTGCGGGCCGGTGCCGGCCGGCTCGCACACGTCGAAGTAGGTGACGGTGATCACGTACTCGCCGTCGGGCGCGGCGCCGGTGGGCCAGAACACGTTCTCCACGCCGGTGGCGCTGGCGGTGGCGCAGTCGAAGTTGGAGTCCACGTCGAGCTGGCCACCGCTGGGGGAGGTGGGGTTGGCGTAGTCGATCTGGGCGCCGGTGGGGTCCACCACCGAGAGGTCCAGGTCGGCGGTGGAGCTCCACCGCAGCGTCATCTGCACGTCGCCGGTGCCCAGCTCGGGCTCACCGGGCCTGGTCGTGGTGGTCGTGGCGGCGGCGATGACCTCGGCGCAGCCGGGCAGCTCGGGGTAGAGGTCGCACAGGTCGTCGACCAGCACCTCCTCGTCCTCCTCGCCCTTGGTGCCGGCCGGTCGGCGGATCGGTTCGCCGCCGTCCACGTCGACCAGGATGAAGATCGACACCTGCACGTCGGCGTTCACCACCAGCACGTTGGCGGGGGAGAAGGTGGGCCAGCGGGTGCCGGTGTAGCGGGGCCGGGACCGCAGGGCCTGGGGTTCGAGCAGCGGGTTGCCGCAGTTGCACTTGACCCGGGGCACGCCGTACTCGTCGACCAGCACGGCGGTGCCGGCCTGCAGGATCGACTGGGTCGGGGTGGCCCGCCCGTTGCGGAAGCCGTGGTTGGTGACCCGGGTGTCTCGTTGGAGCAGCACGGGGGTGAGCCCGTCGACGTAGGTCTCGATGTCGGCGGTGCGCACCCCGAGCACACCGGCCCACGCCCGGGCCTTGTCCGGGTTGGCCTCCAGGAACGCCACGAGCTGGTCACGGTCGCAGGTGGAGGCGTTGCGGGTGCCGCCGTACAGGCCGGGCCAGGCACCCGCCACCGACCGGGTGGCCGTGGCCGTGGCCGTGGTGGTGGCGGTGGCGGTGGAGGGCGGGGCGGTCGTGGCGATCCGGGGGGCGGTGGTGGCGGTGGCCCGCACGTTGTGCACGTCGAAGTTGCCGCCGAAGGGGTCGGCCACGGTCACGTTCACCGGCTCCAGGAACACCTCGCCGGCCTCGTCGTCGCCACCACCGTCGTCGTCGCCCCCGAACACCAGCCAGCCGATGCCGCCGGCGGCGGCCAGCAGGACCACGACCAGGCCCACCACCAGCAACGTCCGGTTGGACCCCTGGCCCGCCGGCGGGGCGACCGGCGGTGCCGCCGGGGGCCGGGGTGGTGGGGCCGACGGGGCCGTGGAGACCGGCGCAGCCGGGGTGGCCGACGTCGTGGCGGGAGCGGGCGGTGGGGGCGTGGCGGCCGCCGATGCCCCGGCCGCGGGCTCCGCGCCGGGAGCCTCAGGGAGCGCGAGCCCACACTCGGTGCAGAAGCGGGAGGCCTCGGGGACGGGCTTGCCGCAGTTCGGGCAGAAGTGCGCGGTGGTGATGCGATCTCTCCTCGCCACCCATGGAACCAGCGAACACTCCGGCCAGGCAGGGTCCAAGGTCACCAAGCGGCCGGCCACCCCCGGGCCGGTCGGGGACCGGGCCCGTGCGGGTTCCTCGATCAGACCACCGGCAGTTCGGAGATGCGGGCGGCGGCGAAGGCCACCACCAGACCGGAGCAGGTGACCGCGGTGAGCTTGATGACCAGGCCGCGGAACACGTTGGTGACGCCCGCGAAGAAGAGCGCCACCGCCAGGAGCACGGTGGTCACCAGGTGGTCGACGGCGTTGCGGCCCGCCTCGACGCTCAGCTCGGCGTGGTGCTCGGCCCGCTGGTCGGCCTCCCGGTAGGGGCCGAACAGCTCGTCCAGGTAGGCCTCGTCCTCCAGCAGGTTCCGGGGGCTCCTGCCCTCCTCGATCTCCGCCTCCCACCGGTCCAGGATCGGGAGGAACCCGGGGCGAACGAGCGTGTCGCGGTAGAGCTGGGCCAACTCTGTCTGCTCGGTGGCCACCGCGTCGGCGTAGGCGGTGATCACGTTGGTGTCGTAGGAGACGGTGGTGGCGGCCAGGCTGTGCTGCCGGGTGCCCTCCACCCGGTCCAGCGCGGAGATCCGAGCCTCCTCGGCGGACCGCTCGTTCCACTGCGACGCCTGGTAGGCGCACCAGGCCGAGCCCACGGTGGCCAGGCCGAGCAGGCAGGCCGAGCCCACCTCCACCGCGGGGTGGCGGGGCGGGTCGCGTCTGTCCCGCCGATCGTGCCGGCCCCGTCGAACGGTGACGGTCATGGTCCGGTGAGGTCGTCGTCGCCGCCGGCCGTCTGGTCGGCGGGAGCCGTCGGGCCCGGCACCCGCCGGAGACCCGGGGGAGCGAGCGTGCCGGTCCGCTCGGCGTAGGCCTGGGCCAGCTCCCGCCAGGCGTCGGCCTCGCGGTAGCGCAGCGCCAGGTCGTGGGAGGCGGCGGCGATCAGGTTCGTTCCCGCGGCCTCGGCGCGCCGGGCGAGCTCCGGGGTGAAGAGCAGGTTCGCGAGCTTCGACTGCCCGTAGGCGGGCCAGCGCGAGTAGCCGTTCTCGGAGTT
>DAIMFV010000280.1:0-1798 GCA_036724365.1 Acidimicrobiales bacterium | reverse complement strand
GCCTCGGGGTGGGGGGGCGCCGGGTGGGGGGGGGGGGGGGCGAGCAGCGGCGTCGGGTCGGCGTCGGCCGGGGCCCGTTCCCGCCGCAGCTCGCCTCGGCCCGTTCGCGTTCCAGCTCCCAGGCGGCGCGCACGGCGGCCTGGACCGACTCGCCGGTGCGGCCGAGGTCGAGATCGTTGATCGAGACCAGGCTGACCTCGAAGCCGTCCCGCCGCAGTCGCTCGGCCATCGCGTCGGACAGTCGGTCCTTCAGCACCTCCCGGCGGGAGCCGAACGTGTCGGCCACCCCGGTGTCGGCGTCGTTGAGCACGGCCCGCACCACCTCGGTGGAGGCGTCCCGCACCAGCGAGAACAGGCCCAGCGGCCCGAACCGCTGGTGCACGAGGGCGAGCTGGTCCGGGTCGATCCGGAACCGCACGGTGTAGGCCACCCTGACCGCCGCCCGGTCGCCGAGGGTGGCCCACACGGGTGGGCCGTGCTGTTCGAGACCGTCGACCACCGCCTCGTCGTCGAGCAGTGCACCGGCGCGGTAGGCGAGCTCGAAGGCCGGGTACACCTGCACCGCCATGCGCCGGACGGTGGGCACGAAGCGCAGCCCCGGCCGGAGGGTCCGGCCGCTCGGGGTGCCGTTCACCAGGACCAGACCGAGCTCGCCCGGCATGATCCGCACGATCGAGTCGTCGAAGACCAGCCAGAGCACGCCGGCCAGCACCGGCACCGCCAGGACGGCGAACACGACCCACGCCCCCACGGCGGAACCTCCTCTGGAACGGCGACCCCACCGCGCCGGGCCGAGGGCGGCGTCGCCAGGGCCGGCGACGCGTCCGGCATCGTACGTGTCCGTCGTCGCACCATCCGAGGCGAACCCCGGGGTTCGGGGTGCGTAGCCTTGCCGTCATGGCAGCAACCGCGTGGACGGTCACCCCCTCCGGACCTCTCCGCGGCGACGTGTTCGTGCGGGGCTCCAAGAACGCCGTCACCAAGCACATGGTGGCGGCGGTGCTGGGCGAGGGACCGAGCGTGATCCGGCGGGTGCCCGAGGTGGGTGACGTCACCATCACCACCGAGATCCTCCGGTCCCTCGGGGTGAGCGTCGACCACGACCTGGCGGCGGGCGCCATCACCGTGGAACCCCACGCCACCGTGGCCACCGAGGTGCCCCTGTCGTTCAGCGGCCTGAACCGCATCCCGATCCTGCTGCTGGGCCCGCTCCTCCACCGCAACGGCGAGGCCTTCGTGCCCTTCGTGGGCGGCGACCAGATCGGGCGGCGTCCCGTCGACTTCCACGTCGACGCCCTCCGGTCCATGGGTGCGGAGATCGAGGTCACCGCCGCCGGCATCCGGGCCAAGGCGTCCCGCCTCCACGGGGCCAAGATCGAACTGCCCTACCCGAGCGTGGGCGCCACCGAGACCGTCCTGCTGAGCGCCGTGCTGGCCGAGGGCCGCACCGTGCTGCGAGGTGCCGCCACCGAACCCGAGGTGATCGAGCTCGCGCTGTTCCTGCAGCGCATGGGCGCCCGCATCGAGCTGTCGCCCGGCCGGAAGTTCACCATCGACGGCGTGACCCGGCTGCGCGGCGCGGAGACCTCGCTCGACGGCGACCGCAACGAGGCCTTCAGCTACCTGGTGGCCGGCCTGGTCACCGGCGGCGAGGTGCGGGTGCACGGCTGCACCCAGGACCGGGTGGTCACGGCCATCACCACCCTGAACCGCATGGGCGCGGAGTTCCGCATCACCGACGACTACATCCAGGCCTCGGCGCCCGACGGGCTGCGGCCCGCCGCCGTGCAGACCGAGA
>DAIMFV010000279.1:2983-4623 GCA_036724365.1 Acidimicrobiales bacterium | reverse complement strand
GGGGAGGACCACGATGGCAATATTCCGGCGGAACTCGAAGCCCCTGCCACCAGCTCCGGCCGTGGTCGAACACCGCCCACCACCACCGGGCCAGGCGCGCCCCGTGTTCAGGTCCCGGCCTGCCCTGCCGTTCGAGAAGTACCGGGACCGGGCGGGCCGGGTGGCTGTCGTGGACGTCGAGACCACCGGGCTCGGGCGGGATGACCGCGTGCTGGAAGTGGCTGTCGTGACGCTGAACCACCAGGGTCAGGTCATTGATGAGTGGGAGACCCTGGTCAACCCTGAGCGTGATGTGGGCCCGGTCTGGATACACGGTGTGACCGCGTCGATGGTGGCGAGAGCTCCTCGGTTCGAGCAGATCGCGGACCAACTCGCTGCACGGCTTCACGGCGCGATCGTCTGCTCGCACAACTTGACGTTCGATGCCCGGATGCTCATCCAGGAGTACGACCGGTGCGGCGCGGACATCGATGTCTCGACGGGCCTGTGCACGCTGCGGGTGACCGGAGGGACCCTCGCATGGGAGTGCACCAGCCGGGGCATCACCCCGGAGGGCGCCCACCGGGCTCTCGCCGATGCTCGGGCAACGTCGCGGCTCCTGCTCCAGGTCGTCGACCAGCTCCCAGCCGCCGTGCATCCGGCGCGAGTCGGTGGCCTCGGTGTCCCCGCAGCTGCGCCCGTGCCGAGGACCGGGCAACCGGCGAACCTTCCGCCGCCGCCGTTCCTCGCGCACGTGATCCAATCCATGACGCACCAGGCCACGCCGGCGGCCATCGCCGAGTACGTCGGCCTGCTCGATCGAGCCATGGCAGACCTCCACGTCGACCTCGAGGAGCGGCAGCTCCTCGCATCGCTCGCTGCCGACCTCGGGCTCTCGCCGGCATCCGTCGACCGGGCGAACCGGTCATGGCTCAACGAGCTCGTCAGCGTGGCTACGGCCGACGGGGTCGTCGACGACGACGAGTTCGACCAGCTGCTCCGTGCTGCCCACGTTCTCGGGCTGCCAGCCTCCTACGTCGCAGACCGGACCCAGAGCGAGCGCGCCGACCACACCCCGTTCGTTCTCGCCCCTGGCATCGGCGTCACCTTCACCGGGGTCATCGACGAGGACAGCGTTGCCCGGCACGCCCGTGGCCTCGGTCTGAAGCACGAACCGAGCATCACCAAGTCCCGAACGGCGCTACTCGTCGCGGACGACCCCGCCACCGACTCTGGGAAGGCGCGCAAGGCCCGCGAGTACGGCATCCCGATCGTCAGCCTCGACAGCTTCCTGGCCACCGTGTCACCTGGGGCGACCGTTCAGGCCATCACCGTGCGCGGCGCTGGCCGAGAGGTCGTCGAGTGCCCGACCTGCGGAAGACCGTTCACGAAGATCAAGACCCGGGGCCGGAAGTCCGCCAACTGCGAAGGGTGCGGCGGAGCATGACCGCAGACAGCCCCGCACACAGGGAACAGGGGGCCCGCGGCAGGCGGCAGATGATCGCGGTCTTAGGGCTCGTGGTCTCCGGCCTGACCGGCTACAGCTTGTGGGTCTGGCACCACTGGTACGAGGGAGGACATGCCGCAGCCGAGGCGGCAGCGGTCATTGTCCAGGTCCCCATCCTGGTCCATGTCCACCGCCTGGGTCCGCGTGCAGCCGG
>DAIMFV010000279.1:0-2973 GCA_036724365.1 Acidimicrobiales bacterium | reverse complement strand
CGTTATCGCGAGCTGGCAGGTGCTCGTGGCCGCCAGAGCGTCTCGGTCGCAGAGTGCCGAGCAGAAGGTGATGGTCCAGCGCGCCAACCGGCCCTACGTCGTGGCCCAACCCGACTACCTCTCCCAGTGGACCGCGGTCTACCTCGAGCTCGTGAACATGGGCAGGACAGCTGCCCGCAACGTCGTCACGGAGATCACGCCACCCCTCCGGACCGCCTTCACAGAGAGATCGGTCCTGGGCCATGAACAGGCGGCACCACCGTTCTTGAGGCGGCCCGTACCCGTGCTCGCCCCGGGCCAGAAGCTCACGTCCATGATCGAGGTCGGTCCGGAGCGAGCGCGACGCGAGGAAGCGGGTTCGACCTTCGACGACGCGTACATGATCAAGATCACCTACACCGACGACGACGACATGAAATACGAGGACGAGTTCCCTCTGGACCTGGAGCTGCTGTGGACCACGGTTGCCCCCGATCGTGCCAAGCCACAGAAGGACCTGCTGCAAGCTCTGAGGGAGATCAAGAACGCCATCGGGCCCTAGGCGATATCGTCACACCCCCTGGGTACCATCCTGTTCGTGGGGAGAGCATGGCCATGGCGGGAACTCAGGGACCGGGAACACATCGAGCTCCGGTTCGACCCGATCGCCGACCTCACCGGCGGCGCCGTCTACGGCCGGCTCGGCGACCAGGCCGTCATCCTGCTGTCCCCGTCGCTCGACCAGATCGAACGGCTCGCGCCAGAGCGCATCGTCATCTCGGCGGGCCGCGGGGAAAGGAGCCCAGCCGGCGGTCCCCGGCCGCCGGCGCGCCGAGGCCGAAGAACCACCCGCCGGCGGGGGGGCCCCCCCCGCCGGCGCCAGCCTCCGCGAGCTCGCTGAGGTGAGCGACCGCCACAAGGACACCATCGCCCGCCTCGGTAGGTCGGCCGAGGACTAGGCCAGGCCCGTCACGGCGAGCTTGTACCCACCCGGCATGAGCGAATCGGCGATCCTCGACTGGGAGCAGACCCGACCCGGCGATACCGGCTGGTCGGCCTTCGATCGGAGCCGGTTCCTCCTCGGTTCGGTCGTCGAACTCCACGATGGGTGGCACGGGTACCTGTGGGGCCAACCCGTGGGCCGGGCCACCACGGCCCACGAGTCGATGGAGTGGCCGCTCGTCGGGTCCGAGCCAGAGTCGGACAGTCAGTAACCTCCAAGCCCCATGGCGTGGCTGACCGTTGCGATTGGGGCCGCTGCAGCGCTTGTGGCCCTGGCGCAGACCATGGTGGCGGTAGGAGCGAGGCGCGACGCCCAAGCCAGTGCGGCCACAGCGGAGGCCGCGTCCCAGGCCTCAGGCGAGCACCTGCGGGCGATCGTCGAGTTGATGCGGCCTCCTGTGTGGACCGCCGAGCACCGGCCAGACCAGCGGTCCTTTCAGTTTCGGAACACAAGCGGCCGCGCCCTCACCCAGGCGGAGATACACGCTGCGGGCCACCACATCCCTCTGGGGACGATGGGCCCGGGCGAGGCAACCTGGGCGGTCGACCTCTCGCAGCTACCGGTTGGGTACGAGGTCACCATCTCGGCCGACGAGACTGGGCCCGTTGCTGTCCCACTTCCGTCTGGCACCGGTGCAGCGCGTTAGGGCTGGCTGAGTCACGGCCCTACGGCTCCGGGAGCAGAGAGCCTCGCTTGCCACGCGCGTTGATTTCAGCACTGTAATTCAACGCGTTGGACCACTTGATGAGGGGTTGACCCCCGAACTAAACGTCGCGTGTGGATTCGTGTGCCGAAAACCAATGAGATCACCCCCTATCCTTTCAATCTGTGGATATCCGGGCACTTGAGCACAGTCCAATCGGTTCGCTGGTCTCGATCAGCGGGACGGATCCTCGGACGATGGAGAGGTACGATCACTTCGCATTCCTGCCGGATCCGTTGCCGGACCGGATCTCGCTGGAGCAGGAGACCTGGGGGTGCGTGGCGGCCGCAGCGCGTTCAATGGGCCAGCTGAAGCAGGTGTGCGCACACCTCCCCAACCCTCGGCTCCTCATTGCGCCAGCGCTGGCGAAGGAAGCGCAGGCAACCTCAGCGTTGGAAGGCACGGTGGGAGCGCTGCCGGAGGTCCTAGAGTCGCGGCTGCCTGGTTTCGAGCCGCGGACGCCGGAGATCCGGGAGATCAATGGCTACGAGCGTATGGCGCGCCTGGGATTCGAGTGGGTCATCGACCGGCCGATCACAGTGGCCATGCTCTGCGACCTTCAGAAGGTGTTGGCGGAGGCCTCTCAGAAGCGGCCGCCGGATCCTGGGCGCCTCCGGACACACCAGGTGGCGATTGGCCCAGAGGGCTGCTCAGTGCCAGAGGCCCGCTTCGTGCCGCCACCCCCGGGGGACCATCTACAGGCAGGCCTTGATGCTTGGCAGAAGTGGATCAACACGGACCATGGCCTGGACCCGATCGTGGCCGCCGCTCTCGCTCACTACCAGTTCGAGACGCTGCACCCGTTCGGCGACGGCAACGGCCGAGTCGGGCGCCTGGTCATCCTCCTTCAGTTCCTCCGATCAGGGCTGATTGAGACTCCGGCGTTCACGATCTCGGCCTGGCTCCTCCGCCGGCGCGACGCGTACCAATCTGGGCTCTTTGCGGTGAGTAGCACGGGCGCCTGGGACCCGTGGGTGGAGTTCTTCGCCCTAGCGGTGAAGGAGCAGTGCGACCGGCATGTCTCCGTGGCAGCTCAGCTACTCGAGTGGCAGGGCCGGATCCGTCAGATACTCAATTCTCGTCGTTGGACCGGCAACATCATTGACGTGGCGGAAGAACTGATCGACTGGCCGATCATCACCGCATCGGTCGTGCAGAGCAACCACGGGGTCAGCAACCCCACGGCACAGCGCTCGATCGATCGGCTCGTCGAGGTGGGAGCACTCCAGGAACTCACCGGCGGAAGATACGCACGGATCTACGGTGCAACTGAAGTCATGGCACTGGT
>DAIMFV010000278.1:0-4628 GCA_036724365.1 Acidimicrobiales bacterium | reverse complement strand
CCCCCCCGCCGAGGTGGAGAACGCCTACCGGACCGACTGGCGAAGCCAGCTGCTGCTCGCCTAGCAGGGCGCAGCGGCTCGCCGCGGCCTCAGCGGTGCGGGCCCGCCCGGACCGCACGGGTCCTCACCTGCGAGGATGACCGGGTCCGTTCCGTCCCAGGGGTGCCATGAAGATCGATCGTGACGGCTACCCGTTCGTGTTGGCCGCGGCCCTGCCCGCCGGCGCGGCGCTGGTTCGCGGCCACCGGCGGTGGGCCGCCGCCCTCGCGGCCACGTCGGTCGCCCTCGGCGCGTTCTTCCGTGAGCCCGATCGGCAACCCGACGAGGCCCCGCTGCCCGACGACGTGGTGATCGCTCCCGCCGACGCCAAGGTGATGCACGCCGGCCCCGGGCAGGCCGGCGTGGCCCCGGAAGGGGAGTGGTTGCAGGTGAGCATGTTCCTCTCGGTCGCAGACGTGCACATCAACCGGTGTCCCTACGGCGGCACCGTCACCGACGTCACCTACCGTCCCGGTCGGTTCCTGGTGGCCTTCAAGGCCGACAGCGCCCACCTCAACGAGCGCAGCGAGATCACCGTGTCGCGCACCGTCGCCGGCGAGCAGCGGGTGGTGGTCTTCCGCCAGGTGGTCGGGGTCCTGGCCCGCCGGGTCGTCACCCGCGTGGGGCCCGGTGACCGCATCGCCACCGGCGAGCGCATCGGGCTGATGAAGTTCGGGTCGCGCATGGACGTCTTCCTGCCGCCCTCCGCCGTCCTCGGGGTGGCCACCGGCCAGCGGGTGGTGGCGGGCGAGACGGTCATCGCCCGGTTCCCCGACGAGGGCCGCCCGTGACCACGCCCCGCGGGGCGTCCGAGATGGCGTCCGGAGACGCCGCCGGGAGGCGGCGCCGCTTCCGGTTCCGGCTCGTCTCGCCCACCGGGGCACCGGTGGTGGCTCCGGGTCGCCTCGACCAGCGCAGCCGCCTCGGGGCGATGCTGCCCAGCCTGTTCACCCTGGTGAACCTGCTGTGCGGCTTCTCGTCGATCCTCGCCTCCATCGACGGCCAGTACCGCCACGCCGCCGCCCTCATCGCGGTGGCGATCCTGTTCGACATCGCCGACGGCGCGGTGGCCCGGGCCGTGGGGGCGATCACACCGTTCGGTCTCCAGTTCGACTCGCTGGCCGACCTCACCTCGTTCGGCATGGCCCCGGCGCTCCTGCTCTACAACCGGTCGCTCGACGACATGTACTGGGTCGGGTGGGTGGCGGCCGGGCTGTGGATCGCCTGCGCCGCGTTCCGTCTGGCCCGGTTCAACGTCACGATCGACCCCCACGCCGACAAGAAGTACTTCATCGGTCTGGCCAGCCCCGGGGCGGCGGGGGTGGTCATCGCCACGGTGTTCGCGTTCGACCCGCCCGGCGACGGCGGGCAACGGTGGATCCCGGTCCTGGTGGCGGTGGTGCCCGCCCTCTTGATGGCGTCGTCGTTCCGGTTCCGTTCCTTCCGAGACGTGGTCTCACCCAGCCCTGACCGCCGCTGGGTCACGGCGGTCGTGGGGGGGGCGTTCGCGCTGGGCCTGGCCCTGGCGCCCGCGGCCACGAGTCTCGTGGTGGCCTACGGCTACGTGCTGTCCTCGCCGCTCGGCTGGGCCACGGCGCCGATCCGGGCACGGTTGTTCGGTCCGGATTCGGTGGCGCCGCCCCGGCACCGGCTGCCCTCGGTGTTCTTCCCCGAGTCCGACGAGGTCGAGGATTCCGATGCCGACCCTCAGCCTCCCGACCCGGCTGGAGGCTGAGCCGACGGACCGGTGCGGGCGGCAGCGGCCGCTCCGGGGCGGGTGAGGGGGGTCGGTACCATGGCGGGGTGCCCACCCCCGTCCGCGTTCGCTTCGCCCCGTCACCCACCGGCTTCCTCCACGTGGGCTCGGGCCACTCCGCCCTGGCCAACTGGCTGTTCGCCCGCCACAACGACGGCGCCTTCCTGCTGCGGATCGAGGACACCGATGCCGAGCGCAACCGCCCGGAACTGATCGACAACGTCCTGGAGATGCTGCACTGGCTGGGCCTGGAGTGGGACGGCGAGCCGGTGCACCAGAGCGACCGGGGAGACCTGTACCTGGACGCGGCCGCCGGGCTGGTGGCCGCCGGGACGGCCTACCACTGCGAGTGCACCGGCGAGGAGGTGCAGGCCCGCAACAAGGCCGCCGGTGGCAAGCCCGGCTACGACGGGTTCTGTCGCGATCGCGGGCTGGGCCCGGGGCCGGGTCGGGCCGTGCGGTTCCGCACCCCCCGGGAGGGCCGTACCGGCTGGACCGACCTGGTCCGGGGCGAGATCTCCTTCGCCAACGCAGACGTGGAGGACTTCGTGGTGGTGCGGGGCAACGGCGCGCCGATGTTCCTGCTGGCCAACTCCTTCGACGATGCCGACATGGGCATCACCCACGTGATCCGGGGTGAGGACCACGTGAACAGCACCCCCAAGTACCTGCTGCTGCTGGAGGCGATCGGCCTGGCCGCCCCGCAGGCCTTCGCCCACATGCCCCTGCTGGTGAACGAGCAGCGCAAGAAGCTCTCCAAGCGGCGCGACGACGTCTCCATGGCCGACTACCGGGACCGGGGCTACCTGCCGGAGGCCATGGTGAACTACCTGGCCCTGCTGGGGTGGGGTCCGGCCGACGGGGTGGAGATCCGACCCATCAGCGAGATCGTCGACCTCTACCGGCTCGAGGACGTGAACGCTTCGCCGGCGTTCTTCGACCCCAAGAAGCTGAGCCACGTGAACGCGGAGAAGATCCGGGGCCTCGACACCGAGGCGTTCCTGGCCGCGGCCGACCCGTTCCTCACGCTCGGCGATCCGGCCCGGCACGCGCTGGCGTCGTTGGCCACCGAGGTGCAGGAGCGGGTGCGCACCCTCGCCGAGGTCGAGCCCATGATCGAGTTCCTCGTGGTCGACGAGCCGGCCGTCGACGAGGACTCGTGGACCAAGGTGATCACCAAGGGCCGCAACGTGGCCGAGATGCTCGACGCGTCGGTCGCCGCCCTGGACGCGCTCGCCGGGCAGGGTCCCGACGCCTGGGTACCCGAGGCCCTGCAGGCCGCGGTGTCCCAGGCCGCGGTCGTCGCCGGTCTGGTCAACGCCGAGGGTGCCCCGCAGTTGTCCAAGGCCCAGGGGCCGGTGCGGCTGGCCATCAGTGGGCGGTCGGTGGGGCCGCCGCTCTGGGAGTCGTTGGCGGTGCTCGGGTCCGACCGGACGCTGGCCCGCCTTCGGGCGCTGCGGACCCGCCTGGACTGATGGGCCCACCTTCCCCCCCGGTCGCTCGGCGGTGGCGGCGGCGGCTGCGGTGGACGAGCCTGGTGGGCCTGGGCGTCGCCGTCCTGGTCGTCTCCTACGTGGCCACCACGTTCGTGTTGGTGTGGCAGGCGTCGCGGCATGACGGGCGGGTCCCGGCCGATGCGATCGTGGTGCTGGGGGCGGCGCAGTACGACGGCCGGCCGTCGCCGGTGCTCCAGGCCCGCCTGGACCACGCCCTCGACCTGTACGAGGAGGGGCTGGCCCCGCTGGTGGTGGTCACCGGGGGTCGCCAGCAGGGCGACCGCTACACCGAGGCCACGGCCGGGTACAACTACCTGCGCGCCCACGGACTGCCCGACGAGGCGATCCGCAAGGAGGTGCAGGGCGCCAGCACCTACGAGTCGTTGGCGTCGGTGGCCCGCTTCCTCCGCGAGGAGGGCATCGGCGACGTGCTGTTGGTGTCGAGCCCCGCCCACAGCCGACGGGTGGCCGACATCGCCCGCGAGGTGGGCCTGCGGGCCACGGTGTCGCCGGCTGCGGGCTCGCCGTCGCTGCAGAGCCTGGCGCGCGAGACGGCGGCGGTGTCGGTGGGACGTCTGGTGGGCTACCGGCGCCTCGACCACCTCGGTCGCTGACCCGTAGGCCGGTGATCACCGGCGGTGATCCGAGCGATCCATCCGGTTTGTGGGCCCCTGACGATGTCTGGCCTTGTACGTCAGCCCGTTCCCGTGTTTGCGGTACGTGCGATAAATGTCACAGTCGGACCGGGCTGGCACCGAAAGGTGCCCAGAGACCGGCCCATCACCACCAACGCACCACGGGGACTCCACATGAAGCGACTCGTCGTCGCCGCCGTCGCACTCATCGTGCTGGCCGGCTGTACACCGAAGCTGTTCACCTCGCCCGGCGACGGACGCATCGTCCCAGCCGGCTCGCTCACGGTGAGCGGCGAGATCCCGGCCGAGTACACCGCCGGGGGCACGCTCACCGTGAACGGTGCGACCGTGCCGGTGAACGCCGACCGCACGTGGTCGACGGCCATCGGCGTGGCCGGGCCGGCCGGGAGCGTCTCGGGGGGGGGAGCGATCTACACCGAGCCCAACGGGGCCGCCCACCGCCAGCGCACCGCTGTGGTCGTGGGGCCCGAGCTGGTCACGGGGCAGTACTCCAGCAACGGCGTGGGGATGCGGTTCACCAACACCGCCCTCACCAACCTCGGACCGGTGATCAACGGCCTGGCCGGGTCGTCGTTCGACATCAGCAGCCTCATCCTGGCCCAGAGCCCGCTCATCCCGCCCACCGACGCAGGGGCGGGCACCACCATCACCGGTGATGCGTACGAGGCCGGGGCCGGCGGG
>DAIMFV010000277.1:0-4638 GCA_036724365.1 Acidimicrobiales bacterium | reverse complement strand
ATCCAGGGCCAGGTCGTCGTCGAGCTCGATCACCAGGGAAGGAGCCTCGACGTCGGCCGGCGCCGTCCCGATCGGGTGGGGTTCCGGTTGGCTGTGCATGGCGTGCCCGAAGGCGTCACCCACGGTACCGGGCCTGCCCGACCGCGCGCGGCGGGTGGTCGCGGCCGTCCGGGCCGCCATGATGGGGACATGCGCTTCGGACTCGACATCGCCCAGCAACGGATGCCCTTCGCCGAGGTGGTGGAGCGGGCCCGCTTCGCCGACGGCGCCGGCTTCGACGGCATCTGGGGCTTCGACCACTTCCAGCCCATGTACGGGGAGGGGCCCGGCGAGTGCTTCGAGGGGCACACCACCCTCGCGGCGCTCAGCGGTCACACCACCCGGACCCGCCTGGGCCTGTTGGTCGCCGGGGTCACCTACCGCCACCCGTCGGTGCTGGCCGCCGAGGCCATGACCATCGACCACGCCTCGGGCGGGCGGTTGGAGCTGTCGCTCGGTGCCGCCTGGTTCGAGCCCGAGCACCGGGCCCTGGGCATCCCGTTCCCGGGCACCGCCACCCGCATCGAGCTGCTCGACGAGGCCCTCACCATCGTCCGGGGCCTGCTCACCACCGACGGGTTCTCGTTCGAGGGTCGCCACTGGCAGGTGCAGGACGCCACGCTCCATCCACGGCCGGTGCAGTCGCCCCATCCGCCGATCTGGATCGGGGCCAGCGGCGAACGCAAGATGCTGCCGTTGGTGGCCCGCCACGCCGACGTGTGGCACACCTTCGGCGACCAGGCCACCTATGCCCGCAAGTCGGCCCTGCTCGACGACCTGGCCGTGGCCGCGGGTCGCGACCCGTCATCGATCGCCCGGGCGGCGTCGCTCAGCCTGTCGGAACCGTGGGACCAGGTGCGGGCCACCGTGGACTCGCTGCGCGACCTGGGCGTGAGCTACCTGATCTGCGGCTGGCCCAGCGAGGGTCGGGCCCGCCTCGACGAGTTCGTGGCGCAGGTGCTCCCCTCGTTGCCGGCCGACTGACCAGCTGACCGACCCGTCCGCACGCGACCGGGGGGCGACGGGACGAGCCCGTCACCCCCCGGGTGCACGACGATCAGCGCTGGTTGATCAGCAGCGGTGGATCAGGGAGCGTCGGCGTAGCGGAGGTAGGGCTTGATCTCCTCCACGTTCTGCAGCTTCTGGCGGGCGTCGTCGGTGGACAGCGCGGGAGAAACGATCACCCGCTCGCCGGGGGTTCAGTTGGCCGGGGTGGCGATGGGGTTGGCGTCGGTGGCCTGGAGGGCGTCGATGACCCGCACGATCTCGGCGAAGTTGCGGCCCACCGACTTGGGGTAGGTGAGCGTGAGGCGGATCTTGTCGGCCGGGTCGACGATGAAGACCGACCGCACCGTGGAGGTGTCGCCCTCGCCCGGGTGGATCATGTCGTAGAGCTCGGCGACCTTGCGGTCGGGGTCGGCCACGATCGGGAAGTTCAGATCGGTACCGCCGACCTCGCCGATGTCGGGGGCCCAGCGCTTGTGGTCGTCGACCGAGTCGACCGACAGGGCGATGGCCTTGGTGTTGCGCTGCTGGAACTCGTCCTTGAGGGCGGCGGTGCGGCCCAGCTCCGTGGTGCACACGGGGGTGAAGTCGGCCGGGTGGCTGAAGAAGACGGCCCAGGAGCCCTTCTTCCAGTCGTGGAACGAGATGGGGCCGTCGGTGGTGTCGGCGGTGAAGTCGGGGGCGGTGTCGCCGAGGTGGAGGCTCATCGGGAGCGTCCTTTCGCTGTGGATGGGGTGGAGGGGGACTGCGGCTCCGAGGTTACGGATCCGGTCACGGGATGTGTTCCGATCCGGGTCCACCGGGGTTCGTCGCGTCGCCGGCGATGGTAGCGACGAAACTCGGAAAAGCCCACCGGAGTACGGGGGATTGGTCGCCGCTCGCGCTCGGCCGCCGGCGACCGAGGGTCGTCTGGGTCAGGTCGTCCTGGGTCAGGTCGTCTGGAAGGCCACGATCCGGTCGACGGCGGCCGCCACCGCCTCGGGGCCGGCGGCGAACGACAGACGGACGAACCCGCGGCCGTCCACCGGATCCATGTCGGTGCCGGGCACCAGGGCCACGCCGGCCTCCTCCAGCAGGGCCCGGCACCAGTCGGGCGAGCCGGCATGGGGGCCGAGCCGGTCCTCGATGCCCGCCCACAGGTAGAAGGCCCCGTCGGCGGGGGCGACCGGCCCCCACCCCAGGCGGGGCAGTTCGGCCAGCAGACCGGCTCGGGTGCCGGCCAGCGCGGCCACCCGGGCGTCGGCCTCGGCGTACGACGCGTCGGTGAAGGCCCCGATCGCCGACAGCTGGCCCGGGGTGGGCGGGCACAGCGCCACGTTGCCGGCCAGGGCGTCGACCGCCGGGCGGAGGTCGTCGGGCACCAGGGCCCACCCGAGGCGCCAACCCGTCATGCCCCAGTACTTGGAGAACGACGAGACCACCACGGTGGTCCGGTCCAACTCCCAGGCGCTCGTGCCGCGCGCGCCAAGAGCCGAGGGGTCGGCCGGGTAGGTGATGCCGTGGTAGATCTCGTCGCTGATCAGGCGCACGTCGTGCTCGCGGCACCAGTCGACCAGTGCGGCCAGCCGGGTGCGGTCCACCATGGACCCGGTGGGGTTGGCGGGCGACGCCAGCACCAGGCCGTGCAGTGGTCCGTGCTCGGCCACCACCGCGTCGAGCAGCGCCGGGGTGGGTTCGAACCCCGTGTCGGCCCCGGCGGGTACGTCGACCACGTCGATGGCGAGGGCCCGCAGCACGTTCCGGTAGGCCGGGTAGCCGGGACGGACCACGGCCACCCGGTCGCCCACGTCGAAGGCCGCCAGGAACACCAGCACGAACGCTCCGGAGGCCCCGGTGGTCACGGCCACCTCGCGGGCGTCTACGGGCAGGTCGTACCACCGGCCGTAGTGGTCGGCGATGGCTCGGCGCAGCTCCGGCAGCCCCAGTGCGCCGGTGTACCCGAGCGGGTCGGTGCCGGCGTAGAGGTCGGCGGCCAGGGTCCGCACGTCGGCCGGCGCGCCCCCCTGGGGCTCGCCGGCGCACAGCGAGATCACGTCCCGCCCGGCGGCGCGCAGCTCCGCCACCCGGTCGAGGATGGCCATCACCTGGAACGGGGGGACCTGGCCCCGGAGCGACACCTTCATGGTTCCGAGGTCTACACGACACCCGTCGGCCACCGGGGTGTCACCGGGCGGTGGGCCGGCGCCGGGTCGGGTGCGCTAGGAACGAGCCATGCGCATCCTGGTCACCAACGACGACGGCATCGACGCCATCGGCCTCCACGTCCTCGCCCGCCGCCTCACCGAGCTGGGCGACGTGGTGGTGGCGGCGCCGGACCGGGAGTACTCGGGTGCGGGTGCGGCGCTGGGAGCCCTGCACCTGATCCGGCCCGAGGTCCGCCGGGCCGAGGTGCCCGGGGTGGCCACCGCCTGGGCGGTGTCGGGCCCACCGGCGCTGTGCGTCACCTTCGCCCGGCTGGGAGCGTTCGGCGACGGGTTCGACCTGGTGGTGGCCGGCATCAACCCCGGGGCCAACACCGGCCGGGCGATCTACCACTCCGGCACCGTGGGCGCCGCCCTCACCGCCCGCAACGGCGATCTCCCGGGTCTGGCCGTGAGCCAGGCCGTGGCCGGGTTCGGTGTGGAGGGTCAGGGCTGGGACGCCATGATCCAGGACCAGCAGTGGGATGCCGCCGCCGAGGTGGGGGCCCGCGTCGCGGCCGTCCTCCTGGCCCGGCCCGCCGGTGGCGATCCGCCGGTGCTCAACGTGAACGTGCCCAACCTGCCGCTCGCTCAGGTGGCCGGGCGGCGACGCACCGAGGTGGCCACCCTGCCGCCCCGGGCGCTGGGGCAGGCGGAGCTGGTGGCCCAGGCCGGCCACGAGGGCGCCTACGACGTGAACATGCAGTGGGGCGACCCGGTCGACCTGCCGGTGGACACCGACAGCGGCGCGGTGGAGGCCGGCTACGTGTCGATCCCCGCCCTGTCGCGCATCGCCGACCACCGCGCCGACGACCTGGCCGACGTGACCGCCGCGCTCGAACTGTTGCTCTGAACCGGCTGGTCTGGATGGGGTCAGGCGTCGCCCCGGTGGCGGTCGAGGAACTCCAGCACGGCCCGGTTGAACACCTCGTTGCGGTCGCCGGCCACCATGTGGCCGGCGCCGGCGACGTCGGCGAACTCGGCGTGGGGGGCGCGGGACAAGAAGTCGGCCACGCCCTCCTCGCTCAGCAGGTCGCTGCTGCGGCCCCGCACCAGCAGCGTGGGGATGGTGAGCGCCTCCACCGCCTCTTCCAGGCGTCCCGGGTGCACCACCGACGACCGGGTCTCGTCGGCCGAGCCGAACTTGCCCAGCACGAACGCGGGGTCCCAGTGCCAGTGCCAGCGGCCGTCTCGTTCGCGGAGGTTCTTGGCCAGCCCGCTGAGGTCGGTGGGTCGGGGTCGGTGGGGGTTGTAGGCGGCGATCACGTCGGCCGCCTCGTCGAGCGACGCGAAGCCGTCGAGGTGGGCGGTCATGAACGCGCCGATGCGCTCGCGCCCCTCCACCTCGAGGCGGTGGGCCACGTCGACCAGGACCAGGCCTCGGGCCACCTCGGTCTGCACCGGGGCCTCGGCC
>DAIMFV010000276.1:0-4658 GCA_036724365.1 Acidimicrobiales bacterium | reverse complement strand
GCTGCGCCGCCCTACGGGGTCGCCGCTCAGGAGGCGAGCCGACAGGCGAGCCGACCAGACAAGCACGATGGGTGAACCGAGGCGCCAGCCGAGGTCCAAACCACAGGTACGCGACGACGGGCGACCCGTCAGCGCGCGGCTCCTAGGAGGATCAGACGCCCGTGGGCACCTGGAGCTCTTCCACCACCAGCGGCTCGGAAGCGGTGACGAGCAGGAGTCGGAGGTCCAACAACAGGTTGGACACCTCATCTGCGGACACCAGCTCTCGATGCTGGAAGGTGCCAAGGGCCCGGTCGATCACGGCCAGAGCTTCGGCGATCACGGTCTCAGACAATGCAGTCTCGGTCACGGGAACCACCATACCGGCCGTTGGTGACAGAAAATGGGCGCGTTTGTTTCCAGACGATGATTCGCGGCGGAGCGACCGACGGCTGGACCCACCACCAGGCCGGGCCGGACGCCCGCTCCGGGGCACGGGGACCGCCCGCGACCCGGCGCCCGGCGGTGGGACACGGCGTAGGTTCTGGGCATGACGCACCCCCGCCTCGGCGTGACCTTCGCCAGCCTGATGCCCCTCGGCCCCCGTGTGGCCGTCGACACCGCCCGCCAGGCCGCCGAGCTCGGCTACCGCTCCTTCTGGACCGCCGAGACCACCGGACCCGAGGCCTTCTCGGTGCTGGCCGCCGCCGGTGCCGCCGCCCCCGGCCTCGACCTGGGCACCGGGGTGCTGGCCCTCCAGCTCCGCACCCCGATGGTCACGGCCATGGGGGCGGCCACGCTGCAGGCCCTGCACCCCGACGCCGACATCTGCCTGGGCATCGGCATCTCGTCGCCGGTGGTCACCAGCCGCTGGCACGGCGTCGACTACGGCGAACGACCGCTCGCCCGCATCCGGGAGTACGTGACCCTGGTGCGGGCGTGCCTGACGGGCGAGAAGGTCGACTGGGACGGCGACTTCTACCGGGTCCGCGGCTTCCGGCTCGGCATGAAGCTGGGCGAACGGCGGCCGCGCATCGGGGTCGGCGCCCTCAACCCGGCCATGCTCCGTCTGGCCGGCGAGGTGGCCGACGGCGTGTTGCTCAACTACCTGCCCGCCTCCCACGTGGCGTGGTCGGTGGAGCAGGTGCGTGCCGGCGGGAACGCCGAGATCTACGCCTACGTGCATGCCGGGGTGGGCGACCGCGACCAGGCCCTCGACAAGGCCCGACGGGACCTGTTCTCCTACGCGGTGGTCGACGCCTACGCCGCCAACTTCGCCCGGGCCGGGTTCGAGGACGAGGTGGCCCAGATCCGTGAGCGCCACCAGGCCGGCGACCGCGAGGGTGCGCTGGCCGCGGTGTCGGACCGCATGTGCGATGCCATCGACGTGGTGGGCAGCGCCGACCTGGTGGCGGCGACCGTACGCGATTACGTGGCCGCCGGCGTCGACGTCCCCGTGCTCATGCCGCTCCCCTGGGGCGGCGACCGCACCCAGGTGATCGCCGACACCCTCCGAGCCGCCGCCCAGGCCTGAACCACCCCACCCCCGAACTGGCGAAGATCCACCGCACCCGCGGGGCCAGACCCACGCACGTTCGTGGAGGGGTCGGCTGGGTAGGGTGCGGGCCATGGAGCTGCAGGATCGGGTCGTGGTGGTCACCGGTGGCGCCCGGGGCATCGGGCTGGCCATCGCCCGGGCGGCCCACGCCCAGGGGGCCCGGGCCGTGGCGCTGGTCGACCTGCCCGGTCCCGCCCTCGACGACGCCGCCACCGACCTGGGCGAGCGGGCCCGGGCCTACCCGGCCGACCTGGGCGACGGCACCGCTGTGGTCGACCTGGTGCACCGGATCGAAGCCGACCTGGGTCCCATCGACCTGTTCGTGTCGAACGCCGGCATCGGCTCCGGCGCGGGCGTCGACGCCACCCCCGAGCAGTGGGACCGGATCTGGCGGGTGAACGTGCTCGCCCACGTGCACGTGGCGCGGGCCCTGCTGCCCTCGGTGCTCGCCCGCGGCGAGGGGTACCTGCTGGTCACCGCGTCGGCCGCCGGCATTCTCAGCCAAATCGGCGACCTGCCGTACTCCGTCACCAAGCACGCCGCCGTGGCCGTGGCCGAGTGGCTGTCGATCACCTACGGCGACCAGGGCCTCACGGTGTCGTGCCTGTGCCCCCAGGGGGTGCGCACCGACCTGTTGGCCCAAGCCATGGGGCACAGTTCGGTGCAGACCGTGGTGGCGCACGGCCTCCTGGAACCCGACGAGGTGGCCGACGCCGTCATCGAGGGGGTGCGGGACGAGCAGTTCCTGATCCTCCCCCACCCCGAGGTGGCCACCTACTACCAGCGCCGGGCCCAGGACCCCGACCGCTGGCTCGCCGGCATGCGGCGGCTGCAGGCCCGGATCCTGGGCGAGCCCGGGCTGGACCCGCCCGAGTCGTGAGCCGCCGCACCCGTCCGATCGACGACGGCCTCGCCGAGCTGGGCCTGGAGATCGGCCAACTCGTGCGCTACGTCGGCCGGTCCGACCGGCGCTTCCGCGAGGGCGTGGTCCTGCGACGGGAGAAGGACGGCTCGGTGGGGCTGCGAGACGACCGGGGCCGGGCCCGGTCCATCCCCGTCGAGCAGATCGAGGTGCGGGTGCTGGGCCCCCGCGGCGGCGAGCAGTGGATCCCCCTCACCGAGCTGGGCGGCGGCCTGCAGCTCGGCCTGTTCTGACCCGAGACCGTCCGCGTGCACCGGCCCACCGTCGACGTCTACGAGCGGGTGGGTGCCGACTACGCGGTCCGGCGGCCCATGGTCGATCCGGGGCCGGTGCGGGACTTCGTGGCGTCGGTCCGCCCCGGGGGCCCGATCCTGGACCTGGGGTGCGGGCCCGGCCGGCACCTCGCCCTCCTCGGCCCCGCCGCCACCGGGGCCGACGCCGCCGAGGCCATGGTGCGGGCCGCCCGGGCCACCGTCCCCGCCGCGCCGGTCACCCGCTGCGACCTGGCCGTGCTGCCCTACCGCGCCGCGTCGTTCGCCGGGGTGTGGGCCAGCAAGGCCCACCAGCACCTGCCCGCAGCAGACCTGCCACTGGCCCTCGCCGAGCTGCACCGGGTGCTCGAGCCCGACGGGCGCCTCGAGCTGACCGTGTTCACCCGGGCCGGGGTGGGCGACGCCGAGCACGGGGTGGCCCAAGAGGTGTCGGGACCCGAATCGGGTGACGACCTTCCCGGCCGCCTGTTCACCTGGTGGGATCCGGCCCGGCTGGCCGAGGTGGTCACCCACGCCGCGTTCGACGTGGAGCGGTGCGAGGTGGCCGACCTGGATGCCCACGGCATCGGAGCGATACGGCTGTCGGCCACCCGGCGCCTGGCCCTGCCCGACCACGTGGGCGCGGCCATGCGCCTGCTGTGCTGCGGGATCAACCCGTCGGTGCACGCCGCCGAGGCGGGGGTGGGCTACGTGACCCGCTCCAACCGGTTCTGGCCGGCGCTGCTCGCCTCGGGCCTCGCCGACGTGGACCGCGACCCCCGCCTGCTCCTGCGCCGCCACCGGATCGGCATGACCGACCTGGTGCCACGACCCACCCCGCGGGCCAGCGACCTGGACCCCGCCGAGTACGGCCCGAGCCTGGACCGCCTGGCCCGGCTGTGCGGTTGGCTCCGTCCGGCGGCGGTCGTGGTGGTGGGCATCGACGCCTGGCGGCGGGCGTCGGGCGACCGCCGGGCCGTGCTCGGCTGGCAGCCCGAGCCCGTGGGTCCCACCCCCGTCTACGTGATGCCCTCCACCAGCGGCCTCAACGCCCGGGTGCCCCTCGCCGACCTGGTCGATCACCTCCGGGCCGCCGCCGGGCCCCCGCCCACCTGAGGCCCCGGGCACGCCGCACCGGTGCGGCGGGGCGAGTCAGAAGAGGGTGCCCTGGGCGTCGGAGCGCAGGAGGCGGACGGCGCCGGTCCACGGGATGTCGTCCATGAAGGCCCAGCTCCGACGGTGGATGGCCGACGGGCCCACCCCCCGCAGCGCCTGCTTGTGCCGGGGACAGGGGTAGCCCTTGTTCCAGGCGAAGTCGTAGGCCGGGTGCTGCTGGTCCTCGAGCCGCATCAGCCGGTCGCGGGTGACCTTGGCCAGGATCGACGCCGTGGAGATGGACAGGCACGAGGCGTCGCCCCGCACGATCATGCGCGTGGCGCCTCCGCCGACGAAGTCCCACTTGCCGTCGATCAGCACCTGGTCGGGCACCACACCGAGGGCGTCGAGGGCCCGCCGGGCCGCCAGCCGCTGGGCGTCGGACATGCCGAGCTCGTCGCACTCCTGCGGGCTGGCGTGACCCACCGCCCAGGCCACGCACCAGTCGGCCAGGCGATCGAACAACGCCTCCCGCTCGGCCTCGGTGAGCGCCTTGGAGTCGCGCACCTTGTTCACCCGGCGGTCCCGGGGCAGCACCACGGCCCCGATCGTGAGGGGACCGGCCCACGCGCCGCGGCCCACCTCGTCGATGCCCACCACCACGTCGTGACCGGCAGCCCACAGCTCTCGCTCCACCGCCAGGCCCGGCGCCCGCCGCTTCAGCGCCTGGCGCAGGACGGGTGCGGTGGCGGCGGCCATGGCGCTCGACGCTACCTCCCGGCCCCCGCCGCTCCGGGAGCGCCCGCCGTCCCTGCCCCGGCGATCGGCCGACGAGGCCCCGGGCCCCGGGCCC
>DAIMFV010000275.1:0-4661 GCA_036724365.1 Acidimicrobiales bacterium | reverse complement strand
CCGACGAGACGGTCACCGCCTTCATCGCCCGGCGCACCGGCGTGGCCGCGGCCACCACCGAGCTCGACGCCGCCACCGCCGCCCTGGCCGCCGGTGAGCCCGGCGCCGACGACCGCTACGCCGACGCGCTCGACCGCTGGCTCCACCTGGGCGGCCCCGACCTCGACGCCCGCCTCGGGGTCACCCTGGCCGACCTGGGCCTCGATCACGCGGTGGTCCACCAGGCCACGGCCACGCTGTCGGGCGGCCAGGCCGCCCGGGTGTCGCTGGCGGCCACCTTGCTGGCCCGCTTCGACGTGTTCCTGCTCGACGAACCCACCAACGACCTGGACTTCGACGGCCTGGCCCGGCTGGAGACGTTCCTGGTGGAGCTCGACGCCCCCACCGTGGTGGTCAGCCACGACCGTGCCTTCCTGGAACGGGTGGTCACCCACGTGGTCGACCTGGACGAGCACGACCACACCGCCACCGTCTTCGCCGGGGGCTGGCAGGCCTACCTGGCCGACAAGGCCACCGCCCGCCGGCACGCCACCGAAGCCTTCGAGAGCTACCAGGCCAAGCGCAGCGACCTGCTCGACCGGGCCCGCACCCAGCGGGAGTGGTCCGTCCAGGGCGTGAAGAAGGCCAAGACGTCGGGCGAGACCGACAAGTTCATCCGCTTCAAGAACACCACCGACTCCGAGAAGGTGGCGTCCAAGGCCCGGGCCACCGAGAAGGCCGCCGAGCGGTTGGAGAAGGTCGACAAGCCCTGGGAGGGCTGGGAGCTGCACTTCGAGATCGGCTCGTCGGCCCGCAGCGGCGACGTGGTGGCCAGCCTCCGGGGCGTGGAGGTGGAGCGGGGGAGCTTCCGGCTCGGGCCCGTCGACCTGGAGATCGGCTGGGCCGACCGGGTGGCCATCCTGGGCCCGAACGGCGCCGGCAAGTCCACCCTCATCGACGCCATCCTCGGGCGCGTCGAGCCCACCGCCGGCACCGCTCACCTGGGGCCCGGGGTGGTGGTGGGGGAGCTGACCCAACGGCGTGACCGCTTCAGCACCGACACGCCACTGCTCGACGTGGTGATCGACGCCACCGGGCTGCCCCTGAGCGAGACCCGGTCCCTGCTGGCCAAGTTCGGGTTGGGTGCCGACCACGTACGCCGCCCGTCCGCCCTGCTGTCGCCCGGCGAGCGCACCCGGGCCAACCTGGCGCTGTTCATGGCCGAGGGCGTGAACCTGCTGGTGCTCGACGAGCCCACCAACCACCTGGACCTGGTGGCCATCGAGCAGCTGGAGCAGGCGCTGACGCGCTTCGTCGGCACCCTCCTGTTGGTCACCCACGACCGAGCCTTCCTGGACCGGGTGGCCATCACCCGACGGATCGAGGTCGACGCGGGCCGCGTGCGCGAGCTGCCCTGACCTGCTCGGGTGCACCCCACCGGGGTCCGACCGGGGTGTCGGGCCGGAGGGGGTACCGTCGCTGCCCGTGGGACGGTTCGTGGTGTTCGAGGGCGGCGAGGGGTCGGGCAAGTCCACCCAGGCCCGGCTGCTGGCCGAGCACTGGGGGGCGGTGCTCACCTTCGAGCCCGGTGCCACCGACATCGGGGCCCGGTTGCGGGAGCTGCTGTTGGATCCGGCCACCGTCGACCTGGATTCCCGGGCCGAGGCGCTGCTGATGGCGGCCGACCGGGCCCAGCACGTGGCCACCACCCTGCGGCCCGCGCTGCTGCGGGGCCGTGACGTGGTCAGCGACCGCTACGTGGGGTCGTCGCTCGCCTACCAGGGCCACGCCCGCGGGCTCGGGGTCGAGGAGATCGCCGACCTGTCCGCCTTCGCCACCGACGGTCTCGTACCCGATCTGGTGGTGCTCCTCGAGGTGCCACCCGAGGAGTCGGCCCGGCGCATGGCGCTCGCCGGCGCTCCCGACCGCATGGAGGCCGCCGGCGACGACTTCCACGCCCTGGTCCGCGAGGGGTACCGCATGGTGGCGGCCCACAACCTGGACCGCTGGGTGGTCCTCGACGGTTCGGGCCCGGTCGACGAGGTGGCCGCCCGGGTGCGGGCGGTCGTCGAGGACCGGTTGCCGTGACCGACCCCACCGCCACCGATGCCGTCACCGACCCCGCCCCGACCGGGCCGGCCCCGGGCGAGCCGGGCCTGTTCCCGGTCGACGTCTGGTCCGAGGTGGTCGGCCAGCCACGGGCGGTCGACCTGCTGCGCGCCGCGGCGGCCGGCGACCCGGTACACGCCTGGCTCTTCGTGGGACCCACCGGCTCGGGCAAGCGGGCGGCGGCCCGCGCCTTCGCCGGTGAGCTCCTGGCCGCCGAGGCGGACGCCGCGGGTGACGCCGAGGGAGCGGCCCGGGCCCGACACCTGGCGCTCAACGAGCAGCACCCGGACCTGATCGTGGTGGAACGGGTCGGTGCGTCGATCTCCAGCGAGCAGGCCGACGAGATCATCACCCGGGCCAGCCGGTCCGCCACCGAGGGCCAGCGCAAGGTCCTGGTGCTCGACGAGTTCCACCTCATGGCCGACGGCGTGGCCCCCAAGCTGCTCAAGACCATCGAGGAGCCCACCCCGGGCACCTTCTTCGTGGTCCTCGCCGACGAGCTCCCGCCCGGGCTGGTCACCATCGCCTCGCGGTGCGTGCGCGTCGACTTCGCCCCGGTCCCCACCGACGCCATCGTGGCCCGGCTGGTGGCCGACGGGGTACCCGCCGAGCGGGCGGCCGAAGCGGCCGGTTTCGCCGGCGGCGACCTCCGCCGGGCCCGGCTCCTGGCCACCGACGAACGCCTGGCCCTGCGGGTGGCGGCCTGGCGCGACCTGCCGCGGCACCTCGACGGCAAGGGGGCGGCCGCCACCCGGGCGGTGGCCGACCTGCGGGGCGCCATCGACGACGTGGAGGCGCCGCTGCGCGCCCGCCAGGACCAGGAGGTGGCCGACCTCCAGGAGCGCATCGAGCGCTACGGCCAGCGGGGGTCGGGGGCGCGGGAGCTGGAGGCCCGCCACAAGCGCGAGGTGCGCCGGTTGCGCACCGACGAGCTGCGGCTGGGGCTGTCGGCCCTGGCCGGCACCTACCGCGACGAGCTGGTGGTGGCGGCCGACCCGTCGGTGGCCATCGCCGGGATCGAGGCCGTCCGGGCGGCCGAGACCGACCTCACGTTCAACCCCAACGAGGAGCTCTGGCTCACCGCCCTGGCCCTCCGGCTGCCACCCCTCAACTGACGACGGGCTGACCGATCAGGGTTCCTCGCCGTGGGGGTGATCGGGTACGGTGAGCGCCCCCGCCCGGGTAGCTCAGTCGGCAGAGCAGCTCACTCGTAATGAGCAGGTCAAGGGTTCGATTCCCTTCTCGGGCTCCAACTTCGCCGGGCATCGGCCCGGACCCGCGGGACGTTGGGCCCTGGCCCGATCGCGTCCCGAGGGCGCACGGTGGGGCCATGGCTGCTTCCGTCCGTCCCGGTCGTCCCCGTCCCCGCTTGGTCATCCTCGTGGTGCTGTGCCTTGGGCTGGGCGCGGTGCTGGCCTCGTGCGGCGACGACGGGGACGAGGAGGCGTCGGACACCACGGCGGCCGCCACCACCAGCGGGTCGGTCCTGACCACCTCATCCACCTCATCCACCTCGTCCACCACGGTGCCCACCTCCACGACGTCGCCGTCCCGGGACCGGTGGGTGGGGGTCACCTGGGAACCCGACCCCACCGACGTGATGAAGCCGGCGGTCGACGGAGCCACCGTGGGCTTCTCCAGCGTGGTCGGCATGTGCCAGGGCGCCGACTGCGCCTTTGGCCTCGATCTGCTCACCACCGCCCCGGTCACCGGGGCCCCGCCTCCCGGCCCGTACCTGCTGTGGTCGAGCCGGGCCGCCGGCCACCGCGAGGACGGCCGCCCGATCTGGACCGTGGTCGACGTCGCCGACGTGACCCTGGCCGCTGGCGAGACCACCCTCGTCTGTTCGCCGGTCGGCGACCCGGCCACGTCGGCCCTGGGCATCGGGTCGGCCGACCTGCCCGAGGGCGGCACCGTCACGCCGCTCCGGGTCTTCCTGGCCGGTGCCGACGGCGCGATCCTCACCCCCGACCCCGCCGGGTACACCTGCGAGGTCGGCCAGGACTGAGCACCGGCGGGGCACGGCCCCCGCCACGGGGCGGTCGGGGCCGGGAGCGCCCACCGCCTCGGTCCCTCGCCGTGGAAGGCTGCGGCCGGCCACCACGGCCCGAGCCGCACGAGGGAGCACGCACATGGAACACGTCGAGGACGCAGTGGCGGTGGTCACCGGTGGCGCATCGGGCATCGGCCGGGCACTGGCCCCGAGCCTGCTGGGGCGCGGCGCGGCGGCCGTGGGGCTGGCCGACGTCGAGAAAGACGCGCTCGACCTCGCCCGGGCCCAACTGTCGACGGTCGGCGCCGGCGAAGTGATCGGCGTGCCCACCGACGTCACCGACCGGGTGGCGGTGGAGGCCCTGGCCGATGCTGCGTGGGACCGCTTCGACGGTGTGCAGGTGGTGTGCCTCAATGCCGGGGTCATCGCGGCGGGCCACGCCTGGGAGGTCACCGACGACGACTGGGACTGGGTGTTGGGCGTGAACGTCCGGGGTGTGGCCCACGGGATCCGGGCCTTCGTACCGCGGCTCGTCGAGGCCGGCGACCCGGCACACGTACTGGTGACCGCGTCGATGGCG
>DAIMFV010000274.1:1636-4687 GCA_036724365.1 Acidimicrobiales bacterium | reverse complement strand
GTCCGCAGGATCGAGCCGACGTTGGCCGGGGTCGCCACCGAATCGAGTAATAGGGCCACTCGACCGGAGGCGTTGCGGCGCCATTCTCGGTGGAGCCGCTTCAGGTCCGTGCTTCCGAGCGGTCGGTTCATGTCCGGTCCTCCGGGTCGTCGGTGTGGGAGGGCCTCGACGCCGACACACTCAACAGTCGGTAGCCGGCCCGGCTGGCCCGACGGGTTGTCGGCCAGCCGTTGGCCTCCAGCCAGCGGGCCAACGAGTCAGATCCCAGATGCTTCTGCACCACCAGTTCGGGCTTGTGACCCTTCACCAGCGCGAAGGCCACGCCCACCTCCGGGGCCGGGTGGGGCGCCCGGTGGATCGGACCGACCGGTTCGGGCGTGGAACCCGCCATGCGGGCCGTGCGCCACACCCCCCGACCGTCGGCCACCACCACCTCCTGACCGTCGCGCACCCGCCGCACCCGAGCCAGGTGGTGGTGGTCGTCGTCGCCCAGCACCGGCGCATCGACGTCGGCGACGAACACCAGGGGCCCACCGGCCACCGGCACGGGGCACCAGACGTAGTCGCTCATGGCGCTCGTGCCGCGACCAGGAACGTTTGCGACGATCGCCGACCCGATCCCCGGGTCTGGGCTACCGATGCGAACGGCGCAAACGCCGTTCGGGCTCCGCAGCGAAGCGAGGAACGGCCCGAGCGGAACCAGCCGACGAGCGCCGAAGGCGCACCTCGAAACCGGCAGCGACGAACCCCGGGTGCCGCCACCCACCCGGCCAACGAAGCAAGGCACGGCACTAGCTGAACGCCGACTTGATGCGGGACAGGAAGCCCTTCTCGGGCGGGGCCACCACGTCGCCCCGCTCCTCGGCGATGCGGCGCAGAGCCTCCTCCACCTCCACCGACAGGTCGGTGGGGGTGTCGACGGTGACCTCGACCAGCAGGTCGCCCCGGCCCCGACCCCGGACGTGGGGCACACCCCTGCCGCGGAGCCGGAACACCTTGCCGGTCTGGGTGCCCCGCGGCACCACCAGCTCCTCCTCACCGTCCAGGGTCTCGAAGGCCAGGACCGCACCCAGGGCGGCCTGGGTGACCGGGAGGTGGAGGTGGTGCAGGAGGTCGGTGCCGTGGCGCTCGAACCGGTCGTGGGCCCGCACCCGCACGTGCACGAACAGGTTGCCCAGGCCCCC
This sequence comes from Acidimicrobiales bacterium, assembly GCA_036724365.1. Classification (GTDB taxonomy): domain Bacteria; phylum Actinomycetota; class Acidimicrobiia; order Acidimicrobiales; family Iamiaceae; genus Aquihabitans. The sequence continues at coordinate 3,503 of DAIMFV010000274.1, read as the reverse complement.
ACCACGCACGCCGGCCGCGCCCATGCCGGTGAGGCGGAGCGTGGAGCCGGTGTCGACCCCCGCGGGGATGTCGACCGTGTAGGTCTTCTCGGTGACGCGCCGACCTTCGCCCTGGCAGTCGGCACAGGGGTTCGGGATGCCCTCGCCGGCGCCCCGGCAGGCCGGGCACGGCGCGGCGGTGACCATCTGGCCCAGGATCGACTGGCGGACCTGGCGGACCTGCCCGGCGCCGCCGCACTGCTGGCAGGTCTCGGCGTGGCTCCCCTCGGCCGTACCGCTGGCCTCGCAGGTCTCGCAGGGCACGGCGGTGCGCACGGTGACCGGCTCGGTGGTGCCGAACGCCGCGGCCTCGAAGGCGATGGTGACGCTCGTCTCCAGGGCGGGTCCGGGCTGGGGCCCGGCGCGGCCGCCGCTGAACCCGCCGCCGCCCCCGAAGAAGGCGCCGAAGATGTCGCCCAGGCCGCCGTTGAACCCGAAGGCGTCGCCCATGGACGGGCCGTCGGCCCCGAAGCGGTCGTAGTGGCTGCGCTTGTCGGGGTCGCTCAGCACCTCGTACGCGGTGGCGACCTCCTTGAAGCGGGCCTCGGCGGACTCGTCGTCGGGGTTGGCGTCGGGGTGGTAGCGGCGAGCCGCGGCCCGGTAGGCCTTCTTGATCTCGTCGGTGCTCGCGTTGCGGTCGACCTCGAGCAGCTCGTAGTAGTCGGTGGTCACGTCAGCCTTCGCTCAGTCGGTGCCCGAGGCGCTGGCCGACCACGGCCACCGCAGCGAGCGCCTGCGGGTAGTTCATGCGGGTGGGGCCCAGCACCCCGACGGTGCCGACCCGTTCGCCGTCGACGGTGTACGGGGCGACCACCAGCGCGCACTCGGCCAGGGTCTGCATGCCGGTCTCGCTGCCGATGGCCACGTTGAGACCGCGGTCGACGACGTCGCGCAGCAGCGACACCACCACCAGTTGCTCCTCCAGGATCGAGAGCACCGACCGGATGGTGTCGACCGCCTCGAACGACGACGCCATGCGGGCCGCTCCCCCCACGAACACGTGCTCGTCGAGCGTGGGAGCCACGGCGGCCAGCCGCACCCGGCCCCCCACTTCGTCCACCGCCGGGTCGTGGGCAGCGGTCACGTCGACGAGGGCGGCCAGCGGACGGCCCACCAGCAGGCCCGCCAGGTGTTGGGAGGCCCGATCCAGGATCGCCTCGTCGACGTCGGCGACCAGGTCGATGGTGGCCTTCTCCACGCCTCCGTCGGCCAGGACGGCCACGAACAGCGCGGTGGACGGGGCCAGGGCGACGATCTGCACCGAGCGGACCGGGCTGGGATCGCGGCCGGGGCCCACCACCACGGCGGCGGCGTCGGTGAGGCCGCTGAGCAGCCGGGTGGTGGCCGCCAGCATCTGCTCGATCTCGCCATGGGTGCGGTCGAAGAAGGCCCGGACCTGCTGGGCCGACGAGCGGTCCAGCACCGGCTGCGACAGGGCGTCGACGAAGTACCGGTAGCCCTTCTCGGTGGGGATGCGACCAGCCGAGGTGTGGGGCTGGGCCAGGTAGCCCTCGGCCTCCAGCGCCGCCATCTCGTTGCGCACCGTGGCCGACGACACGCTCACGCCGGGCGCGCTGGCCACGTGGCCGGAACCCACCGGCAGCGCGGTCTCGATGTACTCCTCCACCACGGCCCGGAGGATCGATGCTTTTCTCTCGTCGAGCATGGCCATCCTCGAACGGTCAGTCGTTGGCACTCGATGCTACCGAGTGCCAACCCGAGCCGGGGGGTCTGACCGGGCGGAACGCCCTGATCACATCGGAGACAGCCGGAAGAGGGCCATGGCGTGTGGCTCGAGGTCGGCTCCCAGGGCGCCGTCTACTACTCC
>DAIMFV010000274.1:0-1626 GCA_036724365.1 Acidimicrobiales bacterium | reverse complement strand
GGCCATCCTCGAACGGTCAGTCGTTGGCACTCGATGCTACCGAGTGCCAACCCGCGGACCGGTGCCGACCCGCGGACCGGTACCGACGGTGCGGTCAGGTGCCCGTGAGCATGCCGTTGTCGTCGAGCAGCGCCTCGATCGGCTCGGCGAGGGTGGCCCCGAAGTCCTGGGTGAGGTGCTGCGCGTCGAGGCGCACCACCTGACCGGCGATCACCGGGTCGCAGATGGGCAGGTAGGGACACACCTCCGGGTCGAAGTCGGCGACCACCACGCCCGGCCGGGCCTCGGCCACGCTGCGGTAGTACTCCTCGAGCCAGAGACCCGAATCGTCGGCCACGAAGCGGCAGTCTTCGAGCCAATCGGCTGTGGCCAGGCACGCCAGGGGGTCCAGCGAGGCCACCGGCATCGGATCGATGAGGAGGATGTGATCCGCGATCGACCGCAGGTCGTCGACCGTGGCCAGGGTCTGCGCCCGAAGGTCGGCGGCCAGGCTGTCGGCGGGGTCGAACTCGGTGACCCCGGGGGTGAGGGTCAAGAAGCCGGAGCTGACCACCACCACGTCGGGGTCGAGCTCGGGCAGGATCCGCCCGTACACGTCGGCGGTGGCCGTGTCGCAGGGGTGCAGCGCGCCTCGGTTGGGGAAGTCCACGCCTTTCTGCCAGGGACATCCCGGCACCACCACCACCGAGAGCGTGAGGCCCCGGGCTCGGGCCACCTGCTCCAACGCGGGGACCAACGGGATCGCCAGGCCGTCGCCGAGCAGGACCAGGTGGGCACCCTCCCCTTCGACCACGGTGCAGTCGTCGACCGGTTGGTCGATGCAGTCGACGGTGGCGGCCGTGAGCGCTTCGTTGAGGCGCTCGGCATCGAGGTCGAGGTCCGCGGGGACACGGGTGAAGGGGTCGACCACCTCCTCGGTGCCGGCACCCGACCTCACGCCGGCGTCCAACGCAGGGGGCGCCAGGACCGCGCCCACGAACAACCCCATGACCACCACCGACGCGGCCAGAGCCGAGCGGGCCAGGCCGAAGCGCTCCTGGGACTGGATCGGTCGCTCCACCAGTTCGTGGGTGAGGGCGGCCAGACCGAGACCGAGCAGCAAGGTCAAGATGGCGAGCTGGTAGGGCTGCGCGTCGGGCGCCAGCGCCCCGATGACCACGAACACCGGCCAGTGCCACACGTAGGTGCCGTGGGCGAGCCGACCGAGGTAGGGCAGGGGGTTGGCTCGAAGGGAACGTCGCAGCGTGCCATCGGACCGCTCGATCGCCGCCACCACCACGAGCGTGGCCAGCGCGGCGGCCATGCCGCGCTGCACCGGGCCGATCGCCACCAGGTCGGAGGCGAGGACGCCCAGGGCCACGACCGCCAGGAGCCCGAGCCCCCCCGCCACCAGCCGCTGGTGCCGGAGGAACCGCTGCACCTGGTGCGGCACCACGGCGAGCATCGCCCCGAAGAGGAACTGGTGGGCGCGGGTGTCGGTGCCGTACAGCGCACGGGCCTCGTGGTCGCCGGCCAGCCACAACGACGCGCCGGCGGACGCCAACGCGAGGATGAGCACCCCGATCCGGACCGTGACCGCGGTCGACCACGGCAGTCGGCGACCCGATCGGTAGAGCCCCGTGAGCA
>DAIMFV010000273.1:0-4750 GCA_036724365.1 Acidimicrobiales bacterium | reverse complement strand
CGCACCTCGAGGTCGGCCGCCGAGAACTTCCAGCGCTTCTCCGGCGTGTCCAGGCGGGCGCGGAACCGCTCGGCCTGTTCGTCCTTGGAGATGTGCAGGAACACCTTCACCACCGAGGTGCCGGCGTCGGCGAGCACGTCCTCGAAGTGGCGGATGTGGGCGTAGCGGTCCCGCCACACGGGCTCGGGCACCAGCTCCTCCACCCGCACGATGAGCACGTCCTCGTAGTGCGAGCGGTTGAAGACGCCGATCTCGCCCATGCCGGGCGTCTCCCGATGGATGCGCCAGAGGAAGTCGTGCGACAGCTCGTGGGCGGTGGGCGCCTTGAACGACGCCACCCGCACGCCCTGCGGGTTGACGCCGGTGAAGACCTTGCGGATCGTGCCGTCCTTGCCCCCGGCGTCGAGCGCCTGCAGCACGAGCAGGACCGACCGTCGGGACTCGGCCCACAGCCGGTTCTGCAGGTCCGCCAGGGTGAAGACCAGTTCCTCGGTGGTCGTCTCCAGCTCGGCCTTCGATCCGGGGGCGCCCGGCGTGCCGTCCGGATCGATGCCGTCGAGATCGGGGCGCGAGCCGGGGCCCACCACCCACCGGTGCCGTTCGTCTGCCATCGGCCCACGCTAGGGGCTACCCGGCCGGGCGGCCCGCCGGAACGTCAGGCGCTGGGCGGCGTGGGGCGGACCTCGTCGAGGAGGAGGTTCCGGGTGAGGATCTCGTCGGTCGCCATCTCCTCGGGCGTGGCCCGATCGGTGTGCACGGTGCCGTCGGTGCGCAGGTGGGCGATGGTTCCCACCGGGAGCGACAACGGTTCGCCCGGACGGTCGAGGGTGACGGTGCCGCGGACGACGCTCACGAAGGCGGAGCCGTCGGCCTCGAACACGGTCAGGGCGTGCCCGCCGGCGGGTACGGCCAGGGATGCGGTGGGCAGACCGAGGAGCACCGGATCGGCATCGGCGGACAACGCCACCCAGCACCAGCCGCCGTCGAGGGCGAGGCCCACGGTGCCACCCAGACGCGACACCTCCGGGGCCTGGCCCGGGGCCAGGCGCACCACGCCGGCGGCGAGCGCCACGGTTCCGTCGTCGCGGAGCTCCAGCACCTCGATCCCGTTCTGGTGCGCGACCACCGGGGGGAGGTCGCTGGTGGACGGGTCCGGGCCCTCCGGACCTCCGGCCGCTGCCGCAACGGGTGCCGGCGGCGTGGTGCCGGACACCGGGTCGGACACCGGGTCGGACACCGGGTCGACCGCGTTGCCGAACAACGACCAACGGGACGAGTCGGAACGGACCCGCCGGCCGACCGGCCCATCGATGAGGCGGGACTCACCGGCGGTCGCGGCACCGGGCTCGGGTCCGCCGGAGGGGTCGAGGTCGGTGATCGACGGTGCCCGCCCCACGGGCGGGGTCGGCAGCGGCTCGAGGTCACCGGTGCTCGCCACGGGCACGGCGTCGAAGACCTCTGACGGCGGGCGGATCCGGGGACGGGCCGACCCGGCACCGTCCGGACCGATGGGGTCGTCGACCGCGGGCGTGGAACCGGCAGCGGCACCGGGCTCGGCACCGGCCTCGGCTGCGCCGTCGTCGTCGACCAGGTCACGGGCCGTGACCACCTCGGGCGAGGGCGGGTCGGCCACCTCGAGGTCGACCTGGTGCAGGGAAGCCGGATCGGCCGCACCGAGGTCGAGAGCGGGAACGACCGGCTCGACGACCACGGGCTGCAGTGGCATGGCGGCGGCCACGAACGGACGGGCACGGGTGGCGAACGACGGGTCGGGCTCGGGCTCCACCAGGTCGGAGGAGTCCAGGCGTTCCTCGGGCTGGATCTCCACGGGAGCCACCAGGCCGAGGTCGAGGGCGGGGTGCCACAGCTCGCCGGGGCGTTGCCGGTGCGGCGCGGGACGACGGGACGACGGCGGGTCGCCGACCCCGGCTTCCGGGTCGGTGTCGAGCGCGCCGGCCTCCGCCCGCTGCCCCGCGCCGGTCGCGGTCGCAGTCGCAGTCGCAGTCGCAGTCACGGTCGCAGTCGACGGTGCCGCCTCCTCTGCGGCGGGCCGGTCGATCGGCGTGGCGTCGACCCGCCCCCCGTCGTCGTCGCGCACCGCCACCGGGGCTGTCGCCACCGCTTCCGCCGGATCCCGGACCGGGTCCGGCGCCGGCGGGGCTGCGGACCCGCCCGGGTGACCGGCCTCGCCGTCGGTCGGCGCCTGGGTGGACGGGTCCGGCTCCGCGGCCCCGGCCTCGGCCTGGGCCTGGAACTCGACCCCGGACTCGGCCTCCAGCTCGAGCTCGGACTCAGCCTCGAACTCAGCCGATCCGACCGCAGGCTCGGCGTCGCGCACCATGGTGCCCGTCGCACCGGCATCGACGGCTCCGGCATCGGGGAGGGCTCCGTGCGGGGGCAGGGCGGGGGGCGGCGCGTTGCCGTCCAGACCGGCGCCGTGGGCGCCCAGGGCCTCGTTGCGGATCTCGGCCAGCTCCCCCAGCCATTCGTCCTTGGCCCGGCGCCGGAACAGGCCGAGCGGCGCGGCGATACCCGCCACCACCACGCCGATCGGACCCCTGTTCACGTTCTCCCTCATCGGCACGAACCGGCCGTTCCTGAGGATCCCGGCCCGGTCGTCCACAGGGTCGGTGCCGGGCGGAACCGACCCGGCACCGACCTCGCTACCCTGCCCGGGTGCCGGAGCTGCCCGAGGTCGAGACGGTCCGCCGGGGCCTCGCTCCCCTGGTCACCGGCCGGCGGGTGGTCGACGCCGGAGGACATCCGTCGCCCAAGTTCCGCGCCGCGGTCGATGCCGTCGGGGCCACGGTGGTGGGCGTCGACCGCCGGGGGAAGTACCTGGTGCTGCCGCTCGACGACGGCCGTCGGTTGATCATCCACCTCGGCATGACCGGCCAGCTCCGCGTGGACCCGCCACCCGGCGCCGCCGACCCCTACGACCGGGCCTGGTGGCACCTCGACGACGGGGCTCGGCTGGCGTTGCGCGATGTCCGTCGCTTCGGGCGGGTGGCCGTGATCGACTCCGACGCCTCGGCCCTCCCCACCCTGGCCGCCATCGGACCCGAACCCTTCGATCCCGCCTTCACGCCCGAGGTGCTGTGGGCGAACCTCCGCCGCCGTTCGGTTCGGGTCAAGACCAACCTGCTCAGCCAGCGACCGGTGGCCGGCGTCGGCAACATCTACGCCGACGAGGCGCTCTGGCGGGCGGGGATCCACCCCGCCGCCCGCGCCATCAGCCGCCCCGCGGCCGCCCGGTTGCACGCGGCCCTGCTGGAGGTCCTCACGGCCGGCATCGAGCACGGGGGCACCACCCTGCGCGACTACCGGGGCGTCGACGGCTCGACCGGCTCCAACCAGCTGCACCTGGCCTGCTACGGCCGTGCCGGCCAGCCGTGCCCTCGGTGCGGAGCCACCTTGCGCCGGTCGGTGGTCGACGGACGGGGCACTACGCACTGCCCGCTCTGCCAACGACGCTGAGGACCTGAGCGGACAGCTCGCCCGTCGTCGCGTCGATGTTGCCCGGGCCTCGGCGGGCGCCTCGGTCTACCGACCGTGCTTGTTCGTCGGCTCGCCTGTCGGCTCGCCTCTTGGGCACCGGCCTCGACCGGGGCGCCTCGCGGGCCGGGTCGCATCCCTCCCGGCGGGCCCCCGGAGCCACCCACGCCGATCTCGGGCTCCTGCGGGCTCCCCGCAGGACTCCAGGCCCGGGGCCCAGGTCCGGTCCGCTTCGGGTACCGTCGCCCACCATGACCGAGCCCGACCGCGAGTCCACCGCCCCCACTGGCCCCACCGACCTGTTCTCGGTGGCCGGCAAGACGGTGGTGGTCACGGGTGGCACCAGTGGCATCGGCCTCATGATCGCCGGCGGGTTCGTGGCCGCCGGCGCCGAGGTCGTGGTGGCGTCCCGCAAGGCCGACGCCTGCGAAGCCGCGGTCGCCGCCCTCTCCCCCCACGGCACCATCAGCGCCATCCCCGCCGACCTGTCCACCGAAGACGGGTGCCGGGCGCTGGCCCGGGCCGTGGCCGCCGACCACGAGCGGGTGCACGTGCTGGTGAACAACGCCGGCGCCACCTGGGGTGCACCCCTCGACGAGCACGACACCGCCTCGTGGAACCGGGTGCTCGACCTCAACGTGCAGGGCGTGTTCCACACCACCAAGTTCCTGCTGCCCCAGCTCCGGGCCGCCTCCACCACCGACGATCCGGCTCGGGTGATCAACATCGGTTCGATCGACGGTCTGCACGTGCCGATCCTGGAGACGTACTCGTACTCCTCGTCCAAAGCCGCCGTACACCAGCTCACCCGCCACCTGGCCAAGCACCTAGCCCCCGAGATCACGGTCAACGCCGTGGCCCCGGGCCCGTTCCCGTCCAAGATGATGCGGGCCACGCTGGAGGCGGCCGGCGAGGCCATCGCCGCCGGCACCGCGCTCAAGCGCATCGGCCGCGACGACGACATGGCCGGCGTGGCGCTGTTCCTCGCGTCGCGGGCGGGGTCGTACCTGACCGGCACGATCATCCCGGTCGACGGCGGCATGTCCACCACCAAGTGACCACGGAGGCCTCCGGCTGTGAGCGATGACAACGACCCCACGCGGGCCTGGCAGCCCGACGACAACGGCGCCCTGATCGCCGTCATCGTCCTGCTGGCCCTCATCGCGGGCGTGGCCCTCGCCCTGGTCGTCACGTCGGGATCCGACGACGACAGCCCCGCCACCACCACCGTGCCGCTGGAGAGCACCACGACGGA
>DAIMFV010000272.1:0-4787 GCA_036724365.1 Acidimicrobiales bacterium | reverse complement strand
GTAGTTGCCGACCGCCTGGCCACCACGGGCCGTGATGATGTCGACGGTGAGGTCGGCGTCGCGACCCTGGCCCTCCCCGGTGACCGACACACCCAGGTCGTTGACCACGACCTTGGCGCCGTGCTTGGCCAGCTCCAGGGCGTGGCCCCGGCCGATGCCGTGGCCCGCACCGGTGACGATCGCTACCTTGCCGTCGAGCATGCCCATGGGTGGTGTTGCCTCCGAGGTGCACCGGCGGGTGGGGCCCGGCCGGCAGTTTCTGACTGGTCGTCAGATCCTAGGGGTGCCGGTCGCTGCGGCGCGAAGCCACCGACCCCCGCCAGGGCAGGCACCTACAGGTCGAAGCAGGCGTAGAAGTCCTCGCTCGACGGGTTCCCGGAGGGATCGGCGGCGGTGACCTCGTTCACGCACGCCCGACCCGCGGGCGTGAGCAGCGACCAGCACTCGGGCTCGGCTGGGCCGTTCGCCATGTAGTCGCCCAGCGATTCGTAGGCGTCGGTGGCGTTGCGGGGGTCGTAGCGGCAGGGCTGCACGGGCGCAGTGGTGGTCGTGGTCTCGACCGGGGCGGTGGTGGTCGTGGTCGCGTACTCCGGCCCGTCGCCCACGTCGGGCAACTCCTCCACGAAGGGTTCGCCGCTGTCGAGCGGGTGCACCAGTTCGACGGGATCGTCGCACCGGCGGGCGTCGGTGACGAACCAGAGGTCGATCACCCGCTGCACCTCGACCCGCTTGCGGACCAGGCCGAACACGTCGGTCCAGGCGTAGACGACCTGGTTCTGGTTCCGGGCCAGTTCGATCCGCCGGCCCTCGGGTTCGCCGAGGCGGTCGATCACCGCCTCGTCGGGCACCAGCTGACCGGCGGCCAGGAAGAACGGACCGTCGAAGAGGTCGGGCCGCCCGAAAGCGATCGGGGCGGCACACCCCCACACCGGCCGCTGGGGCGGCGGGCAGGTGGTGACCGTCCACACGAGCAGGCGTTCCATGCGGTCGACGGACGCCTCCTGCTCGGCTCGGGTGATCGACCCGGGAGCGACCTCGATGCGCCGGGCGAGGGCGCGCACCGCGTCGACGTCGGCCCGCACCGGGCCCTCGGCCAGCACCTCGACCTGATCGAGCAGCCGTTCGGTGTCGACATCGGCGGCCGCCCCCAGGGGGTTGGGGTCGATGGCGGCCCGCAGGAACAGCCGCCGGGCGGCCCGACACCGCGGGTCCGGCACCGCGTGGGCGGGAACCGCCTGGGGCGCGGGCACGCGGCGCCCCACCACCGAGGGGGTGGTGCCGCCAGAGGCCGCCCGCCCCTCCAGCCGGTGGGGTGCGACCCGTTCGGCCACCCCCCGGTCGCACGAAGCCACCAGACCGGCCACCAGCACCAGGACGACCACGAGCCCCACCACCGCTCCGGCCACGGGGGCGGCGCGCGGACGATGATCCTCTGAAAGCTCCAGCATGACGTGCCAATTCTGGCAGCGACCCGGGGCCGCGTCAGGTATGCCTGTCGCGGTGAACGCTCCCGTCGGCACCAGTCCCTCCACCTCCGACCCCGCCGGCAGATCCATTCCGCTGTCCGCCGAGCCACCGTTGCGGGAGCTGTTGCGCTACAGCCGGGCCCATCGCGGCCGAACCCGGCTGGCCGTCGGCATGTCGCTCCTCAACAAGCTCTGCGACGTCGCCCCCGAACTGCTCATCGGTGCTGCCGTCGACATCGTGGTGAACGGTGACGGGGGCCAGTCCTTCGTGGGCCGCCTGCTCGGCATCGAGGACCGCTTCGCCCAGCTCAGCGTGCTCGTGGCCGTCACCGTGGTGATCTGGCTGGCCGAGTCCGCCACCGAGTACCTGGCCGTGATCACCTGGCGGAACCTGGCCCAGACCATCCAGCACGAGGCGCGCATGGACGCCTACCGCCACGTGCAGACCCTGGAGATGGCCTACTTCGAGGACCGCACCTCCGGTGGCCTGATGGCCGTGCTGAACGACGACGTCAACCAGCTCGAGCGGTTCCTCGACCTGGGTCCCCACAAGCTGATCATCACCGCCGCCAACGTGGTGTTCGTGGGGATCACGTTCCTCGTGGTGTCGCCGATCCTGGCCGCCCTCGCCTTCCTCCCCATCCCGGTCATCATCGTGGGTTCGCTCTGGTACCAGACCCGCCTCGAGCCCCGGTATGCCGCGGTCCGGGAGTCCGCCGGCGTGATCGGCGACACCCTCACCAACGGCCTCGGGGGCATCGCCACCATCAAGGCCTTCAACGCCGAGGACCGCGAGGTGGCCCGGGTCACCGCCGACAGCGAGGCGTACCGCGACACCAACCGTGAGGCCATCCGCTACTCAACCGCCTTCAACCCGCTGATCCGCATGGCCGTCCTGGCCGGCTTCACCATGACGCTGATCGTCGGTGGCCGGGCCGCCCTCCGGGGGGAGTTGGCGATCGGCGTGTTCTCGATGCTCGTGTACATGACCCAGCGGCTGCTCTGGCCGCTCACCGCGCTCGGCGAGACCCTCGACCAGTACCAGCGGGCCATGGCGTCGTGCCGTCGGATCTTCGGGCTGCTGCGCGCCGAGCCCCGCATCCTGCCCGGCACCCACGACCTGCCCGAGCCGGTCCGGGGCGCGGTCTGCTTCGACCACGTGTCGTTCGCCTACGGGCCCACCGCCGACGACACCCACGTGCTGCGAGACGTCACCATCGACGTGCCCGCCGGTGAGACCCACGCCATCGTCGGGCCCACCGGATCGGGCAAGTCCACCGTGGTCAAGCTGCTGCTGCGGCTGTACGAACCGACGGCCGGCCGCATCACGCTGGACGGCCAGCCCATCTCGGACCTCACCTTCACCTCGCTGCGGGGCGCCACCGGGCTGGTGGCCCAGGACGTGTTCCTGTTCCACGGCACCGTGCGCGAGAACCTCACCTACGGCCGCCCCGAGGCCACCGATCAGGAGGTGCGACGCGCCGCAGAGCTGGCCGAGGCCGCCGAGTTCATCGAGGCGCTGCCGTTGGGCTACGAGACCCTGGTGGGCGAGCGGGGCCAGAAGCTGTCGGGTGGCCAGCGCCAGCGGCTCACCATCGCCCGGGCCATCCTGCGCGACCCCGCCGTCCTGATCCTCGACGAGGCCACCTCGGCGGTCGACAACGAGACCGAGGCCGCCATCCAGCGCTCCCTGGCCAAGGTGTCGGCCGACCGCACCACCATCGTGATCGCCCACCGGCTGTCGACGGTGCGCCACGCCCACCGCATCCACGTCCTGGAGGCCGGCCAGGTGGTGGAGTCGGGCACCCACGAGGACCTGGTGGCCCAGGGCGGGCTGTACGCCGCCCTCTGGCGGGTCCAGACCGGCGAGGCCGCCCTGGTCGACTGACCGACCGACCCGGGCGCACGCCATCGTTCGTGCATCAGGGGCGCCACCAGCGCCCCACAGGCACACACGACCGCGGCGCCATCGTTCGTGCACCAGGGTCGCCACCAGCCGCTGGGTTGCACACGCCCACACCGCGGCGACGTCGTCGGTGCGCCAGGGCCGCCACCAGCGCCCCGGGTGCACTGACGAGCCGATTTGGGAGGAAGAGGGTTGACAGGGGGACGGGAGTTGAGCGTATGCTCAACGCACTTGCACTAAGCGTTCGCTCAAAGCGAGTGCTTCGATCCTGAGGAGAAGCCGTGCACGACTACCTGGTCCCCGTCTACGCCACCTACCTGCTGGCCACCGTGGCGCTCTGCGCCTGGCTGGCCCGCACCCTCTACCGCAACGGCGCCCTGTTCCTGCGCGACGTCTTCCCCGACCGGCCCGAGATGGCCGAGGCGGTCAACCACCTGCTGGTCACCGGCTTCGCCATGGTGAACCTGGGCTACGGCTTCTTCATGATGCAGGCCTCAGCGGCCACCACCAGCACCGAGGCGTTCGAGGTCCTGGCCCGCAAGCTCGGGCTCCTGCTGTGCAGCCTGGCCGCCGTGCACTTCGTGAACCTGTACGTGTTCCACCGCCTCGCCGCCCGCCGCCGCCAGGCCGAGCTGGCCCCGCCCGTGGCACCCCAGCTCACCGTGCACCGGGCGGACCCGCCCGCGACCCAGCTGCCTCCCCCACCGGCGCCGCCCGCTCGCCCCGGACCGTTCGCCCCTCCCGCCCCCTTCGGGCCGGCCCCGGCCTGAACCCCAGGACACCACCGAGCACCCCGAGGAGACCGACGTGGACTCGCTCATCGTCTACTACGACGTGCACTGCGCCCTGTGCCGCCGGTGCCGGGCGTGGTTGGAGGCCCAGCCCACCCACGTGCCGCTCCGGTTCGTGGAGGCCGACGCCACCGAGGCGGCCCGGCTCCTCCCCCAGCTCCCGTGGCTGGGCGAGGAGCTCGTGGTGGTGGCCGATGGCGGGCCTGATCACGGTGGGGCGTGGATCGGCCCGGCCGGGTTCATCGTGTGCCTCTGGGCCACCGTGGGCTACCGGGAGTGGGCCTGGCGCCTGAGCCGACCGATCCTGGCCCCGACCGCCGAGAGCTTCTTCCACCTGGTCTCGACCAACCGGGACCGGATCGGTCGCCGCCTCGATCCGCCGGCATGCACCGGTGACCGCTGCGTCCACCGCCTCGATCCGGTGCTCCACCCGGCGCTCCATCCACCGAACCCGGCAGGGGCCGCGACGTGAGGGCGATCCTGTGGGTCCTCGTGCTCCAGGCGTGGCTCGCCCTGGTCAGCGCCGTGGTCTTCGCCGTGGTCGTGACCGTGCGGCGCCTGGGCTCCTGGCTGCGCCGCCCTACGGGGTCGCCGCTCAGGAGGCGAGCCGACAGGCGAGCCGAC
>DAIMFV010000271.1:0-4838 GCA_036724365.1 Acidimicrobiales bacterium | reverse complement strand
ACCCCGAGCATCTTGCGGTTCTGCGGGAGCACCGACGCCGTGAACCCCGAGATGCCCGCCTCGCGGGCCGCAGCCGCCAGGTACTCGAGCAGCACGGTGGCCATGCCCCGGCCGTGGTGGGCGTCGTCGATGAAGAACGCCACCTCGGCGTCGCTGCGGCCCCGGTGCCGGTCGTAGCGGGCCACCCCCACGAGCTCGTCGCCCAGGAGGCCCACGAAGGCCATGCGGTCGACGTAGTCCACGTTGGTGAACCGCTCCAGGTCTCGTTCGGACAACCGGGGCCGGGGCGAGAAGAACCGGAAGTAGATGCTCTCGGGCGACTGGCGGTCGTGGAACCGCAGGATCAGGTCGGCATCGTCGGGACGGATCGGCCGCACCGACATGGTGCCCCCGTCCGACAGCACGACGTCGGCCTCCCACCGGCTCGGGTATCCCGTCTGCGAGCCGTCTGGCGACATGCAACCGAGGCTAGGGCGCCCAGGCGCCGCCGGGTGGCGGGCTAGAACGTGACCCGTGCACCACCGGGTCACCCGCTCCCCCCGGCTCGCCGGCCTGGACTTCGACGACATCCGGGCCGAGGCCGACGTGCCCGGACCGTTCGACGCCGCGGTGCTGGAGGAGGCCGAGCGCGTGGCCGGTTCGCCACCCCGGACCGGACGCGACGCCACCGACCTGCCGCTGGTGACCATCGATCCCCCCGGCGCCCGTGACCTGGACCAGGCCCTGGCCATCGAGGCCCGCGCCGGTGGCGGTTGGCGGGTGCGCTACGCCATCGCCGACGTCGGAGCCTGGGTCACGCCGAGTGGGGCCGTCGACACCGCGGCGCGGGCCCGCACCCAGACCTACTACTCCCCCGACCGCAACGACCCCCTCCACCCACCGGTGCTCGGCGCCGGCGCGGCTTCGCTGCTCCCCGACGGCGACCGGCCGGCGGCGCTGTGGACGCTCGACGTCGACCCCGACGGCCTGCTGACCGACACCCGGGTGGAGCGGGCCACGGTCCGCAGCCGCGCCCAGCTCACCTACGACCAGGTCCAGCGGGCGGTGGAGAGCGGCGACCTGCCCGCTCCCCTCGCGGCGTTGCCGACCCTGGGCCGGGCGCTGCTGGCCGACGCCCGGACGCGGGGGTCGGTCGAGCTGGGCCTGCCCGAGCAGGAGGTCGTGCCCCACCGATCCCACGGCTGGACCATCGCCCTGCGGGCCACGCTGGACGTGGAGCGGTGGAACGCCCAGATCTCCCTGCTCACCGGCCGGGCGGCCGCCCGACTGATGTTGGAGCACCGGACCGGGCTGCTGCGCACCCTGCCCGCGGCGGTCCCCACCGTCCTGCCCCGGCTGCGCGCCGCCGCCGGTGGTCTCGGCATCACCTGGGAGCCGGCGCAGGGCCCGGGCGACGTGCTGGCCGGCCTCGACCTGGCCGACGCCCGCCACGCCGCCTTCGCCGACCTGGCGGCCGAGCTGCTGCGCGGGGCCGGCTACACCCACCTGGACGGCACCCTGCCCGACGACCCCGGTCACGCCGGGGTGGGGGCGCCCTACGCGCACGTCACCGCCCCGCTCCGCCGGCTCGCCGACCGCTTCGCCACCGAGGTGTGCCTGGCCCTCGGCCAGGGCCGTGCGGTTCCGGACTGGGTGCTCGAGGCCCTGCCCGGCCTGCCGGACCTCATGCGGGAGGGCGACAGCCGGGCCCGCAAGCTCGACCGCCTCGCCGTCGACGCCACCGAGGCGTACGTGCTCCACGACCGCATCGGGGAGGTGTTCCCGGTGGCGGTGATGGAAGCCGGTGCCACCGGCGGCACCGTCGTGCTCGACGAACCGGCCGTTCGGGCCCGCTGCGACGGACGAGACCTGCCCCTCGGAGCCACGATCGACGCCCGCTGCGTGGAGGCCGACGTCGCCCGCCGGGCCGTGCGCTTCGAGTGGGTGGGCGGACCGACCGTACCCGGAAGGTGACCAGCCGGTCCGAACCATGGACGGAGGAGCCGCCGGTTTCCGTCCGACGGCACCCGGTGCCGGACCTTGACAGGCCGACGGGACGGTCGCACCCTGACTCCGAATCGCGACTCGGATGAGTCCGTCCGGAGGGGGAGGCCGATGAACCGACTCAGGCGGGCCGCGGCGGCCTGCGCCGCTGCCGTGGTGGGAGCGGCGATGCTCGCCGCCTGCCACGTCCCGCTCGGTGCCGTCTCGGTTGTCATCGCCGGGGGAAACCACACCTGCGCGCTCCACACCGACGGCTCGGTCGAGTGCTGGGGCCGCAACGCCCAAGGACAGCTGGGCGACGGCAGCGACACCGCGTCACAGAACCCGGTCGGCGCTGCCGGCGTGTTCGACGCGATCTCGATCGCCGCGGGCGGTGACGTGAGCTGCGCGGTGCTGGCGGGCGGGACCCTGCAGTGCTGGGGGTCCAACCAGTTCGGCCAACTCGGCGGGTCCACGCCCGAACCGTTCTCCGCCGTGCCCCTGACCATTCCCGGGCTGAGCGGTGTGACGCAGGTCAGCGTGGCCCCGTTTCACGTGTGCGCGGCGCTGGAGGACGGATCGGCCCGCTGCTGGGGCCGTACCGATTTCGGCCAGCTCGGCGACGGCACCGTGGGCGCCCCGTTCTCGTTCCAGTCGAGTCCTTTCGCGGTCAGCGGACTCGGTGACGTGATCTCCGTCAGTGCCGGCAGTTGGCACACCTGTGCCCTGCGGAGTGGCGGCACCGTGAGCTGCTGGGGCCGGAACTGGCAGGGAGCGTTGGGAACCGGCGATCTGGTCGACTCCCCTGTTCCGATCCCCGTACCCGCGCTGCTGGGCGTGGCCCAGGTGACCGCCGGTTCCGACGACACCTGCGTGCTGCTCACGGACGGCACCGTCCGGTGTTGGGGCTACAACGCCTTCGGCCAGCTCGGTGACGGGACCACCACCAGGTCGGCCAGCCCGGTTCCGGTCGGGGGCCTCTCCGGCGTCGCGCAGATCGATGCCGGAGAGCTCCACACCTGTGCCCGCCTCACCGACGGCACGGCCAGGTGCTGGGGGTACGGCAGTTCGGGTGCCCTGGGTGCCGGTTCCACCAGTTCGTCCAGCATCCCCCTCTCCGTCACCGGGCTGACCGGAGTCGAGAACGTGGACGCCGGAAGCCTCCACTCCTGTGCCGCGGTCGCCGACGGTGGCGTGCGTTGCTGGGGCGACGCCTACGACGGACAGTTGGGCGACCAGGGCGAACCGGAGCTCCGCCCGTCCCCGCAGACGGCGACGGTGGGATACCGCATCGGCAACATCACCGACATCTCGGCTGGTGGGAGCACCTCGTGTTCGCTGGCCGTGGACGGGACCGTCGGCTGTTGGGGTGGGAACGGCGACGGCCTGCTGGGCGACGGCACGACGAGCGACTCGCCGGTTACCCAACGGGTTCCCGGTGTCCCCAGCGCCAGCCAGGTCGTCGTCGGCCAGGCCCACGCCTGCGCGCTCCTGGCCGACGGAACCGTGAGCTGCTGGGGGGAGGCCCTTCCCGTCCCCCAACCGGTTCCCGGCCTCACCGACGTCGCTGCGCTGACGGGTGGATCCGGACACGTGTGCGCCCTGTTGGACTCGGGCACAGTGCGGTGCTGGGGAAGCAACTGGTTCGGGCAGCTCGGTGACGGCACCACCACGAGCTCGTCCACACCCGTCACGGTGTCAGGGCTCACCGATGCCGTCGCCGTCGATGCCGGTGAGCAACACACCTGCGCCGCGTCGGCCGATGGAACGGTGCGGTGCTGGGGTGCGAACGACGAGGGGGGCCTCGGCGACGGTACCACCACGGGCTCGTCCACACCGGTCGTCGTCGCCGGTCTCACGGGAGCGACGGAGGTCGCCGTGGGCGCCCACCACTCCTGTGCCCGGTCGAGCGATGGTTCGGTCCGATGCTGGGGGGCCAACGGAAGCGGTCAGCTCGGGGATGGAACGTTCGACCCGTCTTCGACGCCCGTCACGGTCGTGGGGGTCACCACGGCCACCCAACTGACTGCGGACAACCGGTCGACCTGCGCCGTGCTGACCGATGGCTCCGCCACCTGCTGGGGCAACAACGGCAGCGGTCAGCTCGGGCTGGGTGAAGACGCATATGCCGAGTACGTCCTCGACGCCACGCCGGTGGCCGGCCTCACGGGAGTGGCCGAGCTCTCCCTGGGCGAGTGGCACGCGTGCGCGCGGCTGACCGCCGGCACTGTGCGGTGCTGGGGGTCCAACACGAGTGGCCAACTGGGCGAGGGCACGATGACCGCTGGCCACGGCTCTCCCAGCTCGCACGTCGTCCAGCGGCGCTGACCGGTCCGGTCCTGCCCGGCCGGCCCGGCCGGCAGGGGTCGTCGAGGCCCACCCACCGGGTTCCGGGCCGTGCGCTTCGAGCGGGTGCCCTGACCCCCGGACCGCCGGCCCCTAGCCTTCCGGGGTGCTCTACGCCATGCTGTTCGCTGCCTGCGCCGCCGTGGGGTTCGGCGCGTCCCGGGTCCTGCGCCGCCCGGTGGGGCGGGCCCAGGCGGCGTCGGCCGCCCGGAACCTGGCCGGTCCCCTGGGCAGCCGCAAGGGGCTGACCGCACCTGAACTGCAGCGGGCCTGCTTCTCGGAGATGGTGCGCCACGTCCAGGTGAGCCGGGACGGTCGCACCACCGCACCAGCCCGCTACCTCGTGCTACTGCACCCCGCCGACCTGGCGGTGGTCGACGAGGGACGCCGTTGGTTCACCGACGGTCTGGCCGCCGCCCTGCAGGACGCGGCCTCCCAGCACGGCTGGACCGTCGACGGGCCGGTGTTCATCGACTACCAGGCCGATCCCGCCCGACGGCCGGGTGTCCCGGCCGTCGACGTCGACGGCC
>DAIMFV010000270.1:0-4855 GCA_036724365.1 Acidimicrobiales bacterium | reverse complement strand
GGGGGCCCAGTGCGGCAACCCCCCGTTCCGCTGGTACAAGCAGAACACCCACGAAGGCGGGGTCCACGTGCCGCTGGTGGTGCACTGGCCGGCCGGGCTCGACCCCGCCGTCACCGGCTCCAAGCGCAGCCAGTTCGTCAACGTGTCCGACGTCGTGCCCACCATCTACGACCTGGTCGGCGTCACCCCGCCCCAGGTGTACCGGGGCCTCGAGCAGATCCCCGTCACCGGCCACTCCTTCGCCACCGTGCTCCGCGACCCGGCGGCGCCGGCCACCAACACCGTGCAGTACTTCGAGATGATGGGGAGCCGCGCCATCGTGGCCGACGGCTGGAAGGCGGTCTGCCGCCACACCCAGGGCGCCGACTTCGACGCCGAGCCGTGGGAGCTCTACCACCTCGACGAGGACTGGTCGGAGACCCACGACCTGGCCGCCACCCACCCCGAGAAGCTGGCCGAGCTGGAGGCCCGGTGGTGGGAGGAGGCCGACAAGCACGGCGTGCTGCCCATCGACGACCGGCTCATCGAGCTGTTCGGCGCCCGGTTCCGCGAGGGCTCACCACACCCGCCCAGCAAGCGGTACGTGTACCGGCCACCCATGTCGCCGCTACCCGGTCAGGCCGCGGCCGCCATCGCCGCCCGGTCCTTCGACCTCACCGGACGCGTCACCCGCGAGGCCGGCGACGAGGGCGTGCTGTTCGCCCTGGGCACCGAGAACTCGGGCCTGTCGGTGTTCGTGCAGGGCGACCGGTTCGTGGTCGACTACAACGCCTTCGACGACCACACGGTGGCGGAGTCCACGGTGGCGGTGCCCACCGGGCCGAGTGTGCTCACCGCCCGGGTCCGCACGGGCGCGGCCCGGTCCGGTCGCATCGAGCTGCTGGTCGACGGCGAGCCCGCCGGCGGCGTCGACGTGCCGCAGCTCCTGTTCATGTTCTCCTCGGTGGGGGCGAGCATCGGCTACGACCACGGCTCGCCCGTGAGCCCCCGCTACCAGAGCCCGTTCGCCTTCTCCGGCACCCTGCACGAGGTGGTGGTGCAGGTGCACGACGGCGTGCCCAGCGCCGACGACGATGCTGCGGCCGCCGCCCGCGAGGCCGAGGCCCGAGCCGAGATGGCCCGCCAGTGAGGAACCCGCCAGTGAGGAACCCGGCAGTGAGGAACCCGGCATGAGCGACCTGAGCATCACCCTGCTGGGCACGGGCAGCCCGATGCCCGACCCCAACCGGGCCGGACCCTCCACCCTGGTCACCGCCGGGTCCAGCCACTACCTGGTCGACGCCGGACGCGGGGTGCTCATGCGCCTGGCCGGTGCCGGCGTGGGAGCCGTGCAGTTGGCGGGCGTGCTGCTCACCCACCTGCACAGCGACCACCTCACCGACCTGTCCGACGTGATCACCACCCGGTGGGTGATGAGCTTCGAGCCCACGCCGCTCACCATCGTGGGTCCGCCCGGCACCCGCCAGGTGGTCGACCACCTCCTGGCGGCGCTGGGGCCCGACATCGGGTACCGCATCGCCCACCACGCCGACCTGCCCTACCGCCCCCCGGTGGAGGTGGTGGAGGTGGCCGACGGCCCGGTCGACCTGCCCGGCGAGGCGGTGGTCACGTGTGCCCCCACCGACCACAAGCCGGTGCACCCGAGCATCGGGTTCCGCTTCGACCACGGCGGCGCGTCGGTCGTGGTGGCCGGCGACACCGTGCCCTGCGAGGGCCTCGACCGGCTCTGCACCGGCGCCGGGGCCCTGGTCCACACGGCCATCCGCAAGGACATCATCGGCGCCCTCGGCATCCAGCGGCTGGCCGACACCCTCGACTACCACTCGTCGGTGCAGGAGGCGGCCCAGACCGCGGCCCGCAACGGCGTGGGCACCCTGGTGCTCACCCACTACGTGCCCGCCTTCCCGCCCGGTGGCGGCGACGACTGGCGGACCCTGGCCGCCCAGCACTTCGCCGGCCCGATCGAGTTGGGCGACGACCTCCTCCGGGTCGACGTCCCGCCCACCTGACGTCCCGCCCACCTGACGTCCCGCCCAGCTGACGTCCAGCCGAGCTGACCCCACCGTCCCCTTCCCGTCCGACCCACCCCACCGAGGAGCCCGACCATGGACGTCGTCCGCACCCCAGACGAGCGCTTCACCGACCTGCCCGACTTCCCGTTCGAGCCCCACTACGCCGAGATCCCGGCGGACCCGGCCGATCCGGGCGGCGCCACGTTGCGGGTGCACTACCTCGACGAGGGCCCGGCCGACGCCGACCCGGTGCTGCTCATGCACGGCGAGCCGTCGTGGAGCTTCCTGTACCGCCACATGATCCCGCCGCTGGTGGCCGCCGGGCACCGGGTGGTGGCCCCCGACCTGGTCGGTTTCGGCCGCAGCGACAAGCCCACCGAGATGGCCGACTACACCTACGCCCGCCACGTGGCGTGGATGTCGGCGTTGCTGTTCGACCACCTCGACCTGCGCAACATCACCTTCTTCGGCCAGGACTGGGGCGGCCTGGTCGGCCTGCGCCTGGTGGCCGCCCAGCCCGACCGCTACGCCCGCCTGGTGGTGGCCAACACCGGCCTGCCCACCGGCCACGGGGCCATGAGCGAGGCGTTCCTGGCCTGGCAGAAGTTCTCCCAGGAGGCCGACCACTTCCCCGTGGGCGCCATCGTCAACGGGGGTTCCGCCACCGAGCTGTCGGCCGCAGTGATCGCCGGCTACGACGCACCGTTCCCCGACGACACGTACAAGGCCGGGGCCCGCATCTTCCCCACGCTCGTGCCCACCTCGCTCGACGACCCGGCCAGCGCCGACAACATCGCCGCATGGGAGGTGCTGGCGCAGTTCGACCGTCCGGTGCTGTGCGCCTTCAGCGACAAGGACGCCATCACCAAGGGCGGCGACGCCCCCTTCCTGGAGCGCATCCCCGGCACCGCCGGCCAGCCCCACACCGTCACCGAGGGCGGCGGCCACTTCCTCCAGGAGGACTGCGGCCCCCAGCTCGCCAAGACCATCAACGACTTCATCGCCGCCACCAGCTGAGGGTCGCCAGCGCGGCCGTGCGCGCTCGACGGCCCGGGGCGACGGAGGGGAGCGCCCCGGGCCGTTGTGGCGGGGTGGTGGCCGGGGTAGCTTGGCCGTACAGATGCCGTACGCGCAGAGCTTGGAGGTGTGCCGTGTCCGTTGTCGATGGATCGTCCGAGGCCGGCACCCGTCGGCGGAACCGGCGGCTCGACCTGCGCATCACCCAGAGCGAGCGCGAGCTGATCGAGCGGGCCATCGCCACCACCGGTTCCGGGCTCACGGAGTTCGTCGTGGGGAGCGCGGTCGAGGCCGCGCAGCGCGTCCTCGCCGATCGTGACCGGTTCGAGCTCACCGCTCATGCCGCCGCGGAATGGGAGGCCATCAACGACCGGCCGGCCCGTGATCTGCCCGGGCTCCGAGCGCTGATGGAACGCCCTTCGCCGTTCGTCGAGTGACGGGTCGCTACCGCTCCCCGGAGCCCCTCACCGCCGGTCACGACCTGGCGCCCTTCCGCTGCCGATCGGCGGAGCAGACGGGCTGGCTCCGACAACACGCTCGCCAGTCCGCGGCCGCGGGCTCCACCCGCGTGTTCGTGGTGACCGCGCCCGATGATCCGCGGGTGGTCGCCTACTACGCCTGGTGCATGGCGAGCCTGTCGGTCGGCGCCGCCCCACCCCGGTTGCGCAAGGGCGGGGGCCGGTACCCGCAACCGGTGGCGCTGCTCGCCCGTCTCGGCGTCGACCACGCCCACGAGGGTCGTGGTCTGGGCGCCGCGCTGCTCCAGGACGTGGTGGCGCGGCTTCTGGAGCTATCAGAGGAGATCGGCTGTCGAGCGCTGCTGATCCACGCGGAGGACGATGAGGCCCGATCGTTCTACGAGCACCTCGTCCCCGAGCTCGAACCGAGCCCCACGGACCCGCTGCACCTGGTCCTCCTGCTCAAGGACCTCAGGCGAACCCTGCGGCCCTGAGCCCGGCTCTCGGGAACGTCGCCAGTCGGGGGCCACGGCCTCCCACCCTCGACGGCGCCCAGGAAGCAGGAACACGCGAATCGGGTTTGCGCATCGAACGTGTGTTCGATACGCTGTCGGCATGGAGCACGGCGGCTTCACCACCCACCCCGACGACCCCGGCCAGCCGGGTGCCGGCGCGCTCGCCCTGTTGGTCGACGTGTTGGACCGTCCGCCCGCCGAGCTGACCGATGGTGAGGCCCACGATGCGCTGGTCGGGTTGATCGAGCTGTCGGGTCGGGTGCAGGCGGCCATGGCCCGCCTGGCGGACTCCTTCGACAGCCGGGGCCTGGCCCCCGCCGATGGGGCCCGGTCCACCGCCTCGTGGCTGGCGGCGCGCACCGAGGTGTCGCGACCCGCCGCCCACACCCTGGTCAAGACCGGGCGGGCCCTGCGGGCCTGCCCCGCGGTCGACGCCGCCGCGGGGGCCGGGCGCCTCGGCGCCGCCAAGGTGGCCATGCTGGTCGAGGCTCGCCGCGGGGTCGAAGACCTCTTCACCCCACGCGAAGCCGAACTCGTCGAGCTCATCGCCCCCCTCACCGTCGCCCAGGCCCGCACCGCCGTCGACATGTGGCGGCGCTTCGCCCTGGCCAAAGCCGGCAAGGACGACGGCCCCGAACCCGGCGACGACCCCTCACGCAACACCCTCACCTGCTCGGAAACCTTCCAAGGACGCTGGCACCTCGCCGGGGACCTCGACGCCACCGCCGGCGCCGCGCTGGCGAAGCACCTCGAGGACTGGATCGACCACCAGATCCGCGCCGGCGCCGTAGCAGCGGACGACACCCGGCCCCGTGCCGCCCGCCGCGCCGACGCCCTCGTCGCGCTCACCACC
>DAIMFV010000269.1:1321-4859 GCA_036724365.1 Acidimicrobiales bacterium | reverse complement strand
AGCACCCTCGTCCTGTGGAGCCCCGACCTTCCTCAGCCCCGGACCGCCGGAGCAGCCAGGAACCGCGGTCACCCGGAGGACTCACCGTCGGAGCCGATGCTACCGACCCGGGGCGCTCAGGTGGGCAGCTGGAGCCGACCGTCGGTGACGAACCGCCGCCGGTTCTCGGGGTCGTCGAGCGCGAACAGCCGCCACGCCCAGAGCGCCACGCCGATCCCCACCGCCTCCAGCACCAGGGACAGGCCGAGGCGGTCCAGCTCGGGGATCTGAACGGGCGCGAACGCCAGGACCGCCACCGGCCACCAGAACACGTCGGTGCGGGTGAAGGACCCGTCGAGCACCAGGTGGCACATCACACCGATGGGGATCCCGAGCAGCCGGCGGCGCAGCACCCGCCGCCGGGTGGTCACCGCCATCGCCAGCCCCAGCAGCGCCACCGCCCCCACCATGGAGTGGAGCAGCCGCGGGCCACCCAACAGCCCCTCGAGGACGGGCAGGACGGCCCCGACGACCACGGTGCGGTAGTCGATGGCGGGGCTGCGGAAGATGAATGCGACGAGCACCACCGAGACTGCGGCGAACCAGATCAGCACCAGTGCTCCCGGCGGGTCAGGGCACGAGGAGGCGCCCGCACTCCTCACAGTGGGTGATCTCGTTCTGGCCGACCTTGCGGATGCGGGCCACCTCCACCGCCGAGAGACCCAGGTGGCAACCCCCGCACTGGGTGCCGACCAGCTTGGCCACGCCCACCCCACCCAGACCGGCCCGCAGGGCCTCGTACTCGGCCAGGAGAGCGGCGTCGATCCCAGGCGCCACGGCGGCGTCACGAGCCGCCTGCTCGGCCTCGAGGGCCACCGCCAGCTCGGCCTCGGCGGCGGTGAGCTCCATCTCGGCCGCCTCGAGCTGCGCCGACTGTTCGGTGCGGGCCGTTCGGAGCTCGGCCAGGCGGGCGTCGACGGGTTCGATCCGCTCCATGATCTCGAGGTCCTGGTCCTCCAGGACGGTGATCCGACGCTGCAGGGCCTCGATCTCCTCCTGCAGGTCCTGCAGGGCCCGGGCGTTGGTGACCGAGCCCCCGTAGAGGGTGGCCTCCTCGTGGGCGCGCTTGGCGCTGATCGACTCGATCTCGTCGTCGAGTCGCTTCTGCTGGCGGGCCAGGTCGGCCCGTTCGACCTCGGCGGTGGCGATCGCGGCATCGAGCTCGGTCACCGACGCCGCGGCCGCGTCGCGGGCGGCCCGGGCCGGGAGGGCGGCGAGCTGGTGGCGCAGCTGGTCCAGCCGGGTGTCGTGGGCCTGGATCTCGAGCAGGGCGTCGAACGGGGAGCTCACGTCAGCCTCCTGGGCCGGGGGGTTGGGTGGCGGGCGGCGCCGTGGCGGGCGGGCTGGTGGCGGGAGGCGTGCTCCCGGGGGGGGTGGTGCGCCTCGGACGCGAGGAACGGGGCTGGGAGGAGCCCCCCACCTCGTAGGGGATCTTGCCCACCGACTTGCCCCGCCGCGTGGACTCCGGATCGCGGAACTCCACCGTCGGCTGGTCGGCCATCACCAGCGAGTAGTAGGTGCCCCACGTCTTGGCCGGGTAGCGGCCACCGGTGGCACCGCCCAGTCCGGCGTTGGCCAGGCTGATCGCCCCTTCGGGCGCCCCCATCCACACCGCGGTGGCGAGCTGAGGGGTGTAGCCCACGAACCACACGTCGGTGGCGTCGTTGGTGGTGCCGGTCTTGCCGGCAGCGGGCTGACCGCTGGAGATGCGGGCGTTGCGGCCGGTGCCGCCGGTGACGTTGGCCGCCAGGATCTCGGTGACCAGACGGGCGGTCTGCTGCGACACGATCCGCTCCGGCTCGGACTGGTGCTGGTAGATCACCTTGCCGTTGCGGTCCTCGATCCGGTCCACCAGGTACGGCTCGTTGCGCAGCCCGTCGTTGGCGAACACCGCGTAGGCGGCCGCCATGTCGAGCGGCGTCACCTCCATGGTGCCGAGGGTGAGGTTCCACGGCGGGGCCGTGGGCTGGCCGTCGCCGTCCTTCAGGTACAGCTCGCTGGTGATGCCGAGGCGGGTGGCCATGAGGGCCACGTTCTCCACGCCGGCCACCTGGGAGAGGCGCATGAACCCGCAGTTGGACGACACCTGGGTGATCTTGGTGATGGTGGTGAACCCGGTGTTGCCGCTCAGGCTGTAGGGCTTGGTCTCGCCGGGGAACTTGAACGTGCAGCGGCCACCGCTCACGGTGTCGCTCGGCACGTGCTCGATGCCGTCGTTGCCGTCGCCCTCCAGCAAGGTGGCGAGCGTGTACACCTTCATGGTCGATCCCGCCTGGCGGCCCGGCGACTTGGTGGCCAGGTTGTACTGCCACCGTTCGAAGCCGGGGCCGCCCACCAGCACCCGCACGGCGCCGGTGGAGGGCTCGATCGACGCGATGGCCTGGGTGCCGAAGGTGATCTCGCCGGTGCGGGGGTTCCGGACCTCGAAGGTGGCGCCGTCCTCGCTCTTGGGCAGGGTCTCCTGGCGGGCCTGGATGGCCTTGGCCTGCAGGTCGGGGTCGTAGGTGGTGTACACCCGGATGCCGCCCTCGAACACCGCCCGGTTGCGGGCCGCGGGCGTGGAACCGAGGCCGAAGCGCGGGTCGTTGAGGAGCTGCTGCTTCACCTCCTCCACGAAGTAGTCGTAGGGCGGGATCGGCGGGTTGGGCTCGGTGGGGAGCGGGATCCCCTCGGAGAACGCCACCTCCTCTTCGGTGAGCCGCTCGGTGGCGAGCAACCGACCGAACACCAGGCTCCGCTGCCGGCGCGCGAGCTCGGGGTTCTTGAACGGGTCGTAGTCGTTGGGGGCCCGGATGAGCGCCGCCAACAGCGCCCCCTCGGCCCAGTTCAGGTCGCCGACGTCCTTGCGGAAGTAGTACTCGGCGGCCGCCTGCACGCCGTAGGCGCCGCCCCCGAAGTAGACGCTGTTGAGGTAGCGCTCGAGGATCTCGTCCTTGGACATCTGCTTCTCGAGCTCGACGGCGAGGAAGGCCTCCCGCAGCTTGCGGCTCAGGCTCTCCTCGTCGCCCACCAGCGAGTTCTTCACCACCTGTTGGGTGATGGTGGAACCGCCCTGGCTCACGTCGCCGCTCGCCAGGTTGGCGTCGACCGCCCGCAGGATGGCCCGCACGTTCACCCCGGAGTGCTCGTAGAACTGGGCGTCCTCCTGGGCGATGACCGACCACTTCACCGTCTCGGGGATGTCGCCGATGGGAACCTGCGAGCGGTTCTGCGGGTCGCTGCTGTTGGTCATCGTGCCCTGGAGGTTCCCGAAGGAATCGAAGATCAGCGACCGCTCGGCCAGGGGCTTGAGGTTGATGCGCTCGTGGTCGGAGCGGTGGGCGCTCACCACCGTGATCAGGTGGGGACCGATGAGCACGAGTGACGCGGACATCACGCCCACCAGAGCGGCCATCACGAGCACGAAGCGGAGGAATCGACGGACCACGACCACGGTGCAGGCAGCGTACCGCCCACCACGACCCCCACCGCAGCGCGCGGCGTAGGGTGCACGGCGGTT
>DAIMFV010000269.1:0-1311 GCA_036724365.1 Acidimicrobiales bacterium | reverse complement strand
ACATGGCCCACGGGCGCCGCTTCCGGTTCGGGGTTCAGGCTCACATCGCCACCACCGGCGACGAGTGGGCCGACCTCGCCCGCCGAGCCGAGGACCTCGGCTACAGCACCCTGTTCATGCCCGACCACTTCGGCGACCAGCTCGCTCCGGTTCCGGCGCTGATGGCGGCGGCCGCGGCCACCACCACCCTTCGGGTCGGCACCCTGGTGCTCGACAACGACTACAAGCACCCGCTGGTGCTGGCCAAGGAACTGGCCACCATCGACCGGCTCTCGGGTGGCCGACTGGAGTTCGGCATGGGCGCCGGGTGGATGACCACCGACTACGAGGCGTCAGGCATCCCCCTCGACCCTCCGGCGGTCCGCGTCGACCGGTTCGAAGAGGGCCTCGCCGTGGTGAAGGGGTTGTTCGCCCCCGGGCCCTTCACCTTCGAGGGCACCCACTACCGGATCACCGCCCACGACGGCCTGCCCAAGCCGGTCCAGCAACCCGGACCGCCGGTGCTGGTCGGCGGCGGCATGAAGCGGATGCTCTCCATCGCCGGGCGCGAGGCCGACATCGTGGGCATCAACCCCACCATGCCCAACGGTGCCGCCGACGCCGACGCCGCCCGGTCCGGCACCGCGGATGAGACCGACCGCAAGCTGCAGTGGGTGAAGGATGCCGCCGGCGACCGCTATGCCGACCTGGAGATCAACCTGTTGAACTTCGGGTGCTTCGTCACCGACGACCGCCAGGCCCTCGCCGAGCAGTTCGCGCCGATGTTCGGCCTGCCGCCCGACGAGCTGCTCGAGTTCCCCCACGCCTTCGTGGGCACCATCGGTGAGATCACCGAGGCCGTCCAGGCCCGGCGGGAGCGGTGGGACGCCAGCTACCTGGTGGTCCAGGTCGACTCGATGGAGGCCATGGCCCCCGTCGTGGCCGCCCTGGCCGGAACCTGACGCAACCGGGATGGCGATGCCGTCCGGGCCCCAACCGACCTCTGCCGTCGACCCCCAGGGCGCCCAGCCGCTCCACGACCCCGCTCGGGGCACGGCGGCGGCCTTCGAGGCCCTCGCCCGGGTGGGGCCCGGCGCGTTCGTCCGCTGCATGCACCCCATGGGCAACTCGGCCCCGGCACCACCCGCCCTGCTCGCCCGGCTGCCCGACACGGTGCGCCTGGTTCCACTCGATTCGCTGACCCTGTCGCTGGTCGGACCCGAGGGACACGTGGCGGTCCCCGCGGCCTGGCTCGATGCCGCCGGCGGGCCCGACCGCGTCGGGCATTCCCTGGTGCCGTCCACCGGCCCGTTGCGAAGCGCAGCCGGCGAG
>DAIMFV010000268.1:0-4861 GCA_036724365.1 Acidimicrobiales bacterium | reverse complement strand
GGCGTGCGCGGCGTGGACACCGGCGAGCTGTTGCTGTCCAACGTGCGGGTGCCCGCCGCCAACGTCATCGGTGAGATCGGCGGGTTCCAGCTGGCCATGCAGGGCCTCAACTCGATGCGCCCGATCGTGGCCGCCCGGGGCATCGGCCTGGCCGAGGGCGCCCTCATGTACGCCACCGAGTACGTGAAGGAGCGGGCGGCGTTCCGCAAGACCATCGCCGACATGCAGGGCATCCAGTGGGAGATCGCCAAGGTGGCCACCGAGATCGAGGCGGCCCGGCTGCTCACCTACCGGGCGGCGTGGATGGCCGACCGCGGCGAGTACACCAAGGAGCACGTGCCGATGCTGTCGATGTCGAAGTACTACGCCACCGAGGTGGCGGTGAAGGCGTCGAACATCGCCCTGCAGATGCTCGGGGCGGCCGGCTACATGAAGGACCACATGACCGAGCTGTACTACCGAGACGCCAAGCAGCTCACCATCGTGGAGGGCACCAGCCAGGTCCAGCTCGGCCTCATCGCCCGGGGCGTCCTGGCCCACGACCTCTGGTGGGACTGACCGGCTCCTGACCCGTCGCCGGGGCCGACCGCTCGTCCGCCGGCGCGGTATGCTGGCATACATGAACCGGACGACGGTCAAACTGCCCGAGGAGCTCGATGCCCGGCTCCGTCACGAGGCCCAGCGGCGCGGGATCACGATCTCCGAGATCACGCGCGAAGCCATCGAGGCGCACCTCGGCGGTCCTCAGGGGGGCGGTGGCAGTGGGCGGCGACGGCTGCGCGCCGCTGGTGCCGGGGCGAGTGGCCGCAACGACATCTCCGAACGGGTCGAGGAGATCCTCGCCGCGGAGTTCGGCTCATCGCGCTGATCGTCGACGCCGGTCCGCTGTTCGCCTACGTCGACCGCGACGATCGTCACCACGAGGCCTGCCTGGAGCTGCTCGAGACCCATCCGGGACCCCTGCTCGTGCCGGTGTTGGTGATCACCGAGGTGGCGTACCTGATCCAGACGCGTCTGGGCACCGAGGCCGAGGTCCGCTTCCTGGCCGACCTCGCCGAAGGGACCCTCATCGCCGAGCCGGTCGCCGCCGCCGACTGGTTGCGGATCGCCGAGCTCGTCGCCACGTACCGGGACCTGCCGCTCGGCACGGTCGACGCGTCGGTCATCGCCGCGGCCGAACGCCTGGGCGTCATCTCGGTCGCCACGTTGGACCGGCGCCACTTCAGCGTCGTGCGTCCGCTGCACGGCCCGTTCACCCTGTTGCCCTGACAGCCTCGTCGGAGCAGCTGACCGGACGAGCCTCCGGTCGCCCTGGCGGGGATCGTCAAGATCATGTCATTGCTGCCACGACGTGGGCGGGGGACGATGACCGGGTGAGTCGCCCGCCCGCACCTGCCGCACCGCCCGACCCGACCGCGCCGGCCGATCCGGCGCACCGGGTGACGTTGGTGGCGTTCGAGGGGATGCAGCTGCTGGACCTGGCCGGGCCGCTGGAGGTGTTCGCCGCCGCCAACCAGTTGGGGGCCACGCCGCCCTACGACCTGCGGGTGGCCACGCCGGGCGGGGGAGCGGTGCGGACCTCCAGCGGGCTGGCCGTGCAAGGGCAGGTTGCCCTGGACGACCTCGTCACCGGTGAGGTGGACGACGCCCGTCCGCACACCCTCGTGGTGGTGGGCGGGACTGGGACGCGGCCGCTGCTGCGCGACGAGGTGTTCCTCGAGGCGGTACGGGTGCTGGCGGCCCGGGCCGACCGCGTCACCTCGGTGTGCACCGGTGCGCTCGTGCTGGCCGCTGCTGGGTTGCTGGACGGGCGTCGGGCCACCACCCACTGGGCGTCGTGCGAGTACCTCGCCACGTTCCCGGGGGTGACCGTGGAGCCCGACCGGATCTACGTGCGCGACGGCGACCGGTGGACCTCGGCGGGGGTCACCGCCGGGATCGACCTGGCCCTGGCGCTGGTGGACGCCGACCACGGGGCCGAGCTGGCCCACCAGGTGGCCACCTACCTGGTGGTGTTCGCGCGACGTCCCGGCGGTCAGGCCCAGTTCAGCGCCAGCCTCCGCGCCCAACCCGCCCGCAGCCCGGCCCTCGCCGACCTTCAGCGGTGGCTGCCCGACCACCTGGCCGAGGACCTCACCGTCGAGCGTCTGGCCGAGCGGGCCGCCATGAGCCCCCGTTCGTTCGCCCGGGCGTTCCGGGCCGAGACGGGCACCACCCCCGCCGCCCACGTGGAGGCGCTGCGGGTGGAGGCCGCCCGGCGGCTGCTGGAGACGTCGGACCTCACCGTGGCCGAGATCGCCCGGCGGGTGGGGCTGGCCCACGCCGAGACCCTGCACCGGGCCTTCGTTCGCCGCGCCGGCACCACCCCGGCCGCCTACCGCCAGCACTTCGCCCGCCGAGCCGTCTGACACGACGTCTCGTTCCCGATCTCGTTCCCGACCTCGTCCCTGACCCGACCGGCCCGGACCGACTGCTCGACCCCACCGTTCGACCCGACCGTCCGAATCGTCCGAATCGTCCGACCGGCAGCACCACCAGGTCCGCGTCGGCGCTAGCCCGACGCATCTCTCTCGCCCTCCCTCCCTCCCTCCCTCCCCAACCCTCTGACGAAAGCAGCGTGCCCCTCATGCAGATCGCCATCGGCCTCTACCCCGGGTTCACCGCCCTCGACGCCATCGGGCCCTACCAGGTGCTCACCAACGTGCCCGGTGTGGAGGTGGTCCTGTGCGCCGAGAGCACCGGCCGCCTGTCCGACGACAACGGCCTGCTCCACCTCGACATCGAGCACACCTTCGCCGAGGTGACCGCTCCCGACGTGACGCTGGTGCCCGGCGGGTTCGTGACCCGTCGCCTGGCCCGCGACCGGGACCCGATCGTGGACTGGGTGGCCGCCACCCACGCCACCACCACCGTCACCACCTCGGTGTGCACCGGAGCGCTGCTCCTGGGCGCCGCCGGGATCCTGGACGGGCTCGACGCCACCACCCACTGGTTCGCCTACGACGAGCTGGCGAAGTACGGCGCCAACCCCACCGAGCAGCGGGTGGTGCGGCAGGGGAAGGTGTGGACCGCGGCGGGGGTGTCGGCCGGCATCGACCTGGCCCTGGCCCTCACCGCCGAGCTGTGGGGGCCGGAGATCGCCCAGGCCGTGCAGCTCGGGATCGAGTACGACCCGCAGCCGCCGTTCGACTCGGGCGCGCCGTCCAAGGCCGACCCCGAGATCCTGGCCCTGGTCCGCGCCGTCAGCGAGCAGAAGGAAGCCGAGGTGCTGGGCTGACGGTGGTCCCTGGGACTGACCGTGCGTCCGGACCGGCCTGGTCCGGGCTGGCGGGTGGTCCGGGCCGACGGAACCGCCGGGGCGATGGTCCGTCCGCCCGCCGTGGTCCCCCCCCGGCGGGCCCGCCGTGGGGCCCCCCCCGCCCCGTGTCCGGTGCGTCCGTGTCCGGTGCGCCCGTGGACGCGTGGACTCGGCGCCGGTCTGCCGGCTCAGCCGGCAGCCGGGACGATCTCGATGGTCAGGCCCCCGGCCGGGGTGAGGTCGAGCACCGTCCAGGTCGGGTCGGCGGCGACCAGGCGCTCCCGCAGCTCGGCCACCGCCGCCGAGGCTGACCCGCCTCGGCCGGGCGACCGTCCGGCGACCACGGTGAGCGAGCCGCCCGATCCGCCGGCGCCGTTCACCTTCCACCCGGCGGCACCCAGCGACGCGGCCACCTCGATGGCGGCCTGGTGCGCCGGGCCCACCAGGCCCGGGTGCAGCTCGGCCTGCACGCCGGTGGACCGGGAGAGCACCGCGGCCCAGGCGTCCACGTCGCCCCGCTCGAGCGCGCCGGCCGCCTCGGCCGCCAGCGCCGCCAGTCGGCGGGTGGCCTGGCGGACGCGGTCGTGGGCCGCCCCGTCGCAGGACAGCAGGGCGTGGACCACCTCGCCGTGCACGGCAGAGGAGTCGTGCGGACCGAACACCACCGTCACCAGCCGCTCGGCCAGCTCGCCGGCCACGTGGTCGGCCAGGGCCAGGCGCCGGGCTCGCACCGACGGGTAGGTGTCCACCACCAGGTGTTGGGCGTGGCCCAGTGCTGCCGCCCAGTGGTCCTGCACACCGGCCTCCCGCCCGGCCCGCCCGGTCTCCACCGCATGGGCCCGCCGGGCCAGGTCCGGCCCGTCGACCGGGTCCGGCGCATCGGGGCTCCCAGCAGGGAGACCGTGCCCACCGAGGAGCCCGTCGAGGGCGGCGAGCAGGGCCACCAGCACCGCGGCCGACGTGCCGAGCGACGCACCGACCGGGACCGCCGAGGTGATCGTGACCCGGACCGTCTCTCCCGGGGCGAGCGGGTGCCGGGTCAGCACCTCGGCCACCGCGTGCTCCAGCAGGGGCTGGCGCACCGGCACGTACCCGTCCCAGGCCGACACGTCTTCGTTCGCCTCCGCGTCCACACCCGCGTTCACCCCCGGGTCCGCGTCCGCCGACGGGGTCGGTGCAGGGTCCACGGACGGGGTGGCCGGGCCGAAGCGGTAGTCCTCGCCCAGGTCGGGGGCCACCAGGTGGACCGGGCCGGCGCCATCGCCTGCGGGACCCCGCTGGTGGACCAGTTCGGCCAGGACCTGCACACCGGGAGAGACGGCGATCGAGCAGACCTGGCCGGGGGAGCCGAACCAGGTGTCGGTCCAGCCGCCCACGTCGCACACCCGCACCGGTGCGTGGGCCCGCACGGCCCGGACCTCCCGGCCGGTCCGTACCTCCCGCTCGGCCCGGTCGGCGCCGTCGACCGATCGGCCCGCTGCGGTCACCATTGGCTCGGGTCTGTCCCGGACACCCGGGGTCGGCGGGGGCGGGGGGCGTGCGAGGGGGGGCGGGGCCCGGGGG
>DAIMFV010000267.1:0-4872 GCA_036724365.1 Acidimicrobiales bacterium | reverse complement strand
ATGCGGGAGGTCTGCAGCGCCCTGTCAGTAGCCGTCGACTGCCGATGACCCGGCGGTATGGGATACCCTGGTCGCTTGCGGCGCGCCGACGGCCCCGTCCTCCGCATCGACCCCGCCTGAGACCTGACCTGCCAGACAGCCGGGACCCAGCGGCAGCATCGACCCTCCAGGTCGTCAACACATGTTGACGTTTCGGGCGGCGATCGGTAGCGTTCCGAAGTGGTCGACATCGAGGCGAGCGCCCGCAAGCACGGTGTCGCCGACGACGACATGCTCCATGCACTGCGCAACCACTGGCAAGCGTTCCAGACCGACGATCCAGCCGTCACCATGTACATCGGGCCGGCCATCGACACACGACCGCTCGAGATCGGCGTCGTAGACGACGACGAGGGCACAGCCGTGATCCACGCCATGCCCGCGCGCGCCAAGTTCCTGCAAGGGAGGTGGGGATCATGAACAAGACCAGAGCAGAGCGAGCGGCTGCGCTCGAAGTCTGGGCGGACACCGTCGACCCGAAAGACCTTCGGACCGCCGACACGGACTCGCTGCGCCTCATCGCCGAGCTCGCCCAGGCGCGAGACGACGTCGAGGCCGAGCTCACCCGGTCGGTCCAGGCCGCTCGGGCCGCCCACCGGTCGTGGTCGGAGATCGGGACCATGCTCGGTGTCTCCAAGCAGGCCGCCCAACGCAAGTACGGAGCGAGAACGCCCGCCTGACACGAGACCTGTCAGACAGGCGGGAGCCTGACCTGAGCTCGTCGCTACGGACAGGCCGAGCTGGTCCAGAAACCGAACTCGAACTCGTCGGGATAGGGCCACCAGTACCCGAAGAGCTCACCGCCGTCCGCCAACGCATGGACGACGATCCAGTCGTCGGGTCCCTTGCCGCTCATCTCGACGACGTCGACTCCCGCCTCGTCGTCGACCGCCACCCGGAACGCGTTGAGGGTTGCCCAAGGGTCCGCAGTCGACGACGGCACTCGGTAGGAGACACTCGCCACGCACGGACCCCCGGACGCATCCACCGACATCTCACCAAGTCGAATCCCAGCTTCGTCCGAGGCGCTGTGCAGGAGCGCCTCGAGTTCACGGCGCCGATCCGCCGTGATGGCCTGGGCCTCGGCATCGCTGACCATCCTGGACGCGCCCCAGATGCCGAACGATGCCCCGGCTCCGGCGGCCACCGCGAGCGGGACCAACCATCGAGAACGGCCAGGCCGGTGACCAGCCCACAGCCACCAGGCCGGTACCAGCGAAAGCGCGGCAGCCGCACCCAGTGCGCTGAAGGCAATCGTGTTGATCGGCCAGCCGGAGACACGCAGCGTCTCGCCGTAGATCACGATCACGAGGCCGACGTTGATCGCTGCCCCCATCACGCGCACAACCATCGCCCAGCGGTCTGCGCCCACCGGCCGGCGGGCTCCCCACCATCGCACCACCAACGCAAGCGCGACCGCCGGCATCGCGTAGACGCCGGCAACCAGCGGCAACAACACGAGGAGGTCGAAGTTCCCGAAGCCACTGGAGACGAAGGTCCACCCAGCCACGTTCAAAGCAGCCAGGTACACCACCAGGCACCAAACCGGCAGGAGCACCAGCGGAGCCCAGGGCGGCTTCTGCACCGGCGCCCGATCCTCCCTCGCGTCGGCCCGACTCACGCAGTCCACCGTAGGCGTGACCATGGCGATCGCCGTCCCGTCAAGGGAGAACGGCTCGGTGCCTCGATGCAGGACACCCACCCTGCGCACACCGCACGAAGGTGCCCACCTGACACCCGAGACAGGAGCTGGGTCCGCTGTCAGGCTCCTCCGCGGTAGCGGTAGACGTCCGTAGGGATCACCAGCGCACCAAGCCGCCGGCATCGACCATGCCCATCGCATATCCGCAATGCCCCGGAGGTGGTCCCGCCCCAAGGGTCTTGCCCTGAACGTGTCGACCGCAGCAGCCGACGCCGGCCCCCACCCGGTGGTAGGGACGGGTCAGGAGCCGCTGTAGCGGTAGACGTTGGTCTCGCGGGGTTCGAAGCCGAGGCGTTGGTACAGGCGGTTGGCGGCCTCGCGGCTGGGGCGCGACGTCAGGTCCACCGAGCGGGCGCCGTGCTCGGCCGCCACGTCGAGCGCGTAGCGGTTGAGGGCCTCGCCCACGCCCTGGCCCCGGGCATCGGCGTCGACCACCACGTCTTCGATCCACGCCCGCATGCCGGTGGGGATCCGGAACAGCACCAGGGTGAGCGACCCCTGGATCCGCCCGGCATCGTCGTAGGCCACCAACAGGTGGGTGGCGGGCGAGTCGATGATCGCCGCCAGCTCCTCGCGACCGGGTGGAGGCGCCGACCGCGAGAGCTGGGGCGTGAGCCGTACGAAGGCCTCCACGAGGTCGTCGGTGGACTGGTCTGCGATCTCAACCCGGATGGCCACGGCCCGGGAGCGTACGCGCCCACGGGTCCGGGCGGACAGACCGCGAAAGCCAGTGTTCAGCGAACCGCCATCGGATGGGAACGCGGCGTATGCCACCGGGTAACACCCCTTCCGTACGGTCACGGCATGCGACAGCTCACCTTCCTCCTACGTGGCCTCGGTGCCGCCGGGGCTGCCGCCAATGCCCGGGCCGAGCTCGAGCGCGACTACTCCTCCCACGTCCAGGCCGAGATCGTGGTCCGGCGGGTTCGGCGAACCGTCACGGCCGGTGCGCCCCTCACCCGATCGGCCGAATCGACCGAGCCCTGGCGGGACACCCGTCGGGTCGCCTGACGACCCGACGGGCCTGCGCCGGGTCCGGATGTCCCCCCGGACCCGGCGCCAGTTCTCTGTAACGACCGGCACGCGAACAGGGCCCCCTCGTGGACCAGTTCGTACTGCTCCTCGGCTGGCGCCTCGGAGGTAGCCACGCTCTTCTCCCGCTCTTGCGGCTTCGCCGCGGGCCGCTCGGGCCCAGGGTGACGACCGGCACGCGTATCGACCCCAGGGATCGCCCCCAGGGATCGCCCCGCCGGACCGCGACGTCGATCGGCTCGGCTCCGACCGGCCGGTAGCGTGGTGAGCGTGAGCCCGATCCGCTGGCACCACCATCCGGAGCTGCGCCGACCCGTGCTGGTCACGGCGTTCGAGGGCTGGAACGATGCCGGTGACGCCGCGTCGGGAGCGGCCCGGTGGCTGATCCACCGCCACGGCGCCGAACAGGTGGCCACGCTGGAGTCCGAGGAGTTCTTCGACTTCACCACCACCCGGCCGCTGGTGGAGCAGACCGAGGCCGGCGACCGACGCATCGTGTGGCCCGACACCGAGCTGTGGACCGCCACCACCTCCACCGAGCGCGACCTCGCCATCCTCGTGGGCCACGAGCCCCACCTGCGGTGGCGCACCTGGAGCCGGGCGGTGGTCGAGCTGGCCCAGTCGCTCGACGTGTCGATGGTGATCACCCTGGGGGCGCTGCTGTCCGACATCCCCCACACCCGCCCCACCATGGTCACGGGCACGGCCGACGAGCCCGACGTGGCCGGCCGGCTGGGGCTGGTGCGCTCCACCTACGAGGGCCCCACCGGCATCGTGGGCGTGCTGGGCTCGGCGCTGCGTGACGCCGGCATCTCCACCGTGTCGTTGTGGGCGTCGGTGCCCACCTACGTGTCGGGGGCGCCGTCACCGAAGGCCACGCTGGCCCTGGTGGAACGGACCGCCCGCATCCTCGGCGTGCACCTGCCCACCACAGACCTGGAGATCGCCGCCGCGGCCTACATCCGCCAGCTCGACGAGCTGGTGGCGGCCGACGACGACACCGCCGAGTACGTGTCGGGCCTGGAGGCCGCGGCCGACGACCAACCCAGCACCGACCTCGACGAGCTGGAGGGCTTCGGTCCCTTCGGCGCGCCGTTCGACGAGACCCACCAGGCCGAGGGCCCGATGCCCGACGCCGACCCCGCCGAACTGGTCGAAGAGGTCGAGCGCTTCCTCCGCGGCGACTGAAGACCGACGACCGACGTCCGGCTGATCAGCTGACGGCGTGCAGCAGTGAGCGCTCGAGCTCCGCCCGTACGTCGGGGTCGGCCACCAGCGAGCCGTCGCGGCGGGTCACGTAGAAGGCGTCGATCATGAGGTCGCCGAGCGTCTGCACCTTGGCCACCCGCACATCGAGGTCCAGCTCGGCGAAGGAGCGCAACACCCGGTAGAGCAACCCGATCCGGTCCGGTGCGGTCAGCTCGATGACGGTGGCCGTGCGTGAGGCGGCGTCGTCGAAGCGGATCGACGCCGGCGGCAGACCCGGCCGGGGACCACCGCGGGAGTAGGTGGCGATCCGCTCGGCCAGCCGCGCCTCCAGGGCGAGCCGGTGGTCGAGCGCGGCGAGCAGGTCGGCCTCCACCCGGTCCCACGCGATCATCGATCCGAACCGGGACGTGACCCGGAACCGCTCCAGGGCCATGCCGTCGCGGGCGGTGGCGTCGGCCGACAACACGTCGAGCCCGTGGAGGGCGAGCACCCCCGCCACCCGCACGAACAGGCCCGGCCGGTCGGGGGCCACCAGTTCCAGCGCGTCCTCCTCGGCGGTCACCACCGTCTCGCCCGCCTGGAGCAGGGCGAGCTGGCGCTCGTCGGGGAACTCGACCGTGGTCAGGGCGGCCAGGGCGCCGCCCGCCTTCTTCTCGTCGGCTTCCGACTTCACAGCCGTCACGTCGCCAACCTGACTCTCTTCGAGCTTCTTGAGCTCTTCTTCCGTCAACGGACGAGCAACCGTGGCGATGGTGAGATCGCCTTCGACCATGAACTCAACACCCGTCGGCGGCGTAAGCGAAGCAACCGTAATCGCATCATCGAACGTCTTGAGCAGCGCCTTCACGTCGGCGAGCACCCTGGCCGTCTCGACGACATAGGCCGGCTCG
>DAIMFV010000266.1:0-4912 GCA_036724365.1 Acidimicrobiales bacterium | reverse complement strand
CCAGTGACGAACGAAGGGTTCACCGGTGGCGGCTTCGGACTGGGCCGCCTCGCACTCGTGGTGGGGGAAGATGAGGTCGGCGCCGCCGCCGTGCAGGTCGATGGTCGTGCCCAGCTCCCGCAGGGCCAGCGCCGAGCACTCGATGTGCCAGCCGGGGCGGCCCGGGCCCCACAGCGAGTCCCACGCCGGCTCGTCCTCGGCCGAGGGCTGCCACAGCACGAAGTCGAGCGGGTTGCGCTTGTTGGGGTCGTCGGGGTTGCCGCCCCGCTCGGCCGCCAGGCGGAGCATCTCGTCGGCGTGGTAGTGGCTGATGGAGCCGAACCCGGGCCAGGAGGCCACGTCGAAGTAGACCGCGCCCCCGGACTCGTAGGCGTGGCCGCGGTCCAGCACCATGCCGATGAACCCGCGGATGTCGGCGATGGCCGAGGTGGCCCGGGGTTCGCTCCAGCTCGGCAGGAGGCCCAGGGCGGCCACGTCGGCGTCGAACCGGGCGATCTCGCCCGCGGCCAGGTCCAGGTAGTGCACCCCCAGCTCCCGCGCCTTGCGGAGCAGGTCGTCGTCCACGTCGGTGATGTTGCGCACGCACCGGGTCTCGTGGCCGAGGTCGCGCAGGCGCCGCTGGAGCACGTCGTAGGTGAGGTAGGTGGCGGCGTGGCCGATGTGGGTGGCGTCGTACGGCGTGATCCCGCACGTGTACATGGTGACCACCGGGCCGGGCTCGAAGGGCACCACCACCTGGCGGGCCGTGTCGTACAGGTGCATCGGTCCGCTCGACATCAGTGCGTGCCCTCCGGCGCGGCGCCGTCGCCGGCGGCCGGGGCGTCGGCTCCGTCCACCGGTCGATCCGGGATGCCGGTGAACTTCACCGCCACCCGGGTCTTGTAGTGCACGTTGAGCTGCAACAGCACGGCGGTGAACGACTCGATGGGCGTGGCCTGCGACAGGCCACCGGCGTCGAGCGGGCGCATGTTCGGCACCTTGGCCACGATGTCGGAGGTGACGTCGGTGGCGTCCTGGAAGTCGGAGCAGATCAACACGTCGGACTCGATCGGGTGGCTCAGGTCGCCGAGCTCCTTGGCCGGCACGTGGTGGAACGCCGCCGCCACCCGACAACCGGGGACCGCGGCCTGCACGCTCGCGGCCACCGACCCCCGGGGCGGGACCAGCGGCTGGAACTCGTTGCCGATGCGGGTGAGGGCGTTGGCCATGCAGATGACCACCTTGCCGTCGAGCGCCTCGGCCACCGAGGTGGCGGTGCCGTAGGCGGCGTCCCACGGCGTGGCGATCACCACCACGTCGGCCGCGGCCGCCGCCGCGTTGTCGCCGGCGGCGATGGGTAGGTGCCGGTCTCCCCACTTCTCGTGGAGCTTGTCGACCACCTCCATGGCCCGGTACTTGGACCGGGAACCGATGACCACGTCGAACCCCACCGAGGCGAGGCGCACGCCGAGCGCGCTGCCTGCGGGTCCGGTACCTCCGAGGATGCCGATCTGCACGGGCGACACCCTAGAGCCGCGGCCGGGCGCCTCCGCCTCCCGACCACGACGGGTACCGTGCGCCGGTGCCAACGCCCGCGCCGGTCCTCTCCCTCGACGACGTCGACCTGGTGCGAGACGGTCGGGCCCTGCTGGCCGGCGTCGACTGGCGGGTCGGCGCCCACGAGCGGTGGGTGGTGCTCGGCCCGAACGGTGCGGGCAAGACCTCGCTCCTGCGCATCGCCTCGTTGTGGGAGCACCCCACACGCGGCACGGTGCGGGTGTTCGGCGAGACGCTGGGCCACACCGACGTGCGGCCCCTACGCCGCCGCATCGGGGTGGCCTCCCCCGCCCTGGCCGACCGGCTGCGCCCCGAGCTCACGGTGACCGATGTGGTGCTCACGGGCCGACGAGGTGCGTTGGAGCCGTGGTGGCACCAGTACGACGACCGCGACCGGGCCCGCACGGCTGAGGCCCTGGCCTCGGTGGGAGCCACCCAACTCGCCGGCCGCACGTTCGGCACCCTCTCGTCCGGGGAACGCCAGCGCGTGCAGTTGGCCCGCACCCTCGCCGCCGACCCGGACCTGCTGCTGCTCGACGAGCCCACCGCCGGCCTCGACCTCGGGGCCCGGGAGGACCTGGTGGGGCGGTTGGCCGCCCTGGCCGCCGATGGTCGCACGCCACCGGCCGTCCTCGTCACCCACCACGTGGAGGAGATCCCGCCCGGGTTCACCCACGCCCTGCTGTTGCGCGCCGGCCGGGTCGTGGCCGCCGGTCCACTCGCCGAGACGCTCACCGAGGACGTCCTCGGCGCCACGTTCGGCCTCGCCGTCCGCCTCGCCGTGGAGGACGGGCGCTACCGGGCCTGGTCGGCCGGCGGCTGAACCACCGCGGCCGGGCGCACCAGCACCAGGAGGGTGGG
Organism: Acidimicrobiales bacterium; assembly: GCA_036724365.1. GTDB lineage: Bacteria > Actinomycetota > Acidimicrobiia > Acidimicrobiales > Iamiaceae > Aquihabitans. Next base: position 2,515 of record DAIMFV010000266.1, on the reverse strand, counting down.
CCCGTCGATGGTGATCCGGTCGGCGGCCCGTTCGCGCCGGGCACCGCGCGGATGGGCGGCGTCGAGGCGCACCTCCCACTCGCCGGGCGCGAGGGTGACCCCCCGGGACCCGGCTCCGGTGACCACCACCACGAGCACCTCGCTCCCCTGCTCGCCACGCCCCGGATCGGGTCGGTGGCACACCTGCAGCACCCGGGGCCACTCGGGATGCCCCAACAGAGCCGGTCCGTGGAGGTGGCGCCCGTCGTCGCAGCGGTCGCCGTCGACGTGTGGCTCATGGCCTGGGTGCCCGTCGGCGTGGTGCCCGTCGGCGCGATGGCGGTCGGCGGCATCGTCGGGGTGCGCGTGGCCGTGCCAGGTGTGGTCGCCCATGGGTCGGCCCTCGCCGTCGAACCAGCGGATGCGGTCGTCGTCGGGGTCCACCCAGTCGGGGCGACGCAGCACGGTGTGCTCCGCGCGCAGGCCGGCGGCCGTGGCCGTCCAGGCCGCCAGGTCCCAGTCCGCCTCGGGCCACGGCAGACCCCAGTCGGCCGGGGTCAGCGTGTAGCCGTTGGCCCGGCCCTGCTGGCTCCGACCGATCTCGTCGCCCGAGGAGATCTGAGGTACCCCCTGCGCGAGCAGCACCAGTCCGAGCAGCATCCGCTGACGACGGCTCCGGGTGGCGGTCACGGTCTCGTCGACGGTGGGCCCCTCCAGCCCGCCGTTCCAGGACCGCTGGCCGTGGCCGTCGTCGGTGGGGTGGTCGTAGGTCACGAGGTCGCGCACCGTGAAGCCGTCGTGGGTGGTCACCGCGTTGATCGTGGACGTGGGCGGGCGGCCGTGGAACACCTGGGCGCTGGCGGTGAGCGCGGCGGCCGCGGCCGGCAGCGAGGCGTGGCCCCGGGTGAGGTCTCGCCCGTCGTCGCGGAACCGGTCGTTCCACTCCCGCCACGGCTCCGGGAACCCGCCGAGCACGTAGCCACCGGGTCCGAGGTCCCACGGCTCGGCCACGAGCTTGGTGTGGCGCAGCTCGGGCCGGGCGGCGATCTCGGCCAGAAGCGGGTGGTGGGCGGTGGGACCGTCGTCGCCCCGGATCAGCGTGGCCGCGAGGTCGAACCGGAACCCGTCGATGCCCAACTCGGTGACCCAGCGCACCAGCGTCTCCACGATCAGGCGACGCACCAGCGGCGAGCGGGTGTCGACGGCGTTACCGCACCCGGTGACGTCGTCGTCGGCCAGGCCCTCGGGACCGGGCAGCAACCGGTAGGTGCCCAGGTTGTCGAACCCCCGCCAGGACAGGATCGGGCCGCTGCCGAGTGCCCCCTCACAGGTGTGGTTGACGACCACGTCGAGCCACACCTCGATGCCGGCCCGATGGAGGTGGTCGACCGCCCGGCGCAGCTCGCTCACGGGATCCCCGCCCGGCGAGGCGTAGCCGGCGTGGGGCGCGCCCCACGCCAGCGGGTTGTAGCCCCACACGTTCTGGACGCCCTGGGCCACCAGGGCCCGCTCGCTCACGAAGTGCTGCACCGGCAGCAGCTCCACGGCGGTGACGCCCAACCGCAGGAGGTGGTCGACCACGGGCGGGGCGGCCAGGCCGCCGTAACGGCCGCGCTGCTCGACCGCCACCAGGGCGTGACGGGCGGTGAGGTGGCCCACGTGGGCCTCGTAGACGACGGTGCGGTCCCACGGGGGGAGCGGCCGTTGGTCGTCGGTGACCGGCGGCCCCGGGGCCACCACCACCGAGCGGGGCACGAACGGTGCCGAATCGACCCCGGGGGCGACCAGCTCCGGCGCCCAGACCAGGTCGCCGGCGAGTCGACGGGCCGACGGATCGACCAACAGCTTGGCCGGGTCGCAGGCGTGACCGGCCTCGGGCCGGCCCGGTCCGTGCACCCGGTAGCCGTAGTGCAGGCCGTGGCCGGCACCGGCGACGTCGGCGGCCCACACGAGCCCGTCGGCGTGGGCCAGGTCGATGCGGTCGACCTCTCGTCCCACCAGGTCGAACAGGCACAGCTCGATCCGCTCGGCCACCCCCGACTGCACCACGAACCGGGTGGAGCCGGGCCCGACCGTGGCCCCCAACTGGTCCGGGACGGTGAGGGTCGCCGACCCGGCGGTGGCCGTCCCGGCGGGCTCAGGGGTCATGGCGACGACGGCTCGGCATCGGCGCTCACCAGGTGCAGGAGGCGGAGCCGTGACTGCTCGATCTCGTCTCGCAGGATCCGCTCCAGGACCGGCCCGAACAGCCCGCCGCCGTACCGCAGCACCATGACCAGCCGAGAGCCGCCGGGGGAGGCGGCTTCCGACGGCATCACCGCGGCGTCGAGGACCCACGGGCTGTGGCTGCGACCGTCCAGCTCCCGTCGCTCGAACACCACCCGCTCATCGGGATGGTGGACGGCGCGCACCATCCGGAGGCGCTTGGTGCGCGCCAGCGGACCGATGCGGCCCCGCAGGTCGACATCCCAGGTGGGCACGTCGTCGCTGGTATCGGCGCGTGGGGTGGCGCGGGTGACGATCTCGGGCGGCTCGC
>DAIMFV010000265.1:3169-4912 GCA_036724365.1 Acidimicrobiales bacterium | reverse complement strand
ACGATGCCGGCGAAGTCGTCGGCCACCAGGCTCGCCCCACCCACCAGGGCGCCGTCGATGTCGGGCTGGCCCATCAGCTCCACGGCGTTGGACGGCTTGACCGACCCGCCGTACTGGATGCGCACGGCATCGGCCGCCTCGGCCCCCGCCACCTCGGCCACCGTGGCCCGCACCAGGGCGCACACCGTCTGGGCGTCCTCGGCGCTGGCCGTGCGACCGGTGCCGATGGCCCAGATCGGCTCATAGGCGATGACCAGACCGGCCACCTGCTCGGGCTTGAGGCCCGCCAGGGCGGCGCGCACCTGGCCGGCCACCTTCTGGTCGGTGCCGCCGGCCTCGCGCTCCTCGAGCGTCTCGCCGCAACAGATGATGGGCGTCATGCCCCACTTGAGGATGGCCTTGGCCTTGGTGTTGACCATCTCGTCGGTCTCCCCGAACAGCTCTCGCCGCTCGGAGTGGCCGGTGATCACGTAGGTCACGTTGAGCTTGGCCAGGAACGCCGGGGAGATCTCGCCGGTGAAGGCCCCCTTCTCCTCCCAGTGGCAGTGCTGGGCGCCCAGGGCGATCGGGATCTCGTCGGCCTCCAGCACGGTCTGCACCGAGCGCAGGTCGGTGAACGGCGGGTGCACCGACACGTCGACCACCTCGTAGTCGTCCTTGTGGAGCAGGTAGGCCAGCTTCTGGACGGTGGAGATCGCCTCGAAGTGGTTGTGGTGCATCTTCCAGTTGCCGGAGATGAGCGGGGTGCGGGTGGCCTTGGCCATGGGTGGCTCCGTTCGGTGGGACCGGCACGGGCCGGCAGCTGAAAGGTGGATCGGTGGCGCCCACCGCGTTCCCCGGCCGGGGAACGGTGCAGGTCAGCGTGGGCGGGTCAGGTGTTGGGCGCGCCGCGCAGGGCGCTGAGCCCGGGCAGGTCGCCCTGCTCGAGGAACTCGAGCGAGGCGCCGCCGCCGGTGGAGATGTGGTCGATGCGGTCGGCCAGGCCGAACTGGGCCACGGCGGCCGCGCTGTCGCCGCCGCCCACCACGGTGAAGCCGCGACAGTCGGCCACGGCCTCGGCCACGGTGCGGGTGCCGGCCTCGAACCGGGGATCCTCGAACACACCCATGGGCCCGTTCCAGAGCACCTGGCGGGCCTCGCCGATGACGTCGGAGAACTCGGCGGCGGTGCCGGGGCCGATGTCGAGACCCATCCAGCCGTCGGGCAGGTCTCGCCCGAACTGGCGGACCTCGCCGCCGGCGGCCGGGTCGCCGATCTTGCCGCCGGGACCCAGGGCGGTGACGTCGGAGGGCAGGTGGATGGTGGCGCCGCTGTCGAGCAGACCGCGGCAGGTGTCGATCTGGTCGGCTTCCAGCAGCGACGCCCCCACCTGGTGTCCCTGGGCGGCCAGGAAGGTGAAGCACATGCCGCCGCCGATGACCAGGCCGTCGACCACCTCGAGCAGGGCGTTGATCACGCCCAGCTTGTCGGACACCTTGGAGCCGCCGAGGATCGAGATGAAGGGCCGGCGGGGCTCGTTGCGACAGCCCAGGAGCACCTCGACCTCCTTCTCCAGCAGCCGACCGGCCGCCGAGGGAAGGGTGAGGGGCGGGCCCACGATGGAGGCGTGGGCCCGGTGCGACGCCCCGAAGGCGTCGTTCACGTAGAGGTCCTGACCGGCCACCAGTTCGGCCACGAACGCCGGGTCGTTGGCGGTCTCGCCGGGCGAGAACCGCAGGATCTCGAGCAGCTCGACCCCCGGTG
>DAIMFV010000265.1:0-3159 GCA_036724365.1 Acidimicrobiales bacterium | reverse complement strand
TCGCCGGGCTCGGGGGCCTCGAGACGAGCCGCGCCAACCAGATCGTCGAGCGCGCCACGCTGCAATCGACCCGCGACGATGCCGTCTTCGCACTCGGCGATTGCGCCTATCTCGTGCCGCCGGGCGAGACCGGCAGGTTCTCGAGCGGCCCGGCCCCCGGTGCGAGTTCCGCCAGGCGGGCTCGCACCGGGTCCATCGAGTACTGCGGGTCGGGCGCCCCCTTGGGGCGACCGAGGTGGCTGCACGCCGTGACCGTGGCCCCCCGCTCCTGGAGCCAGGAGAGGGTGGGCAGGGCGGCCCGGATGCGCAGGTCGTCGGCGATGACGCCGTCGCGGATCGGCACGTTGAAGTCGCAACGCACCAGGACCCGCTTGCCGGCGACGTCGCCGAGGTCCTCGAGCTGGGGAACGCCGTTGATCATGGGTGCAGCCGCCGTACTACTTGTTGGCCGCGCCGACGATCTTCACCAGATCGACGAGGCGGTTGGAGTAGCCCCACTCGTTGTCGTACCAGCCGAGGATCTTGACCAGGTTGCCCTGCGACATGGTGAGACCCGAGTCGAAGGTGACCGAGTACGGGGTGCCCACGATGTCGGACGACACCAGCGGCTCCTCGGAGTAGGCGAGGATCCCCTTGAGGCGACCCTCGGACGCCGCCGCCTTGAACGCCTCGTTCACCTGTTCGACCGTGGCGTCGGTCTTGAGCAGACCGGTGAAGTCGGTGATGGAACCGGTGGGCACGGGCACGCGCAGCGAGGTGCCGTCGAGCTTGCCCTGCATGGCCTGCAGCACCAGGCCGGTGGCCCGGGCGGCACCGGTGGAGGTGGGCACGATGTTGATGGCGGCGGCCCGGGCCCGACGCAGGTCGGAGTGGGGGCCGTCGACCAGCTGCTGGTCGCCGGTGTAGGCGTGGATGGTGTTCATGAGGCCCTTCTCCACGCCGAAGGCGTCGTCGAGGACCTTGATCATGGGCACGAAGCAGTTGGTGGTGCAGGAGGCGTTGGACACCACGATGTGGTTGGCAGCGTCGAACGTGTCGTCGTTCACGCCCACCACGAACGTGGCGTCGGCGTTGGTGGCCGGAGCCGACACGATCACCCGGGGGGCGCCGGCGTCGACGTGGGCGGCGGCCTTGGCACGGTCGGTGAAGAAGCCGGTGGACTCGATGACCACGTCGACGCCCAGGTCTCCCCAGGGCAGCTTGGCGGGGTCGCGCTCGGCCAGGATCTTGATGACGTCGCCGTCGACCTCGATGCCGTCGTCGTGCACCTTGACGTCGCCGTCGAAGCGGCCCATGACCGAGTCGTTCTTGAGCAGGTGGGCCATGGTGGCCACCGAGCCCAGGTCGTTGGCGGCGACGAAGTCGATATCGGCGCCCTGCTGCTTCACAGCCCGGAAGAAGTTGCGGCCGATGCGGCCGAACCCGTTGATCCCGACACGGATGGTCATAGGTGCTGCACCCCTCATGGATGGTCTCGTGGCGCCGGATCCCAGGCCGCGAGCGACTCGCCCGGCTCGCTCTGGAACCTAGTGGACACCCGGAAACACCGGCGAAACACGCCCGGGCGCCGACCGGCGTCAGCGGTTGCGGTCCACGTCGCGGTGGGCGACCCCGGCGTGCAGCCCGTGGTGGGCCAGGCGCTCCGCCATCTCCTCGGAGATCGCCACCGACCGGTGCCGGCCCCCTGTGCAGCCGAACGCCACCGTGAGGCACGCCTTGCCCTCGGCCTCATAGGCCGGGGCCAGCAGCACCAGCAACGACTCCACCCGCTCCAGGAACGCTCCGGCCAGGTCGCTGCTCAACACGTACCCGCTCACCGCCGGCTCCCGACCGTCGAGCGGCCGCAACTCCTCCACCCAGTGCGGGTTGGGGAGGAAGCGGCAGTCGAACACCAGGTCGACGTCGACCGGCATGCCGTGCTTGTAGCCGAACGACGTGACGGTGACCTGCATGCCCGGCGTGTCGGCGTGGTCGCCGAAGATGTCGCCCACCCGCCGGCTCAGCTCGTGCACGTTCAGATCGCTGGTGTCCACGATGGCGTCGGCCTCGGCCCGCACCATCTGCAGGCCCTCCCGCTCCCGTTCGATCGCCGCCTCCAAGAGGGCCCCGGCGCTCACCGGGTGACGGCGGCGCGTGCTCTCGAACCGACGCACCAGCACCTCGGTGCGGGCGTCGAGGAACAGGGTGCGCACCCGGGCCCCGCTGGCCCGGAGGTCGCTCAACATGGCGGTGAGCTCGCGGGGGTCCGACGACGCCCCCACCACCAGCGCCACCCGGCTGTCGCCGCTGGTGGTCACCGGCACCAGGCCGGCCACGTCGGGGATCAGGGCCACCGGCAGGTTGTCGATGACGAACCAGCCCTGGTCCTCCAAGACGTCGGCCGCGGTGGATCGCCCGGCACCGGAGAGACCGCAGATGATGGCGTACTCGTTCATCGGCCGGCCTGCTCCCCCACCGGCTCGTCGACCTGCTCGTCGACGAGTCCGTCGGCCAGCTCGTCGACCGGGCCCACCCTGGCCATGACCAGCGCGGCCACCGCGGCCCCGCCCATGCCGGCCAGCATCACCGACCCGTAGACCATCGTCTCGCTCCAGTTCAGGCGGGACTCGGCCCGCAGGGCCACGAACGTGGCCGCCCACAACGTGGAGCCCACCGCCGCCGACACCGCCGACGCCGCCGCCGGGCGCAGGGTGGGCCGCGCCGCCAGCGCCACGCCCACCTCGAGCACCACCCCCGCCACCACGAAGCCGATCAGCACCGGCACCGACGACTCCCCCGCCAGCACCACCGGCGGCACGCCCAGCACGGCCATGCCCACCAGCAAGAGGCCGGGCGTGACCCGGAAGCGGCCCAGGAGGAGGATGAAGCCCGAGAGGATCAGCACCGGCGACCACAGCACCACACCCAGGCCCCGGACCTGGTCGTACTCCTGCATCGACTCGCCCACCAGCGGCTCGATGTAGCCGGCCTGGAGCGACAGCCCGCCGGCCATGGGCGAGAGGAACCCGGTGAACAGCGACGCCACCAGCAGCGCCGACACCACCGACACCACGGCCGCCACCGATGCCAGCGGCCCGAGGCGGTTCACCGGCCGGCGCCAGAGCAGCACCAGCGGCGACGTGGGCATCGCCAGGCCCGAATTGACGCGCGCCGAGGTGA
>DAIMFV010000264.1:2342-4921 GCA_036724365.1 Acidimicrobiales bacterium | reverse complement strand
CCTTCAAGGGCGAGGCCAACACCCTCAACCGCCGGCGGGGGGGGACCGACTCGCTCGATCCGGTGCTCGAGACCAACGGCGTGAGCGCCGGGGTCCTGGCCGCCATGCAGGAGGCGGTGGTGGCCTCGCTGCCGCAGTGGCACCGCTACCTGCGGGCCAAGGCCACGCTCCTCGGCCACGACCACGGGTTGCCGTGGTGGGACCTCATCGCCCCGGTGGGCGCGCCCCGCCGGTTCGCCTGGCCCGAGGCCGTGGCCTCGGTGCGCGACGCCTTCGCCACCTACTCGCCCCGGCTGGCCGGGCTGGTCGACACCGCGGTGACCGAGGCGTGGATCGATGCCGGGCCCCGCTCCGGCAAGGTGGGCGGCGCCTTCTGCATGAGCGTCCAGGGTGGGGTCAGCCGTGTGCTGTGCAACTTCGACGGCAGCTTCGACGCCGTGCAGACCCTGGCCCACGAGCTGGGCCACGCCTACCACAACCTCAACCTGGGCGACCGCACCCCGATGCAGCGCAACACGCCCATGGCGCTGGCCGAGACGGCCAGCATCTTCTGCGAGACGATCATGGTGCAGGCCGGTCTGGCGGCGGTGGGCGACGACGCCCAGGGCCGGCTGGCCCTGCTCGACGGCGACCTGGCCGGGGCCTGCCAGGTGGTGGTGGACATCCACTCCCGCTTCCTGTTCGAGCGGGCCCTGTCCGCGGAACGGGAGCAGGGCGTGGTGTCGGTGGACCGGCTGCGGGAGCTGATGCTCGACGCCCAGGCCACGGCCTACGGCGACGGGCTCGACCCAGCCTGGCGCCACCCCGACATGTGGGCCGTGAAGGGCCACTACTTCACCGCCTACTACAACTGGCCCTACACGTTCGGGCTGCTGTTCGGCATCGGGCTGTACGCCGAGTTCCAGCGCGACCCCGACCGGTTCCGTGAGGGGTACGACGACCTGTTGTCGGCCACCGGTCTGGGCGATGCCACGGCGCTGGCCGCCCGCTTCGGGATCGATGTGGCCGACGTGGCGTTCTGGGCCGCCAGCCTGCGCGTGCTCACGGACCGCATCGACGAGTTCGTGGCCGCCGTGGGCCAGCTGGCCGGCTGAACGGGCTGGAGCAGACCGGGCTGGAGCAGACCGGGCTGGAGCTGACCGGGCTGGATCTGACCGGGGTCAGCCGAGGGTGCCGGCCTCGCGGAGGGCGGCGATGCGGGCGTCGTCGTAGCCCAGGACCTCACGCAGCACCTCGTCGGTGTGCTGGCCCACGGTGGGGGCCTTGGTGGGGACGGGGACCTCGACGTCGAGGAACTTGATCGGGCTCGGGAGCTGGTCGCAGCCCAGGCGCTCGGCGGGGATCCACGGGAACCGGTCCTGGAACTGGGGATCGTCGGCCAGGGTCTGCGGCGTGTTCACCGAGACGATCGGCACGTTCACGTCGAGGCCGAGCTGCACCCACTCCCGGGCGGTGCGGGTGCGGAAGATGTCTCGCAGCTCACGGCGCAGCGGCAGGTTGCCTACGGCGTGGTCGGCGAACTTGGCGCCGGGATGGGCCTCGAACAGGTCGTAGCGATCGACCGCCCGGCAGAAGTTCTCCCAGAACTCGCGCTCGGACGCCTGGAGCAGCACGTACTGCTGGTCGGCGGCCTCGTAGAACTGGTAGCGGACCCCGTCGCGCATGCCGGCGGTGCCGGGCGCCCGGCGTTCGAAGTTGTCCGACGCGTTGCCGGTGACCTCGGACTGGGGGCGCTCGTAGGCCTTCCACGTCTCGCTCCGCAGCCAGTCCATGGCGGCGGCGGCGTCGCTCTGGGCGATCTCGAGTCGGGCGCCGTGGCCGGTGGCCCGGGCCTGGATCACGCCGGCCAGCACACCGAGGGCGCCGAACAGCGGCCCGGCGTGGATCCCCACCGAGGGGTGCTCGGGGATGGCGGCGAAGCCGTCGTCGGTGATCTCGGGCTTCACCAGGCCGGCCCACACGTCGTAGGCCACGCCGTGGCTGGGGAGCTCCGCATAGGGGCCGGTCATCCCGTAGCCGGAGATGGTGCAGAACACGATGCGCGGGTTGACCTCGCGGAGCCGGTCGTAGCCCAGGCCGCGCTTCTCCAGGCCGCCCGGGCGCATGGCCTCGATCACCACGTCGGCGTCTCGCACCAGGTCGAGGTACGTCTCCACGCCCTCGGGGGTGCGCAGGTCCAGCACCAGCGACCGCTTGCCCCGGTTCACGTGGAGGTGCATGAGCGAGACGCCCTCCACGATCGGCCACGTCATCTGGCGGATGTAGTCGCCCGAGGGGGTCTCCACCTTGATGACCTCGGCGCCCATGTCGGCCAGCGCGGTGGTGATGGCGGCCGGTCCGAGCATGGAGCTCTCGATGATCCGGACCCCCGAGAGGGGACCGGTGGCGGGGGCGTCGGGCGTGGTCATGGGGGTGGGTTCCTCCGGTCGGGGTCCGTCGACGGCCAGGGCGGCGGGGTGGTGCGGTGCCCGGTCGGGCGCCGCGCGTATCTGACGGGTCGTCAGATTAGCGGCGGCGGCGGCATCGGGGGCGAGCCGCCGGGGCCGCCGGGCCGCCGGGTCGCCCGGTGGAGGCCTCCC
>DAIMFV010000264.1:0-2332 GCA_036724365.1 Acidimicrobiales bacterium | reverse complement strand
GGGGCGGGTGCGAGGCGGCACCGGTGGCGCCCGGTGGGGCCCGCCAGGGCGTCTGACACACTGTCAGGTATGACCGAGGGGACCCAGGGGACCGACCAGCAGGGCGCGCCGGCCGGGATCGACGCACCGCTGCCCGCCACCTACAACTTCGCCGACCTGTGGGAGGCGATCTGGCCCCGGGCCGCCGATCGCACCGCGCTGGTGTGCGGTCCCCAGCGTCCCACCTACCGGGAGCTCGCCGAGCGGGCCAACCGGCTGGCCCACCACCTGCGGGCTGCGGGCGTGGGTCCGGGCGACCACGTGGCGCTGTTCCTGCGCAACGATCAGGTGTACCTGGAGGCCATGATCGCGGCCTTCGCCCTGCGGGCCGTTCCGGTGAACATCAACCACCGCTACACCGGCGAGGAGCTCCGCTACCTGCTCGACGACTCGTCGTCGGTGGCCCTGCTCGTGCACCGCACCCTCACCGGACAGGTCGCCTCGGTGGCCGACTCGGTGGCCGGCATGAAGGCGTTGCTGGTGGTCGACGACCCTGCTCCTGACACAGTCGACGGCGACGAGGCCGACCTGCCCGGCGCCGTGGCCTACGAGGAGGCCCTGGCCGCGTCGTCGCCCGAACCGGTGGTCACCGAGGGCCGCACCGGTGACGACCACTACCTGATGTACACCGGTGGCACCACCGGCCGACCCAAGGGCGTGGTGTGGCGTCAGGAAGATGCCTTCTTCGCCTGCATCGGCGGCGGTGACCCCATGCGCCTCATGGGTCCCGTGGCCACCCCGGCCGAACTGGTCGACCGCATGGTGCCGGCCTTCGTGTACCTGCCGCTGGCACCGATGATGCACGCCGCGGCCCAGTGGACGTCGTGGTCCTGGCTCCTGGCCGGTGGCACCAGCGTGTTGATGCCCGGTCGCCTCGACGCCGAAGCCGTCTGGGACGCGGTCGCCACCGAAGGGGTCAACACCCTCACCATCGTTGGCGACGCCGTGGGGCGCCCGCTCGTCGACGCGTGGGAGGCCCACCCCGACCGCTGGGACGTGTCCAGCCTGTTCGCCATCGCCAACGGCGGCAGCCCGATCTCGCCCAGCCTCAAGACCCGCCTGGCCGAGCTCTTCCCCGGCCGGGCCATCCTCGACGGCTTCGGGTCGTCGGAGAGCGGCGTCCAGGGTTCCCAGCGCCTCCAGGCGGGCGACGAGGTCACCGGCCTCGCCCGCTTCGCCCCGGCTCCGGGCACCAAGGTGTTCGACGCCGACCACCGCGAGCTCGCGCCGGGCTCCGGCGAGGTGGGCCGGGTGGCCAACACCGGCCGCCTGCCCCTCGGCTACCTCAACGATCCCGAGAAGACGGCGGCCACCTTCGTGGAGGTCGACGGCGAGCGCTACTGCTTCACCGGCGACATGGCCACGGTGGAGGCCGACGGCACCATCCAGCTCCTGGGGCGCGGGTCGCAGTGCATCAACACCGGCGGCGAGAAGGTGTTCCCCGAGGAGGTCGAGTCGCAGATCGTCGACCACCCCAAGGTCACCGACGTGCTGGTGGTCGGCATCCCCGACGAGCGGTGGGGGAACGCGGTCACCGCGGTGGTCGCACCCGCCGACCCGAGCGAGCCGCCGTCGCTCGACGAACTGCGCGACCACCTCCGGGGATCGCTCGCCGGCTACAAGCTCCCCAAGCACCTCGTGGTGGTGGACCACGTGGTGCGTTCGCCTGCGGGCAAGGCCGACTACCGCTGGGCCCGGGCTACCGCCGAGGAGCAGGTCGGGGGCTGACGGGCGTCGCACCGCCCGGCTCCGCGGTGCGTCCCGGTCCCACGGGAGGGCCGGTCGGCCCGACGTCGACGGCACCGGATCGGGTGGGCCGGGAACCGATCCCGCCGACGGGTCGTCACACCGGGCATGAGCGAGACCCTGAACCCTCCGAGTCGTCCCCGACGTGGCGTGCTGGGCGCGGTGGCGGCCACCGCCACCGCGGCCCTGGTGGCCGGCGTGATCGTGCTGGGGGGCGACACCCCCGTGGAGGCCTCGGGCCTCGAACGCTTCGCGTCGTGCGCCGAGCTGAGCGAGTGGGGGGTACGGGCTTCCTCCAGCCAGTACGCCCAGTTCGACACCGTGGGCGCCGAGATCGCGGCCGACGGGGCGCCCGCGTCCACCGTGGCCGCCAGCGCTGTCGACGCCGGAGCCGTCGCCGGCGGGGAAGACGCCGAGGGCGCGGGCCGCGCCGAGGAGGCCACGTCCCAGGCCCCCGAGGGCGACGGCACGAACGTGGTGGTGCAGGGCATCGACGAGCCCGACCTGGTGGAGCGCCTCGGCGGCGACCGGCCCCTGGTGGTGGGGG
>DAIMFV010000263.1:0-4995 GCA_036724365.1 Acidimicrobiales bacterium | reverse complement strand
CGGTGACCGAGATCCGCAGGTCGCGGTGGACCCGTCCGAAGCCGTCGACCAGCGGTGCGGTGTCGGTCTCGACTGCGGTGGTCCCGGCGGTGGTGGCCACGGTGGCTGGGCGCTACAGCCCGAGGTCGAGCTCGGGGTCCGAGGATCCCCGGCGGAACGGACCCGACCGCCCGCCGGTCTTCTCCCAGAGGGCGACCTCGCCGATGGTCATCGAGCGGTCGGCCGACTTGCACATGTCGTAGATGGTGAGGGCCGCCACCGTGACCGCGGTGAGCGCCTCCATCTCGACCCCGGTGCGGTCGACCGTGTCGACGTGCGCCTCGATCTCGATGAACGTGTCGTCGATGTGGAAGTTGACCAGCACCGACCCCACGAGCAGCGGGTGGCACAGGGGGATCAGGTCTGCGGTGCGCTTGGCGGCCTGGATGCCGGCCACCCGGGCCACGTTGAGGACGTCGCCCTTGCCCACCGCGCCACGGGCCACCAGGGCGGTGGTCTCGGGCTGCATGTGCACCCGACCCCGGGCCACGGCCCGGCGGTGCGACGGGTCCTTGGGGGTGACGTCGACCATGCGGGCCCGGCCCAGCGGGTCCAGGTGGGTGAGGCGTTCCGGCATGGTGGAAGTGTAGGAGGCGGGACCGCCATCGGCCGCGGCCGGCCCCGTGGCCCCGTGACGGGGAGGTGGCACCACGGTGCGACCCTGGTCACGTCCCTGGCGGGCGGGGCCGATCTCGTAGTACGTTTGTAACAACTGCAGCATTCCCGTCATGGGCCTCCGGGCCGCAGCCGGGTCTGTCGCACCCCCCCAAACCGGGTCGGCGCCACCATCCACCTCGTGGAGACGGGCGAGGGCTACGGTCCCAGCGAGACGAAGGCAGGCCCGGAGCGTGACGATGCTCTTCCTTGTGATCCTGGCAGGTGTGTGGGCTGCGGTACTCGTGCCGCCCTTCCTGCGGTCACGACGGGAGGGGCGCCCGGCCAGCTCGGTCATGTCGTTCCGGGCCCAGCTCTCCACCCTGGAGCGCGCCACCCCCGGTAGCAAGCTGCGCCCGGTCCACGCCTCCACCGCCCCGCTGCTGCCGCTCGCCCCGCTCGACGCCCGGCGTCGCCGGCGAGACGTGCTGGTGGGCCTGCTCGGCGCCTCGGCGTTCACCTTCCTGCTGGCCGTGGCCCTCGGTGGGTTCTTCACGGTGCTGTTCCTCCTCACCGCCGGCGCCTGCGGGGCCTACGTCTACGCCCTGCGCCAGCGCCACCTCCGCTCCCTCGAGCGGGCGGTGAAGGTGCGCCCCCTGCGGGTGGCCGCGTCGGCCCCGCAGCCGGTCCTGGCCCTGCGCCGCTCCGCCAACTGAGGCGACCCCCCCGGGGGGCCTCTCCGGCCAGCCCGGGCCGCGTCGACGGCTGCAACCCGACCGGCGCCGCATGCCCCGGTCGCGCCTGGGGCGTCGCTCGTCGGTGCCTCCTGGGTGCCTCCCCTCGGTGACCCCATCGGTCACTCCGGTGCCCGGTGCCCGGTGCCCGGTGCCCGGTGCCCGGTGCCCGGTGCGCGCCGGGCCTGCGGCGCCCTCGGCCCGGCTCGGCCCGGCGGCCGACCCCGCCGACCGCGACGCTCCGCCGTTCCCGCTGCCCCCGACGTGGCCGGGCACACGCCCGCCCGCTGGCCACCGGGCACCCGCGGTCGCGCCACCCGCCCGGCCGGCGGGCGCGGGTCGGGCGGATCGGGGAGGTGGGCGGGTCGGCGGGGCGGATCCCGAAAAGGCGAACGACCCGGGCTGGGCCCGGGCCGTTCGGTGTGGTGGTGTTCCGGTGGGGTCCTGCGACCCGGTCGGGCGTCGTGGTCGCTGGCGACCGACGGCGCTCCCGGGGCGCTTCAGCAGGTGCGGATGAACGAGTGCACCGTGAAGATCACGGTGACGCCGTTGACCTTGCCCGTGGCGTAGCCGACGCCGACGCCGTTCCACGAGGTGTTCAGGACGTTGTCGCGGTGGCCGGCCGAGGCCATGTAGGCGTCCTGGATCTGCGCCACGGTGCCGCCGTAGCCGACGTTCTCACCCAGGCCGCACCAGTTGTCGGTGATCCCCGCCGTGAGGGTGGAGTGGTACAGGCGTCCCTCCCGGGCCAGCTTCTCGGCCCAGGCCTGGGCCTTGGCCTGCGCCTGGGCGTGGGTGGGCAGGTTCGAGCGGTTGTAGGCCCGCCGGTCCGCGTTCAGTTCCCTGAGCACGGAGTCCTGGCCGGGGGTGAGGCAGCCCGCCAGGAGCAGGGCGACGGCCACGATGCCGGCGACGGCTGAGGCTCGGCGGATGGGGCGGGGGAGGGGTGCTGCGACTGCCATGTCTCTGGTTTCGTCGCGTCGGCCCGGTTCCTTGAGCGGGAATGTGCCGACTCTCGGCCACTTTTACGCCGAGCCGGGCCCTGTGGGTCCCGGATGGCGGCGATCCAGGCCCGGGGGAGCTGGAGCCGCGGCACGGGACCGGTGGGGAACGGGGTGGTGGAGGTGAGGGGAATCGAACCCCTGGCCTCCTCGATGCGACCGAGGCGCTCTACCAACTGAGCTACACCCCCGTTACGGGACGGCTCAGCGTAGCGCGGCGCGGTGCGGGCGCCGAACCGCCGTTCGGTCGCGATCGGTGGTGGAACGTGTTCTAGTCTGGCCGGATTGTCACCAAGGGAGGCAGCGATGCGAGTGGTGGTCGATTTCGATCTGTGCGAGAGCAATGCGGTGTGCATGGGCATCGCGCCCGAGGTGTTCGAGGTCCGCGACGACGACTTCCTCTACGTGCTCCAGGAGGAGCCCGACGAGGCGCTGCGCGGCAAGGTCGAGGAAGCCGTGGCCCGGTGCCCGAAGCAGGCCATCACCCTCGAGGGCTGAGGACGGGGGAGCTCACCACGCTCCGTCCGGACCCGGGCCCATGAGCGCGCCCCTGGAGCGGGTGGTCGTGGTCGGTGCATCGCTGGCCGGCATCCGGGCCGCGGAGACGTTGCGGGCCGAGGGCTTCAGCGGCGATCTGGTCGTGGTCGGCGACGAGCCCCACCCGCCCTACGACCGCCCGCCCCTGTCCAAGGAGGTGCTCACCGCTGCGGTGGCACCCGACGTGCGGCTGCGGGCCGTCACCTCCGGTCTCGACGCCAGCCTGGAGCTGGGCGTCGCGGCCGTGGGGCTCGACCTCGGGGAGCGTCGGGTCACGCTGGCCGACGGGCGAGCGCTGCCGTTCGACGGGCTTGTCGTGGCCTCGGGCTGTTCGCCCCGTGCCCTGCCGGGCACCGACGGCCTGCGTCGGGTGCGCACGCTGCGCACCCTCGACGACGCCCGGTCGGTTCGGGATCTGCTGCACAGCGGGGCTCGGCGGGTGCTCGTGGTGGGGGCCGGCTTCATCGGGGCGGAGGTGGCGGCGTCGTGTCGCTTCCTCGGCGTGGAGGTCACCCTGGTCGAGCCGCTGTCGCAGCCGTTGCTGCGGGTGCTCGGCGCCCGGGTCGGCGCGGTGGTGGCCGACCTGCACCGAGAGCACGGCGTCGACGTGCGGCTGGGTGTGGGTGTCGCCTCGGTGGCGGAGCGTCACGGCGATCGTCCCGACGGATCCGTGCGGGTCGAGCTGAGCGACGGCTCCACCCTGGAGGTCGACCTGGTGGTGGTGGGCATCGGGGTGGTGCCCCGAACGGGCTGGCTGGAGGGCAGCGGCCTCACGGTGGACGACGGCGTGGTCTGCGACGCCACCACGCTCGCGGCCCCGGGCGTGGTGGCCGCGGGCGACGTCGCCCGCTGGCCCAACCACCTGTTCGACGAGGCCATGCGGGTGGAGCACTGGGAGCACGCCCTGGACATGGGCGCCCACGCCGCTCGCCGGCTTCTCGAGGGTGACGGGCCCGGCACGCCGTACACCCCGGTGCCCTGGTTCTGGAGCGACCAGTACGACCGCAAGATCCAGCTGGCCGGCCGGGTCCGGCCCGACGACGAGCTCCTGGTGGTGGCGGGAGCCCTCGACGAACCCCGGTTCTGCGTGCTCTACGGCCGGGCCGGCCGCGTCACCGGGGCCCTGGCCGTGAACATGCCCGCCCGGGTGGTCCGCTACCGCCGGGCCATCGCCGACCGGCTCACCTGGGCCGACGCCCTCGCCGAGGTCGAGGCCCAGGATCGACCCCCCGGATGACCACCGACCCGTCGTCGCCGGAACCCGTTCCCACCGGCGCCGACGACTCGGCCGAGGACCCGGCCGACGGCTCGGCCGCGGCCGAGCCGGTCGAGGAGGTCGACGACCGCGGCACGGTGCTCCGTCTGGTGTCGAGGGCGGAGATGCGGGCCGGTCGTCTCCGCCACCGGTGCACCTACGTGGCCGTGCTGGACGCCCGGGGCGGGCTGATCGTGCACCAGCGGGCCCACTGGAAGGACGTGTGGCCCGGTCGCTGGGACCTCGCGTTCGGCGGTGTCGCATCGCCGGGCGAGGACTGGGTTCCGGCCGCCCGGCGGGAGCTCCGCGAGGAGGCGGGGATCGACGCACCGGTCACCGAGATCGGCGCCGGCACCTACGACGATGCCGACGTGTCGGTGCTGGGGCGGGTGTACCTGGCCCGCCACGACGGGCCCGTGTCCTTCGTCGACGGTGAGGTCGTGGCCGTGGACCGGGTGCCGCTGGACGCCCTGGACGGGTGGCTCGCCGGGCACCCGACCTGTCCCGACTCCGTGGCCCTGGTGGTCCCCGCGCTGCGGGGAGCCGTCGCCACCGGCCAGTAGCGTCCCCGCCCGTGACCACCCTGGCCTGGACCTTCGCCGCCCTCGCCGCGCTGCTCGGCCTCGCCGACTGGTGGGCGGTGTGGACGGGCCGCCGAGCGGTGCGCTGGGTGACGAAGCCGGGTGCCCTGGCGGCCCTGATCGGGGTGGCGGTGGCGCTGGAGCCGTTCGACGACGGCGTGCGGCGCTGGATGGTGATCGGCCTCGTGCTGTCGCTGGCGGGTGACGTGTTCCTCCTGGGCTCGGAGCGGTGGTTCGTGGGCGGGCTGGCGTCG
>DAIMFV010000262.1:0-5002 GCA_036724365.1 Acidimicrobiales bacterium | reverse complement strand
GGGGGCGAGGGCGGTACCGGCTACGAGGTCGCCGACCTGGCCACCGGTGAGCCGGTGTCGGTGTCATCGCTGCGGGGCGAGCCCGTGCTCCTGGTGAGCTGGGCCACCTGGTGCCGCGAGTGCGACGAGGAGCTCGCCGGCCTCCAGGAGTTCGCCGACTCCGACGCGGCCGAGGGCATCCACATCGTGGCCGTGAACCTCGACGCCGCCGACGTCGACGACGAGATCGACGCCAAGGTCGCCAAGCACGGTCTGAGCGTCGACCTGTGGCGTGACCGTCGCAACGAGTTCAAGCGCACCTTCGGCGCCCTGGGGGTGCCGACCACGGTGCTGCTGAACGCCGACGGCGAGGTGGTGGGCACGTTCCCCGGTGCGATCGATTTCGACGACGCCGACGTGCTCGCCGCCATCGACGACGTCCGGTCGTAGGTCGTGGCGCTCCTCGACGTGCTGACACCGGTCGATCTGGTCGGCCTGGTGCCGGTGCTGGCGGCCAGCGCCGACCGCGTGCAGGACGGCTCGCTGCTGGTGGCGGCGCCGATCGCCTTCGCCGCGGGCGTGGTGTCGTTCCTGTCGCCGTGCGTGCTGCCCCTGGTGCCGGCCTACCTCTCGTACACCACCGGCATGTCGGCGGCCGATCTGCGGGGAGACGACGAGACCCCCCGCACCCGGGAGGCGGTGCGACGCGTCGTCATCGGCACCCTGGGCTTCGTGGCCGGCACGGCCGTGGTGTTCGTGTCCTTCGGCGCGCTCTTCGGCAGCTTCGGCGACGCCCTGCAGCGCCATGCGGTGGGCCTCAGCCAGATCTTCGGGGTGATCACCATCGTGCTGGGCCTGCTGCTCGCCGGGGTGCTGAGCAAGGTGAACTTCCTCAACCGCGACGTGCGGATCCACAAGCTGCCCGGCAAGGGCCTGTGGGCCGCACCGCTGCTGGGCATCACCTTCGCCCTGGGCTGGACCCCCTGCATCGGCCCCACCCTCGGGGTGGTGCTCGGCTTGGCCGCGTCGAGCAACCAGGCCTCGGCGGCCCGGGGGGCGTTGCTCTCCGCCATCTACTGCCTGGGACTCGGGCTGCCGCTGCTCATCACCGGCCTGGCCTTCGACCGGGCCATGTCGGCGTTCGCCGTGGTCAAGCGGCACTACCAGGGGATCATGGTGGTGAGTGGCGGGATGCTCGTGGTGCTGGGCATCCTGCAGGTGACCGGCGTGTGGGCCGAGTGGATGGGCGAGCTGCAGACCCGCTTCGGGAGCGCCGAGCTCCCGCTCTGAGCCGGCGGCTCAGCCGGACCGCGGTTCAGTCGATGGGGTGACCGGGGTCCAGGTCGATCACGGCCGACAGCCGGAGGGGAGCGGTCGCCGGTGCGGGCCCCACGAGGGACGGCGCCACCACCACCAGGAGGTGGTCGCCGGCACCGTGGAGCCGGTGGGTGATCTCGCCCACGAAGCGGTGGGGCAGGTCGGTGAGGAGGGGCAGGCCGTGGGGCCCGGCCTGGTGGCGGCACCGGGTGAACTTGTCGACCTCGTCGCCCGTCTCCTCGCCGAACAGCCGCGCCAGCGGACCGTCGGTCTCGGTGAGCGCGTGCACGGCCACGTGGGTGGCGGTGGCGACGACGTGGGCCGTGGCGTTGGCGTCGGAGATCCAGAGCCCGTAGCGGCGGGGCTCGATGCTGGTCTGGCCGTGGAAGCCCACCAGGCAGCCGGCCCGGTCGCCGCCGGCGACGGTGGTCACCACCACCATGGCCGGGTCGAGCCGGGCCACCAGCGCGTCGAACCGCTCCCGGTCGAGCTGGTCGCTGTGTTCGGACTGGGGCCCGTCGTCCACGACCGCAGTCTGCCGCGGCCGGTCGACGCCCGGTAGGGTCTGGCGCTGAGCCGTCGGCTCGCCCTCCGTGCCCGGTCCTCCGACCTGGTCGGAGGCACCATCCCCGGGGGGGGAGGTGGCCCGTGCACGACCGATCCGACCTGGCCTCGACCCGTCCCCTCGTCGGGCACGACGACGCCCGGGTGGGCTCGTTGCCGGCCGCGTTCCGCCGGTGGCGGGAGGCCCGGGTGCGCGGCAGCCGGGGCTCGAGCGTGCGCATCCGCACCACGCACCGCCAGGCCCGCGAGACGCTCCGCTGGGCCCTGGTGTTCCTGGCGGGGGCGGCGGTGGCCGCCGGCCTCGGGGGCGCGCGCTCGGTGCCGCTCCACCCGTTCCCCGCCGGGGGCCGGGGGCTCCCCCTCAGCGCCGTCACCCTCATGCTCACCGTGACCTGGTCGGCGGCCCCCGCCCCGCCCGACCGGTGGGTGCTCGTGCAGCGCTCGCTCCTGGCGGTGGGCACGCTGGGGGTGGCGGTGGGTAGGGCGGCCGACCTGCCCGGGGTCGTCACCGGCATCGCCGGGGTGGCCTACCTGCTCGGCCTCGCCCTGCTCGGCGTGCTGTTGGTGATCACGGTCATGGACGGGCTGGAGCGTCGCTTCGACGTGGCGGTCGCCGCCTACGTGAGCGCCCTGGTGCTGTCGGTCTTCGCCATCGGCGTCGGCATCGACATGGCGGTGCACGAGGCCAACCCCGACCTGCGCGCCGTCCACGTCACCCTCAACCTGCTGGGCTACGTGGGCCTCGTGATCAGCGGCACGCTGCCGTTCTTCGGGGCGACGGTGGGGCGGTCCCGGATGTCACACCGGGCCACGCCCGGCCGGCTGGGCACCGTGGTGGCCGCGCAGGTCGTGGCGGTGCTGGCCGTGGTGGTGGGGGTGCTGATCAACGTCTCGCCGCCCGTGTTCGTGGGGCTTGGGCTCTACGGCTACGGCATCGTGGTCACGCTGGCCTTCATGCCGGCCCCGTCCCGTCGCCAGATCGAGTGGGCGGGCCCCCGCCTGCTGGCGCTGTGGGTCGGGTCGGGGTGGTGGGCGGTCGCCGTCCTGGCCACGGCCTACGAGGTGGCGGTCGACGACGCGCTGCCGTTCACCGGGCGGTGGCTCCTGGTGGTCGTGGTGGGGGGCTATGCCCAGATCGTGTGGGGGGCGCTCGCCTACCTGCTGCCCATGCTGCGGGGTGGCGGACACCAGAAGCTGCGCGAGGGGTTCACCGCCACCCGATCCTGGGTGGGCTTGGCCGCGGTGAACGCGGCCGCGGTGGCCCTGGTGGTCGAGGTGCACCAGGCCGCGGCGGTGGCGGGCGCGGCGGGGGGTGCCGACGCCGCGTGGCGGGCCCGACGCGTGGGGCTGCAGCGGGGGGCCCGCCCCGACGAGCACCTCGAACCCTGAGCGTTTGACAGCCCACCCGACCGGCGAATAACAACCGCTATCGGTGCCGCACGGGGGTGGCACCCACCATCTGCTCAGGGGAGCCGCACCAATGACCGTCACCGGACCCGCCACATCGTCGGACCCGTCCACCTCCGACCCGTCGTCCACCGACGAGGTGGTCGACGAGCTGCGCACCTTCCTCGAGGAGAACTGGGACCCCGAGCTCACGGTGCGCGAGTGGTGGCAGCGGCTGGGCCTGGCCGGCTGGTCGGCCCCGGGTCTGCCCACCAACGCCTACGGCCGCGGCCTGGCCCGCAACGACGCCGTGCGGGTGCAGAGCGAGATCGGCTCGTTCGGCGCGCTGGGCGCCCCGGGTGGCCTGGGCCTGCTGCTGGCCGCCCCCACCATCGCCACCCACGGCACCCAGGAGCAGATCGACACCTACGTGCGAGACATCGTCACCGGCGAGGCGGCGTGGTGCCAGCTGTTCAGCGAGCCGGGGGCCGGCTCCGACCTGGCCGGGCTCACCTGCCGGGCCGAACTGGACGGCGACGAGTGGATCGTGAACGGCCAGAAGGTCTGGACGTCGCTCGGCCACGTGGCCGATCTGGGCATGTTGATCGCCCGCACCAACGTCGAGGTGCCCAAGCACCAGGGGATCACCTGGTTCGCCATCGACATGCACCAGCCAGGCGTCGAGGTCCGGCCCCTGGTGGAGATGACGGGCCACGCCATGTTCAACGAGGTCTTCCTCACCGACGCCCGGGTGCCCGACGCCGCCACCATCGGGGGGCGCAACAACGGCTGGGCCGTCACCAACACCACGCTCATGCACGAGCGCTCCGGCCTCGGCGCCGGTGGCGGGTCGGCCGCAGCGGGCATGGCCACCCCCGGCACGGTGGCCAAGCACCTCGACCGGCCGTGCGGCGAGTTCGTGTCCGCCCCCCCGGCCGGGGGCAAGGGCAAGGGTGCGGCCGGTGCCAAGAAGGGCGGCGCCCGTCGGGCCGGCCCCGGCCTCGGTGGCGGCAGCGCCAAGCTGCTGCTCGACCTGGCCAAGGGGAACGGCACCAACACCGATCCCCACATCCGCCAGGACCTCGTGCGCCTCCACACCATGGGCGAGATCGCCCGGTTCAACAACCTGCGGGCCAAGGCGGCCAAGCAGGCCGGCACCGACATCCCCGGCATGGCCAACCTGTCGAAGCTCGCCATGAGCGACATGATGCGCCTCAGCCGGGACCTGAGCCTGCGGATCCTCGGCCCGTCGTCGATGCTGCACAGCTACAAGGGCGGCGAGGAGGCCGCGGCCATCACCGAGGCCACCGGCAACCCCTTCCTGCCCATGGTCACCGGCATGGCCCTGTGGGCCCAGGCCCCGCCCATCTACGGCGGCACCGACCAGATCCAGCGCAACATCATCGGCGAGCGGGTGCTGGGCCTCCCCAAGGAGCCCAACAACGACAAGACCGCCCGCTTCGCCGACCTGCCCAAGAACCAGTAGTTGCCGTTCCGGCTCCTCGCCGGCTCGGTGACCGGGTCAGGCTCTCGTCGCTGCTGTTCTCGTGGTGCGCCTTCGGCGCTCGCCGGCTGGTTCCGCTGGGCCGTTCCTCGCTGCGCTGCGGAGCCCCAGCGGCGTGTGCGCCGCTGCATCGTTCTCTGCGGCTCTGGGCCCGGTGGTCGGGCGACGGCGCACACGTGGGGCCGTTCCGGCTCCCCGCCCGCCCGGGGACCGGGGCTGGCTCTCGTCGCCGCTGGTCTCGTGGGGGGCGGG
>DAIMFV010000261.1:0-5034 GCA_036724365.1 Acidimicrobiales bacterium | reverse complement strand
TGGACCTCGGCTGGCGCCTCGGTTTACCCATCGTGCTTGTCTGGTCGGCTCGCCTGTCGGCTCGCCTCTTGAACCAGCCCCCGGTCCCGTCGCGGGCCGGGTCGGGTGGTCAGGGGGCGAGGTCGAGCAGCTCGTCGAAGGCGTCGCTGATGTCGGCCGCCAACAGCGCCGGGTCGGGAACCGCGGCCGTGTCCACGTGCAGGCCCAGGTCGAGCTTGCCGCGGTAGCTCATGGTGGTGAGGTTCCACGCCGTGCCCATCACCGGTCCGATCGGGTAGTTGTGGTGCATCAGGGCCCCGGCGATGTACAGGTCGAACGGTGCCGCCTTGAGGTTCGAGGTGGTGAAGTCGACGGTCATCACCTGCTGGCGGGCCAGGCGCACCAGCACGGGGCGGGGGAGCACCTTGGCCACCCCGGCGAGCGACGAGAGCAGGCCGAGGGTGCGCTCGGTCTTGGTGACCGCGAGCCGGTCGTGGATCTCGCCGAAGCGGGTCCGGGGGTCGGCGGCGAGCGGTACCAGCACCCGGGTGGGGGAGAAGGCGTTGCCTCCGCTGGTTCGGTCGGTGCGGGTGCTCACCGGCATGGTCATGCGCAGTTCGTCGACGTCGCTGCCCCGGCTCCGGTGGTAGCGGCCGGCCCCACCGGCGGCGGCGGCCACGAACACGTCGTTCACGCTCCCGCCGAGCGCCCGGGCCGTCTGCTGGATCCGATCCAGCGGCACGTCGAACACCAGGAGCTCCCGCTGGAGCGAGCGGTCGGTCCAGAGGGGGGACCGGTGCGACCCCACCACCCCGAACTGGCGGACCAACGAGCGCACGGTGGCCGCCGACTCCCCGGGCACGCCCGCCAGCGCGGTGGCGAGCTGGGTGGGGTGGCGGACGCTGGTGGTGAGGCTGCCCGCCAGCGAACCGGCCCGCCCCTGGAACTGGCGCACGGCCTGCTCGGCGTTGCGGATGAGGGCGGCGGCGAGGGCGGGCGGCGACGTGGAGCGGGAGGGCGGGGGCGGCCCGTCGTCGACCGGCGGCGGCTCGGGCCCGTCTCGCTCGAGGTCGATGAACTCCAACGACATGCGGATGCCGCCCTTGCCGTCGGTGATGGTGTGGTGGAGCTTCTGCACCATGGCGGCCCGGCCGTCGGGGAGCCCGTCGATCACGGTGAACTCCCACAGGGGTCGTTCGGTGTCGAAGGGCGCCAGGGCCAGGTCGGTGGCCAGGGCCAGGGCGTCGGCATCGACCGCCCCTTGCGGCAGGGTCACCCACCGCAGGTGGTGGTCCAGGTCGAAGTCGGGGTCGTCGTGCCACGCCGGGGTGACCGGCCCGAACCCGGGCACCACCCGTCGCCGCAGGCGCGGCACCACCCGGCTGGCCCGCCACAGCCGTCGGCGGAGGCGCTCCTGGTCCGGCGCCCGGTCGAAGAAGCTGATGTTGGCGAAGTTCGACGACAGGTACGGGTCGGACTCGAGGGTCCACATCAGCGACTCGAGGTCGCTCATCCGCTCGCTGCCCGGGTCGGGTCCGTCACCCACGGTTCGACCCTAGTTCCACCTCTGGCGTGGTCGGTCGGGTTGGTGGCGGGCAGCAGGTCCTCGTCGCGGCGGGTCTCTCGGGGCGCCTTCGGCGCTCAGCACCTGGTCCGCCCGGGCCGGTCCTCGCTGCGCTGCGGAGCCCGGGCGGCGTCTGCGCCGCTCGCCGGGGTCGCCCGCATGCTCCGAACTTCCCGCACGGCGAACGCCGCAGACGACGGAGACGATGACGGAGTCCGGCCAACCCCGGGGGTCAGCGGGTGGGCAGGGGCCAGGCCCGCACGGCGATGCGGGCGAACACGGCGCCCAGGGCGGCCCCGGCGATCACGTCGGAGGCGTGGTGGATCTGCACGTGCACCCTGCTGGTGGCCACCACGGCGGCGACGGCGTAGTAGAGCGGCCGGAGGGCGGGGTCGTGGGCGCTGAGCACGCCGGCGGCGGTGAACGCCGAGCTGGCGTGACCGCTGGGGAAGCTGGAGGTGAGGGGCTTGCGTAGGTGGTGGGGTCGGGGCTCGGTGGGTTGGGGGCGGGGTCGCCGCACCAGCCGCTTGATCCCCTGGTTGACCACCAGCGATTCCGTGAGGAGCACGGCCGCCAGGCGGAAGGTGGCATCGGCATCGCGGTCCGAGCGCAGGCCCTGGGCGGCGCCGATCAGGTGCCAGACCAGGCTGAAGTCGCCCAGCTCCGACGCCAGGTAGAACACGCGGTCGGCGCCGGGGCGACCCCGGAACACGCGGCCCCACAGACGGTCGACGGCGTCGTCGAAGCGGTCGACCGGCCCGCCCAACACGTCGTGGGTGTGGCGCTCCGCCACGACGGTGGTGACGTCGTCGGGAGCGGCGGGATCGGGGGGGACGAGGTCCACCTCAGGACGCGAGCTGCACGGCGGTGGCGGCCAGGGCGATGTCGCCGCCCTGGCTGGGGCAGTAGGCCTGGAACGAGCACCAGGCGCAGAGCGGCCCGGGCTTGGGCCGGAAGTCTTCGCGCTCGCACGCGGTCTCCACGGCCCGCCAGACGGCACCGATCTTGTTGCGGAGGGCCCGGGTGGCCTGTTCGCTGGGCTCGGTGGTGAGCGCCGTGCCGTCTCCCAGGTAGAGGAGCTGCACCCGGCTGGGCAGCACCCCGAACAGCTCCTGGCACAACAGGGCGTAGAAGGTGACGCCGCCGAGGCGGCCCTGCTGGTAGCTGGGGCCGGGGGATCGGCCGGTCTTGTAGTCGGTGACCACCAGGCCGCCGTCTGCGTCGAGCTCCAGCCGGTCGATGATGCCCCGGAGGCGCAGGCCCTCGAGCCGGGTCTCCAGCATCAGCTCGAGGCCGATGGGCCGGATGGCGGCCGGGTCCTCCAGGGTGAAGTAGGTGCGCACCAGATCGGCGGCGTGGGCGAAGAAGGCCTGCTCGGCAGCCTCGTCGAGGCCCAGACCGGTGAACTCGGGGTCGGTGCGCAGCTCGGCGATGGCCCGCTCGAGGTCTGCCTCGGCGTTGGCGGTGGTGCGGTGCTCGGGCTCGCGTTCGAACAGGTGCTCCAGGGCGAGGTGCACCAGGGTGCCCTTGGTGGCCGCCTCCGACGGAGCTTCGGGCAGGCGGTCGATGGCTGAGAAGCGGAACGCCAGGGCGCAGTCGGTGAACGACGACACCTTGGACGGGGAGAGCGTCTCGGGGGGGACCAGGGCCATGACCCAACGGTACCAACCACCCCCGACAACCAAGAGGCGCTCGGTCCCCCGGCCACCCCACCCCACCCAGTCTCACCCCACCCAATCTCACCCCACCCCACGGAACGGCGTAGGTCGGGTCCACCCCCCGGGACCTCAGCTACGCCAGAACCCCGGGGTCATCCGCCCCTACCGAAACGGCGTAGGTCGGGTCCACCCCCGGGACCTCAGCTACGCCAGAACCCCGGGGTCATCCGCCCCTACCGAAACGGCGTAGGTCGGGTCCACCCCCGGGACCTCAGCTACGCCAGAACGTGAGGGGCGGGGCGGGGGGCGGGGCGGCGTGCGCAGTCGGAACCTGCTGAGCGTGCCGGGGCGGCCGCGGAGCGCGTTCGGTCCGCTTCGCTGCGGGCCGATCGGGCCGTCCCCTAGGATCGGGCGGCAACCTCCGCGCCACCTGGAGACCCGTGTCGTCCACCTTCGACCTCGACGAGCAGTCCGCAGAGCCGCTCGACGGTCGCACCGCTCGCGCCGTGCGCACCCGAGAGGCCATCGTCGACGCCACCTTGGCGCTGTTGGCCGAGGGCGACGTGCGACCGACGGCGCCGCGGATCTCCGAGCGGGCCGGCGTCTCGGTGCGGTCGGTGTTCCAGCACTTCGACGACCTGGAGACCCTCTACGCCGCGGTGGGCAGCCGGGTCACCGAGCGGGTGGCGGCGCTGATCGAGCCCATCGATCCGGCGTTGGCCCTGCCCGAGCGGGTGGTGGCGTTCTTCCGCCAGCGCGGTCGGGTCAACGAGGCGCTCACCCCCACCCTGCGGGCCGCGGTGGTGCACGCACCGGGCTCGCCCACCATCAACAACCAGTTCCAGAACGGTCACGCCTTCGTCTCCGCCCACCTGGCGGAGGTGTTCCGTCCCGAGCTGGACCGCCTGGGCGCCACGCGAGACGTGGTGCTCGACTCGTTGGTGGCGGTGGGTTCGTGGTCCACGTGGAACACGGTGCGCCACCTCAGCCACCGCAGCGAGGCCGAGGCCGAGCGGGTCGTGGGCCACCTGGCGGCGGCCGTCCTGGGCGATGCGCTGGGCGAGCAGATCACGCCCCGGGTCGCCGAGCTGCTCGCCGAGCAGGCCCCGGCGTGACCGATCCCGACGTCACCGCGTGGGCGCTGCGACTGGCGCCCCAGCTCGGCTCGGTGCTCCGCCTGTACCTGCCGGGTGCGCCGTTCGACGCCCGGCGCCGTGAGCTGCTGGCCACGGTGGTGTCGGGGGCCCGGGGCGTACCCGTGCTGGCCGACCTGCACACCGGGTGGCTCGAGGTGCTCGGCCCGGCCGAGCTCGACGACGTCGACGACGAGGTCTTCGCCTGGGCGGCCCGCGCCGCGGTGCTGCCGTGGCCCGAAGCCGGGGAGGCGCCCGACCTGCCCGTCGACGACGCAGTGCGCCAGGCCCTGTCGGCCGCAGTGGCCCACGGCGTCGTGGTGGCGCTCACGGTGCAGCGGGGGCAGTCGGCCGTGGACCGGCTCCTCGGTCGGCGCCCGTTCTCGCTGAAGGGCCTGGGGTCCGACGTCATGGGGTTCG
The DNA here is from genome assembly GCA_036724365.1 of Acidimicrobiales bacterium. Taxonomy (GTDB): domain Bacteria; phylum Actinomycetota; class Acidimicrobiia; order Acidimicrobiales; family Iamiaceae; genus Aquihabitans. The sequence continues at coordinate 280 of DAIMFV010000261.1, read as the reverse complement.
TGGTGGGGGCTCCGGTCGCGGTGCCGCTGGCGGCGGCCGCCGGCGCGGTGTCGGTGCTGGGCCGGGTGGTGCCCGCCCCGGCCACGCTGGTGGTGGACTCCGACCCCAACCTGCTCACCCAGCTCCTCGCCGATGCCCTGCCGGCCTGGCTCGGCGGGGTGTGGGGTCGACTGCTGGTGTCGATGCTGCCGGTCGAGGTGCCGGTGGCCTGGCAGTCCGGTCGGTCCGGTTCCACCGTGCGGGTGGGTCGGGGCCGGGTGCAGGTGGAGAACGGGTTGGC
>DAIMFV010000260.1:4113-5092 GCA_036724365.1 Acidimicrobiales bacterium | reverse complement strand
GGAACACCAGCCGCAGCGAGGAGACGTCGGCGGCGGCCCGGACCTCGGCCGGCAGGGCCAGGAGCCGGGAGAGGTGGGTGGGCACCAGGGTGGTGGAACCGATCTGCCAGCGGGTGACGGCCGCCAGCGTCGCAGCCGGGTCGAAGCGCTCCAGGATGCCGATCGGCGTGCCCACGGCCAGGGCCCGCACCGCGTTGAGCGGGCCGGTGTGGTGGAGCGGCGCCACCACCAGGTGGCGGCCCAGCCCCACGAACCGGTTGGCGCGGGTGGCGTCGAGGAAGTCGGCCCAGGAGTCCCGGCGGGGGAACACGTTGGGCGGCAGCTCGGTGGCCTTGGGCCGGCCGGTGGTGCCCGACGTGAACAACAGGTTGGGCGCGATCGGGCGGTCGTCGGGTGGGGGTCCGGCCGGTGCCGCGTCCAGCCACTCGTCCCACTCGCTGGTGCCCCAGACGACCACGCGACACCCCCGGCCGGTGGCCGTCTCCGTCCGGGTCGCCGCCTCCCGTGCCGCGCCGGCGGTGCGCGGGCCGGCCACCACCAGGGCCACGTCGCCCACCTCGAAGAGGTAGGACGCGTCGGCCCCGTTCAGGTGTGAGCTGGCGGCCACCACCGACACCCCGGATCGCAGCCCGCCCAGGTGGGCGATCACGGCCTCGCCGGCGTTCTCGGCGAACACCGCGAACCGGCGACCGGCCGGGCAGGCCGCCCGAGCCAGATGGGCGATCCGGTCGGCGAGGTCCCACACCTCCCCGGCGCTCCACGTCCGTCGGTCGTCGACCACCAGGGACCCGCTCGCGTCGGGCAGCGGGGACCCGGTGGGCCCGGCCGTGTGAGGCGGGTCGGTCGATCCGGTGGGGGTGGTCGGCTCGCTCACGCCGGGAACCGTACGCGGCTGCGGGCGGCGGCCCCGGTCACGGCTCGAACGCCGCGACTCCGGCCGCGGCCAGGAGCGCGCCGAGCTCGTCGGCCCGGGCCGCCA
>DAIMFV010000260.1:0-4103 GCA_036724365.1 Acidimicrobiales bacterium | reverse complement strand
CACGAAGGTGGCGCTCAGGTGGTTGTCGTCGCGGTGCACGATCACCCCGTCGATGAGTGCCGGGCACACGCCGTCGGGGCAGGCGAGGGGGATGGGGTCGACCACCACCACGGCGCCCGGGTCACCCGCAGTCCCCTGGCCCAGGGCGGTGATCACCTCGTTGGCGCGGGCGCCGTCGACGTCGGCCGCCACAGGGAAGTCACAACGAGTGGTGTCGGGGCCGTGGTCGATGAGGCAGGCCGGGACGCGTTCGGCCAGCGTGGGCACGATGGTGCTCACGGCGACGGTGGCACCGCCGGAACCCAGCAGCTCCAGGGTGGGGGCCCACCCGGCGGCCCAGGCCTCGGCGTGCCCGGGCTCGCCGGGGAGGACGTCGCCCTCGTCGGTGGTGATGCCCCGCACGTGCGATCGGGTGGCCACGAACACCACGTCGGGGTCGTAGCGGTCGACCACCTCGCGGTACACGCGGTGGCGCCACTCGGTGCAGTCGGTGTCGGTCTCGTTGCGCCCCGCCTCGTTGCGGATGAAGACGGTGATGTCGTTGGCGGGGCAGCCGCCCCGCGTGGCGCGGATCAGTCGGGCGTCGGTCCGTTCGGCGAGCGCCTCGAACGCGGGCTGCCACATCTGGGCGTGGCTGTCGCCCACGAAGGCCACCGTGGGGCCGGTGCCGTCGCGCCACAGGCACGGTTCGGCGTCGTCGGCCGACGGCCACTCGTCGGCGAAGTACGGGCACGGCTCGGGCCGGGCCATGTCGCGCACCGTCGCCAGGGCGTAGCCGCGGAAGTCCTCCAACGGCGGGAACACCACCCGGGCGGTGGCCGCGGTGAGCAGGGAGAAGCCGAGGCCCACCAGGGCGACCCGGACCGGGCGGGCGCCCGGGGCCAGGCGGAACCGCACCGGGCGCTCGATCGCCAGGTAGCTCACCCCGGCGATCAGGGCCATGGCGAGCACCAGGGTGCTGCGTCGGCCGATCCACGGCTGGTCGAGGCGGACGGCCACCACGGGAGCCAGGACGACCACGGGCCAGTGCCAGATGTAGAGGCTGTAGGACCACCGCCCGATGGCTGCCGGCAGGCCGGCGCCGAAGACTCGTTGGGGCACGCCCGACGGGGTGAGGTCGAGGCCGTAGACGAGGGCGAGCGACGCCAGGGTGACGGCGATGCCCGGCCACCCCGGGTAGTTCGACGCGTCGGGGGTGGACCAGGCCAGCCACCCCAGGGCGCTGACGGCCACCAGCACCAGCACCGGTCCCAGGCCGCGGTCGGGCCGGTGGCGGCGGTCCAGGCGGGCCCAGCGGTTCGCGGCCACCGCCCGGGCGGCACCGGCCAGGAGGTGGGAGGCGCGGGGGTGGGTGCCGTAGGAGGAGAGCGGGGTGCCGACGGTCGCCAGCGACGCCAGCGCCGAGGCCGCCCCCACGGCCACCACCGCGCCGAGCAGCGCGGCCCGGCCCTTCAGCACCCGGATCGCCAGCCCGAACACGGCGGGCCACACCAGGTAGAACTGCTCCTCCACCGCGAGCGACCAGTAGTGCACCAGCGGGCTCGGCACGTCACCGGGGGCGAAGTAGTCGCCGCCCACGGTGGCGAACCGCCAGTTGGCGGCGTAGAGCGCGCTCCACAGGGCGTCGCGGCCGAGCGCATCGCGCTGCACCGCGTCGAACAGCCACGACCCCATGGCCATCACCGCCAGGAGCACCGCGATCGACGCCGGGAGGAGGCGTCGGGCCCGGCGTCCGTAGAACCGGCCGAGCGCGATGCCGCCGGTGCGATCGGCCTCGGTCAGGAGGATCCCGGTGATGAGGTAGCCCGACAACACGAAGAACACGTCGACGCCCACGAACCCGCCCGGGATCCACTCGTAGCCGAGGTGGAAGGCGACGACCATCAGCACCGCCAGGGCCCGCACCCCGTCGAGGTGGGCGCGGTAGTCCGGCGCGTGGTGGGCGCCGCGGAACGGCAGGCGGGCTCGGGCGGACGGGAGGGGAGCCATGGGTGGGTGCGGGCCGTCGGCGGGCGGCAGGGGACGGCCCGAGGACCGCCGAACGCTAACGGGCACCCCTCGCGCCCCCAAGTCAGTCGGTGAGCCGGCCGGTCCGCCGTCCGGGCGGCCGTCCGGTCGGCCGATGCTGCGGCGCGCGCCCGGGCCAGGGCGTACCGTGCGGGCCATGCAGGTCCTCAGCGCCATCGAAGCCGCCGCCCTGGTGCGGTCCACCGACACCCTCGGGATCCCGCTGGGACCCGGTCAGCCCGGCGACTTCCTCCACGCCCTGGGCACGCGCGACGACTGGACCGACCTGTTGGTCGGCGGTGCGCTGATCACCGACTTCTACGAACTGTTCGGGCGTCCCAACGTGCGGTTCCTGTCGGGCTTCTACGGGCCGCTCGAGCGGCTGATGCGCGACCAGGGAGGGGCCATCGAGTTCGTGCCGGCCGACTTCCGCCGATTCGGTCCCACCCTGGAGCAGGTGGCACCCCGGGTGTTCGCCACGGCGGTCCACCCGCCCGACGCCGACGGCTACTGCAGCCTCTCGCTCCACGCCGGGGCCACGGTGGGCGAGATCATGCGGGTGGTCGCCGACCCCGACCGGGTGCTGGTGGCCGAGGCCAGCAGCCGCTTTCCCCGCACCTTCGGCCACGGCGACTACGGCCACCGTCTGCACGTCGACCAGATCGACGTGCTGATCGAGAGCGACCGGGAGCCCTTCCTGCTGGCCGATGCCGAGGCCAGCGAGGCCGACCGCGCCATCGCCGACCACGTGGCGTCGTTCATCGTGGAGGGCTCCACCCTCCAGACCGGCATCGGTGGCATCCCCTCACGGGTGGCACGCATGCTGGCCGAGAGCGACCTGGGGGGCTTCGGGGTGCACTCCGAGATGTTCACCACCGGGCTCATGCACCTGCACAAGGCGGGCAAGGTCACCAACCAGAAGGGCATCTACGACGGCGTGTCGATCACCACGTTCGCCGCCGGAACCCGCGAGCTCTACGACTGGTTGGACGAGAACACCGAGGTGGCCTTCCTGCCGGTGGGCATCGTCAACTCGCCCGAGGTGATCTCCCGCAACCCCAAGATGGTGTCGATCAACGGTGCCATCGCCGTGGACCTGGCCGGCCAGGCCATCGCCGACACCATCCACGGTTCGCAGTTCAGCGGCATCGGGGGCCACGAGGACTTCGTGGCCTCCTCGGGCCTGGAGCTGGAGGACCGCTCGCTGATCTGCCTGCGCTCCACCACCATGCACGGCGGCGAGCTCTCGTCGCGGATCAACGCCAAGTTCCCGGCCGGGGCGATCATCACCACCCCCCGCCACCAGCTCGACGTGGTCATCACCGAGTACGGCATCGCCGAGCTCCGGGGCCGCACCACCCGTGAGCGGTCGCGGGCGCTGGCGGCCATCGCCCACCCCGACTTCCGCGACGAGCTCCTCGCCGAGGCCGAGGTCTGGCCCCCGGGCTGACCAGCAGGTCTGGGCTCCGGGCTCAGGTTCAGCGGTCCCGGGCCGATCAACAAGCGAGGGCTAGCGTGGACCGCCGGGTCTGCGCCGTCCGCCCGACCGTCACCCTCCTCCGCATGCCGCACCCCTCCGCTCCCTCCCGCATGCCCGGCCGGCTCCGCGCCGTCGCCGCCCTGGCCGCCGCGCTCGCCGTGCTGGTACCCACTGCCGCGCCGGGTTCGGCGGGGTCCCCGGTGCCGGCGCTCCCGGTGCGCACCTACCGCCCCGCCCTGTCGGTGCTGCCGGCCCAGCACGAGGACGACTCCCTCCGCGACCAGTACGACGAGGTGCTCGGCCAGGAGGCCGCCCTCATCGGTCGGGTCCAGTCGGCCCAGGCCGAGCGGTCCCGGCTCACCGGCGAACTGGAGCGGCTCGAGGCCGACCTGCAGGCCAAGAACGTGGAGCTGTTCCAGGCCCAGGCCGAGCTCGACGACGCCGAGTTCCTCGCCATGATCTACGCCCAGGCGGTGATCGACGCCCGCCAGAAGGTCGAGGTGGCCTCGGAGCGGCTGCGCAAGCAGATCGTGGCCACCTACGTGAACGGCGGGGCCGACGCGTCGGTGCTCGAAGCCCTGCTCAAGGCCCGCAACGGCGAAGAGATGGGCCAGGC
>DAIMFV010000259.1:4414-5103 GCA_036724365.1 Acidimicrobiales bacterium | reverse complement strand
GCTCCTCGTAGGTGGGGTGCGGGATCCACTCCCCGTCCTGGGAGTAGGCCAGGCGTACAGCGCCGATGGGCCCCTCGAAGGGCAGGCCGGTGAGCATCAGCGACGCCGAAGCGGCGTTGATGGCGATGACGTCGTAGGGGTTGGTCTGGTCGGCACCCAGGACGGTGATGACCACCTGGGTCTCGTTGCGATAGCCCTTGGGGAACGACGGGCGAAGGGGCCGGTCGATGAGGCGGCACACGAGGACGGCGTTGTCGGACGGGCGGCCCTCACGGCGGAAGAACGAGCCGGGGATCTTGCCGGCGGCGTAGGCCTTCTCCTCGACGTCGATGGTGAGGGGGAAGAAGTCGGTGCCCTCGCGCACCTCCTTGGCGCCGTTGGCGGTGGCCAGGACCTGGGTGTTGCCGAGTCGGGCCACGACGGCGCCCTGCGACTGCGGGGCGAACACGCCGGTGGAGAGGGTCAGGGTCTTGTCGGTGCCCGAGACGGGCCCGGAAACGGTGATGGCGTCAGCCATGGTGGTCTCCTTCTGGGGCGGGATGCCCCGTTGGAGGCGGTCCGATGGCCAGTTCCCAGTCGGGGTGCTCCCGGCACGGGGGCCGAGCGGACTTCGACTGACAACTGACCGGCGGTGGGCCGCCCGGGTTGGTTGGGTGGGCCGTGGGTGGACCGGGGGGGAAAAGCTCACG
>DAIMFV010000259.1:0-4404 GCA_036724365.1 Acidimicrobiales bacterium | reverse complement strand
GCTTCAGCCATGGTTTCTCCTCTGGAGCACGGTGCTCCGGTGAGGCGGTACCGATGTGGCCAGCTCCCAGTCGGCGTCCTCCCAGCCCGGTTGGCTGAGCGATCGGCGACTGACAACTGACCGGCGATGGACCGCCTGGGTTGTTGTTGATCTGGTGGTGCGGGAAAAGCGCACGAGCGGCCCCGAGGGGCCGCTCGTGGGGACGGCTGCGCTAGCGGCGCAGGCCGTGGGTGGCGATGATCGTGCGGTAGCGCTCGACGTCGTTGTTCTTGACGTAGTCGAGCAGGTTGCGGCGCCGGCCGACCAGCATGAGCAGGCCGCGGCGGCTGTGGTGGTCCTTCTTGTGGACCTTCAGGTGCTCGTTGAGGTGGTTGATGCGCTTGGTGAGCAGCGCGATCTGGACCTCGGGGGAACCCGTGTCGGAGTCGTGGAGCCGGTGCTCCCCGATGACGTCGGGCTTCTGGCGGTCGATGATCTCTGACAAGTCGGGGTTCCTCTGTGGGTGTCTGACCCGGCCCCCGGACCCGCGACCCGCCCGGTTCGCCGGGTGGGGCGCCTGGCCGGGCGCGGCGCACCCGCTCTGGGTGCCGCAGCCAGGGTAGTGCGAACCTCCGTTCGCAACCAACGTGGGTGGTCAGCCGGCGGCGGCGGTGACCGTGCGGTCCAGGTGCCAGCGGTAGCGGGACCGGCCGGAGCTCTGGAACAGCGTGTTCACGTCGAGCTCGGGGGTGAGGCGCAGCACCAGGGCGTCGTCGTCGTAGAAGGCGGCCTCGATCTCGTCGACCGTGGCGTCGGGCGCCAGGCCCATGGCGGCGAAGTCACGGGCCCGCGAGCGCAGCGCCCCGGGGGTGGCGAACAGCTCGCGGAAGATGGCCGGGAGCGCCTCGGGATCCTTGAGCAGCCACGAGTGGGTGCCCCCCTCCACCACCACCACCATGCCCCCGGCCAGGCGGGCGGCGCTGCGGGCGGTGGCCAGCGGCACCACGATGTCCCGGTCGCCGTGGATGGCCACCAGCGGCACGCCGGCCCGCTTGATCTTCTGGAGCATCCAGCGCGACGACCGCGACCGCAGGATGGAGATGCCCGGGCCCGCCAGGTGCAGCGGGTTGGTCACGTGGGACCGGACCGTGGGGGCGAGCAACCGTCCGAGCTTGAGGGCCTGCTTGGGATCACGCAGGAACGGCACGGTGGAGAGCGAGTCCACCAGCAGCACCCCGCCGATCCCCACGAGCAGGAGCGGGTTGATGCGAGACGCCGCCACGATGCGGTCCCAGGTCTCGCCCACGATGGCGTCGAGCAGGATCACGGTGAGCACCCGCTCGGGGTGGCGGGCGGCGTACTCGGTGATGAGCCGCCCGCCCATGGAATGGCCGCACAGCACGGCCTTCTTGATGCCGAGCTCGTCGATGACCCGGCCGAGGAGCTTGGTGTACTCCTCGAAGTTGGCGCCGCCGGTGGGCAGGCCCTGGGTGGACCCGTGGTCGGCGGTGTCGATGGCCACCACCTTGAAGCCCATGGCCACGATGCGGCTGAGGGTCTGGGCGTAGAGCATCCCCTCGGCGGTGAAGCCGTGGATCAACACGATGGGCACGCCCCGGCCGCACACGGTGACGCCCACCTGGTGGCCGTCGGCCAGGGTGATCTCGTGGCGGGCGAGGCGGGGCAGGCGACGCGCACCGGTACCGGCCGCAGCCTCCTCCACGCCGTCGGTGGCTTCGTCGACCGACGGGCCCAGCACGGGAACGAGGTCGACGTCGGTGCTCACCACCTCGGCCTCGCCCCGCCCACCGGGGCCACCGCGCCCTCGCTTCGACTTGTCACCCATCTCGACTCCCCCGGGCCCGCGTTTCTGACCCGGTGTCAGTTTGCCCTACGAACGCGGCCGATCCGCGCAACCGGCCCGCTCGTCAGGATGCGAGCACCTTGCGAGTCTGGTCGACGTCGGTGCGGATCTGGTCGACCAGCGCCTCGACCGAGTCGAAGCGCGCCTCGCCGCGCAGCCGTTCCACGAAGCGCACCCGCACCGCTTCGCCGTAGAGGTCGCCGGCGAAGTCGAGGAGGTGGCACTCCAGCAGCGGCAGCTCGGCCGGCCGGTCGTAGAAGGTGGGGCGGTACCCGAGGCTGATGGCGGTGGGCAGCGCGGTGCCGTCGGCCCGCTCGAACCACCCGGCGTAGATGCCCGCGTCCGGTAGCTGGATCTCCGCCGGCAGGGTGAGGTTGGCCGTGGGGAACCCGAGGTCACGGCCCCGCTGGTCGCCGGGCTCGACGGTGCCGCGCACCTCGTGGGGGCGGCCCAACAGGGCCGCCGCCCCGGCCACGTCGCCGTCGGTGAGCAGCCGCCGGATCTCGGTGGACGACACGGTGGTGCCCGCCGTGCCCGCGGGCGCGCCGTCGACCCCCACCAGTTCCAGGCCCCGCACCTCGAAACCGGCGGTGGCGCCCATGGCCCGCAGCAGCCCCACGTTGCCGCCCCGCCGGTGCCCGAAGTGGAAGTCCTCCCCGACCACGACGGCCCGGGCGGCCAGGCAGTCCACCAGCACGGTGTTCACGAACGAGGCGGCCGTCTCGGAGGCCCGCTCCTCGTCGAAGTGCACCACGTAGGTGGCATCGACCCCGGTGGCGGCCAGCAGCTCCAGCTTCTGGTCCAGGTCGCACAGCAGGCGGGGCGCGGATTCGGGCCGCACCCCCATGGCCGGGTGTCGGTCGAAGGTGACCACCACCGTCTGGAGGCCTCGCGCTGCCGCCAGCTCGCGCACCTGGCGGATGACCGCCTGGTGCCCCAGGTGCACCCCGTCATAAGCCCCGATGGTGACGACGCTGGGGTCGAGAGGGGTGGGGCACGGCCCATCGCCGCGGATCACCTGCACGATGCAACGCTACGGACGCCCACCACGAGGGACCAACTCCCCCACCCGACACCCTTCGCCCAGGTCGCCGAGTCACGGGTGCTTACGTCCCAAAGACATGGAGGACCGGGCCTGTAGTCGCCCCCATGAACGACGATGGGTCTCCCCATCTGTGGATTCGCTCTCACCGACAGATGGCCTCCTGACTGATCGAGGCGGGGCGGCGCCGTCATCGAAAGATCACAACGAACCTGTCTCGAGGACGACCATTAGCAACCAGCCGTCGTGATCGGATGCAGGCCCCCAGGTCATTGATCGGTCCCATTCTCGACCTTCAATCCTAACTACATCATCATAGTGGTATCCATGTTTGATATTCCACGGCACGCGAGCCCGAGAGTAGGGCGAGTATCCGGATGGCAGGTACATCGGCCCAGCGCGCCGGAGGCGCTTCGGATCGTTAAGGATCTGATCGACAGGAACACCGCCGGACCTGAGCGCAGCTTCGACCTCCAGCCGCTCGCCTCGAGCGATCGATGATCTCGTCTTGCCCCCTCGAAGACCAGCGGTCTCTTCGTTGCATCCGGCCAGCGGGGTGAGCCCACTAAGCATTCCAGCGGAAGCGAGGTTTGAGCTGCTGACGGCCGCCCCGCATCTATACGCAACTGATTCCTGTAATAGCATATTGGCAGCCCACCAAGCAATTGAACCCGCGAAAAGAGCCAGGCAGCCCACCGCGACCAACATCGTACGCCGAGTTACCAACTGAGATACAACTCACGAGAAATACCATACATCACGTAGTGGCGCGCAAGCCCTGCCGTGTGAAGATTATACAATACTGGAGCGGCGAATTCCTCGAACATGCCCCTAGGGTCATTTGGGTCCCAGTCGTACGGATCGAGAAAGGCGGCCTGGTATCTAATGACCATTTCGCCCGATGCGAGCATCCGCACGAAGCCCTGCACCTTGAAGCGAACCTTGCCCTGTGCAAGAAACCAGTTCCTGGACTCCGACCTCGCAATGGCGAATCCCAAGAAATCATCGGACTCGAAATAGACCTCGCAGCTTGTAGTTGAAGTACCCATGGTGTCTGTGGCGGCAGCGCGAGCGCTAATCTCAACGTCCCTGTTCAGCCGACGGACGTCCTGTAGCATTCTGTCCACGTTGATCGTCTTGTCGTTCCCCGTGCCAAGGAGGAAATGAGTCATGTTGTCTGCCGCATCGGGAATGGCCACCCTGGCGAGCTGTGCGGCCACGAAAACGGACCGCCAGACCTCCACGTCATCAAACCTTGAGTACCAGGGTTGAGTGTCCCAATTGCGATTGGGAGTCATCCGAGCTTCGTCTGGAATGAGGATCGGGCGGTACTGCCCTTCGGGTGCGCAGGGTCGATGCCAGGGTTCCACTCTGGTGCGCCGCCCTGAATTCGCAACTCGTTCCAGCGAGTAGTCGGTTGGGCTGAGGCCGTGGGGGTCGGTGTTGTTGGTGGGGTTGTTGTTGGTGTAGTGGTAGGGGTTGGTTTCGGTGGTGGTGGCGGGTTGGCCGTCGAGGGGGT
>DAIMFV010000258.1:958-5144 GCA_036724365.1 Acidimicrobiales bacterium | reverse complement strand
GAGGGCGACGGACCGCTCATGAGCCGGCTCCGTCGGACCGGGTGATCTTGGTGCCCACGCCGGCATCGGTGAGGAGCTCGAGCAGCACCACGTGCGGAACCCGTCCGTCGAGGATGTGGGCGGCGCCGACACCCGCGTCGATGGCGTCGAGGCACGCCTCGACCTTGGGGATCATGCCGCCGCTGATCACACCATCGGCGATGAGCAGGCGGGCCCGGGCCGCGCAGAGGAGCGACAGGAGCGAGCCCGGGTCGGCCACGTCGGTGAGCACGCCGGGCACGTCGGTCAGGTACACCAGCTTCTCGGCACCCAGGGCCGACGCCACGGCGATGGCGGCGCTGTCGGCGTTGATGTTGAAGGCCTGTCCCTCGCCGTCGGCGCCGATGGTGGACACCACGGGGATGAACCCGCCGTTGAGGAGGGTGTCGAGGATGGCCCGGTTCACGTCGACCACGTCGCCCACGTAGCCGAGCGACTCGTCCCGCTGGGTGGCCACGATCAGCCCGGCATCCTCACCGGACAGCCCGACGGCCACCTGGGTGTGACGGTTGATGGCCCCCACCAGTTCGCGACCCACCTGGCCCGACAGCACCATGCGGGCCACGTCGAGGGTCTCGGCATCGGTGACCCGGAGCCCGTCGCGGAACTCCGACTCCTTGCCCAGCCGCGCCAGCAGGGCCCCGATCTGGGGTCCGCCGCCGTGGACCACCACCGGCCGCATGCCCATGGCCCGCAGCAGCACGATGTCGGCTGCGAAGGAGTGGGCGAGGGACTCGTCGACCATGGCGTTGCCGCCGAACTTCACCACCACGATCCGACCGGCGAACGCCTGGATGTAGGGCAACGCTTCGACCAGCACGGCCGCGCGCAGGGCGGGGTCGAGGGTCGACGAGACCGGGGAGGGGTCGTGCGGATCAGCCACCTGGACATTCTATGCAGCTCGCCGCATGACTATGCAACGTGGTTCCGTCGACCGGACCGCCCCGCGGCCACCCGTCGCAGCCTGGCGCTGCCGGCGGTTCCCTGTCCCCGTCCCGCCCGCGACCACCCGTGTCGGGCGCCGACCGTGAGACATCGCACCGTGACCGGTCGGGTACGCCGAGTGGCACCGGCGCTCGGCGTGGGCTGGACTGCGCCGATGAACAGGCTCGGGACGTTCGGTCGGGTGGCGGTCGCGGCGGCGGTGGCAGCCGCCGCCCTCGTGTCGACCGGTTCCGTCGGGCCGGGCGCCACGCCCGCCGACGGAGCCCGGGCGGCCGCGCCCCTCACCGCCCCGGGTGGCCCGCTCGAGCTGCTCCCGCTGCAGACCGCGGACCGGCGCATCGTGGACACGGACGGACGGGACGTGCTGCTGCGCGGTGCCAACGTCAACTCGCTCGCCGAGTACTGGCAGGGCGTGCCGCAGCTACCCACCACCATCTCGATCACCGACGCCGACTGGGACCTGATGGCCTCCCGCGGCTTCTCGGTGGTCCGACTCCTGATCACCTGGTCGCGCGTCGAGCCCACCCGCGGCACCATCGACCACGCCTACCTCGATCAGGTCGATGCTGCGGTCGAGGCCGCCGCCCGACGCGGCATCTACACCGTGATCGACATGCACCAGGACGCGTACTCGGCCGCGATCGCCACCACCGATCCGGCGTCGTGTCCGCCCGGCACTGCTCCCGCCAAGGGCTGGGACGGCGCGCCGGCGTGGGCCACCCTCACCGACGGCCTGTCCACCTGCCTGCGAGGGCCCGACCGGAACAGCTCACCGGCCGTGGAGCGGGCGTGGAACAACTTCTACGACGACGTCGACGGGATCCGGGGCCGGTTCGTGGCCGCGTGGGCCGCGGTGGCGGCTCGCTTCGCCGGCCGACCCGAGGTGGCCGGCTACGACATCCTGAACGAACCCGAGGTCTCCAGGCCGTCGGCCGACCTGCAGCCGATCTACGACGACCTGCTGGCCGACGCCATCCGGGCGATCCGGGCCGCCGAGTCCGATGCGCCGTTCGACCACGTGGTGTTCGTGGAGCCCGCCATCCCGGCGGGTGACCAGTCGCGGGGCCTCGTCATCCCCAGCCCCGCCGCGCTCGACGGTGACACCGCCAACATCTCGGCCTCCGTGCACAACTACATGGAGTCCATCACCTCCCAGATCACCCTGGAAGCCATGAACGACGCGATCGAGACCATCACGCTCGGACTCGGCGTACCCAACTGGGGCGGCGAGTACGGGTTCTGGGACACCCGACCCGAGACCCTGGCCAAGGCCCGGCGCTACGCCGCGGACGAAGACGACCACCGGTGGGGCGGCGCGTGGTGGCAGTGGCGCCAGTCGTGCGGCGATCCCCACGCCGTGCACTGGACCGACGGCGTGGTGGCGCCCCCCACCGACCCGTCGACGCACCTCAACCAGCTCGGCTGTCCCGACAACACCGACCTGGGCCCCACCGACGCCTTCCTCGACATCGTCGGGCGCGGGTACCCCCGGGCGGCCCCCGGACGGCTCGACGCCGTGCGCAGCGATCCCGACACGGGCGAGTTGGAGGTGCGGGCGACGGCCCCGTCGGCCGGTGGCCGCCTGGTGGTGTGGACACCGACGGCGGACGACCGCGACCACCGCGTGGGCCACGAGGGCCTGACCGACGTCGTGGAGCACCCGGTCACCGGCGGCCGGATCATCACGGCCACCGTGGAAGCGGCCGGGGGCTACCTCCTGCGCGTCGGCCCCGGCGCCGAGCCGCCCACCCCGACGGGGCCGCCGCCCACCCGGCCGGAGGCCAGCACCACCACCGTCACCACCGGACCGACCCCGACCACCCGGCCCGGATCCACCTCCACCACCGAACCGCCGCCGACCAGCCCCGACACGACCAGCCCCGACACGACCAACCCCACCGCCACGACCCGTCCGCAGCCAGGTGGACCCGTCCCACCCGCGCCGGCGGCCCGACCCGCCCGGGTCACACCCCGCTACACCGGCTGACGACCCCGGCCGGTCGACGCCGCCCGGGCTCAGCTTCCGCCGGTGTTCTCGTCGATGTACTCGTGGGTGAGGTCGTTGGTGAGCACGGTGAACGTTCCCGACCCCAGCCCGAGGTCGCACACGATGTCGAGGTGGCGCTGCGCCATGTGGGCCGCGACCGCCGCCGTGTCGTGCTCGATGGTCACCCCCCCGGCGGCCACGGTGACCCCGCCGTACGCCACCGACACCGAATCGGCGGAGAAGTCGATGCCGGCGCTGCCCAGCTCGCTCGCCAACCGGCCCCAGTAGGGGTCCTGGCCGAACCACGAGCACTTGCACAGCGCGCTGCGGGCGATCTGACGAGCGCCGGACTCGGCGTCGGCGTCGGACGCCGCCCCGGTGACCGTGAGCTTCACGACCTTGGTGGCCCCCTCCGCATCACCCGCCATCAGGGTGGCGAGGGCGGCACACGCGGCGCCGACCGCGGTCGCTAGATCGTCCACCGGAACCCGGCCGGCGGCACCGCTGGCGAGCAGGATCACGGTGTCGTTGGTGGACCGGCAGGCATCGGTCATCAAGATGTTGAAGCTGGTGGACACGGCGGCCCGCAGCACCTGGCGGAGTTCGTGGGCCTCGGCGGCGGCGTCGGTGGTGAGCACCGCCAGCATGGTGGCCATGTTGGGGGCCAGCATCGCTGCCCCCTTGGCCATGCCCCCCACCACGGCGCCGGTGGTGCCGACCGGCACCACCGTCTCCTTGCGGTGGGTGTCGGTGGTGCGGATGGCCTCGGCCGCCGCCGCTCCCCCGTCGGCCGACCGGGCCGCCACCAGGTCCGGCACGCCGGCCAGGATCGTGTCGACCGGCAGCGGGATGCCGATGAGCCCGGTGGAGCACACGAGCACCTCGGTGGGCGCGCAACCCAGCCCGGCCGCCACCGTGGCGCACATGGCCTCGGCATCGGCGATGCCGCGCGCCCCGGTGGCCGCGTTGGCGTTGCCGGAGTTGAGGACCACCGCCGCGGCCCGGCCGAGCGTGGTCCGGAGGTGGCTCTCGGACACCAGCACCGGCGCGGCGGTCATCTTGTTGTCGGTGAAGACGGCGGTGGCGGCCACCGGGGCGCCGTCGGCGGTGGCCACCAGCGACAGGGCGGGATCGCCCGACGCCTTGATGCCGGCGGCCACGCCGGCCGCCACGAAGCCCTTGGGGGCGGTCACGCTCCTGTCGTTCGGGCTCGCT
>DAIMFV010000258.1:0-948 GCA_036724365.1 Acidimicrobiales bacterium | reverse complement strand
CCGGCGGCAGCGGTCACGCTCATGGGGGTCTCCTCGGGAGCTCTCGGGGGTCGGTGAGGCGGGGTCGGGGGCCCGGCGGTTAGGGCCGGTGGGGTCGAGCAAGGGCGTCGTCAGGAACCGTTTGCGCTGTTGCGAGCTTGCGAGCCACTGGGCAAACGCTGTCGGGCCGCCGCAGCGAAGCGAGGACCTGGCCGACGGCACCAGGCAACGTCCGCCGAAGGCGGTCCAGGGGACCTGGGTGGCGGCGACAGCAAGTGGGCCACCGAACCTGCGAAGTATGCCGGCACGGCACTAGGGGTAGAGGCCCACGGTGGGCAGGCCGGCTTGCTCGGGGAGTCCGAGCGCCACGTTGGCGGCCTGGATCGCCCCACCCGACGCCCCCTTGGTGAGGTTGTCGAGCGCGGCCAGCGCCACCACCCACCCGGTGCGTTCGTCGGCGTACGCGGTGACGTGCACGGCGTTGGAGCCGAGGGTGGCCTTGGTGGAGGGCGGGTCGTGGCGCACCACCACGAACGGCTCGGGGTCGTAGGCCCGGTGCAGCTCCTCGCGCAGGGCCTCGGTCGTGGTGGAGCCGGTGGGTCGGGCGTAGCAGGTGGCCAGGATGCCCCGGTTCATGGGCGCCAGGTGCGGCGTGAACAGGACCTGCACGTCGACACCGGCCGCGTGGGTGAGGTTCTGTTCGATCTCGGGCGTGTGCCGGTGGTCCAGCACGCCGTAGGCGGTGAAGTCCTCGTCGACGGCGCAGAACGTGGTGGTGGGCTTGGGGGGCCGACCCGCACCCGACACGCCGCTGGCCGCGTCGACCACGATGCCGGTGGGCTCCACCAGGCCCGCCGAGAGCAGCGGGGCCAGGGCAAGCGTGGCGGTGGGGGCCGAACCCCCGGGCGCGGCGCACAGCCCCCCTCCCGCCAGCGCGATGTGGTTCTCCTTGATCAGGATCGCGTCGTA
>DAIMFV010000257.1:0-5159 GCA_036724365.1 Acidimicrobiales bacterium | reverse complement strand
GGGTCGGTAGCCTCGGGCGCGATGACCGACGCGGCTGCGAACGCCAGCTCTCCCGCCCCCTCCACCGATCCCGTACTCGCCAAGCGGGCCCGGATCGCCGCGCTCGTGCAGTCGGGCAAGCGGGTGGGCTACAGCCTCTTCCTGTTGTCGGTGGTGCTGTTCTTCGTGGGCCTGTTCACCGAGCTGCGCGACTGGATGGTCACGGTGATCATCGGCTCACTGGTGGTGGGCTCGCTGGTGCTGGCCCCGGCGATCGTGTTCGGCTACGGCATCAAGGCCGCCATCCGAGACGACCGCGAACACGGCCGTCCCCTGCACTGACGGTCACGGTGGCCCCGGTGGGCCGAGACGGCCGATCGGGCCAGGTGGATCAGGCGGCCTGGAAGGCCCGACGGAGGGCGGTGGCGGCCCGCTCGGCGGCCTCGACGGCCACCGGCGTGATGGCGGCCATCTGGAAGAAGCCGTGGATCATGGAGGGGTACTCGGCCAGCTCGGTGTAGACGCCGGCGACCATCAGCTTCTCGGCGTAGGCCCGGCCCTCGTCGCGCAGCGGGTCGTAGCCGGCCACGATCACGTGCGCCGGGGCGACGCCGGCCAGGGTCTCGACCGGCACGAAGAGCGGTGACAGCGAGGGGTCGGCCAGGTCGGCGCCATCGGGCACGTAGTGGGCACCGAACCACTCCATCTGCTCGCGCGTGAGGAAGTACCCCTCGCCGTTCTCGTCCATGGACGGGTGTCCCCCGGTGAGGTCGACACCGGGGTACACGAGGAGCTGGAGCGCCAGCACCGGACCCCCCGATTCGGCGGCCCGCACCGCCACCAGGGCGGCCAGGTTGCCGCCGGCGCTGTCGCCGCCCACCGCCACCCGGGCGTCGGCGGGCAGGCCGAGCTCCTCGAGGTGGTCGGCGACCCACCCGGTGGCCGCCCACGCATCCTCGAACGGGTGGGGGGCCTTGGCCTCGGGGGCCAGCCGGTAGTCGACCGACACCACCACGCACCCGGCGAGGGCGGCCAGGCGGCGGGCGACCGACTCCGAGGTGTCGAGGTCGCCGATCACCCAGCCCCCGCCGTGGAGCCACACCAGCACGCCGTCGTGGCGGTCGGCCTCGGGCACCACCACCCGCCCCCCGATGTCACCCGCCGGCCCGGGCACGGTGCGGTCGGTGACGCTGCGGACCGGGGTCGGCTCGCCGTCGACGGCGACCATCTGCTTGAAGAACGCCCGGGCCTCGTCCGGCTCCATGTCCTGCATCTGGGGACCAGTGCCCCCGTTGATGACGCGCAGCAGGGCGGCGATGGCCGGATCGACCGGTTCGGCGGTTTCGACCGGGTCGACCGGTTCGACGGGTTCGGTGGGCACGGTTCCTCCAGGACGAGGTGGGGCACGACAGGGCAGGGCGGGGGTGGCGCGGAACGGTAGCGCGAGAACTTGACCGGTGGGTCAAGATAGGGTCCGGGCGCGGGCTGGCCCAGGGTCTTCCCGGGGGTCCGCCCGCACCACGCACACGCAGCACCACACGCAGCACCACACCACCAAGGGGAACCGCCATGAAGGCCGCCGTCCTGCCCGCGTTCGACACGCCCATCGAGACCCGCGACGACATCGAGATCGCCCCACCCGGGCCCGGTGAGGTCCGGATCAAGGTGGTGGCCTCGGGCGTCTGCCACTCCGACCTGTCGGTCCAGAACGGCACCATCCCGCTGCCCACCCCCATCGTGCTCGGCCACGAGGGCGCCGGCATCGTGGAAGAGGTGGGCGAGGGCGTCACCAAGGTGGCGGTCGGCGACCACGTCGTGCTCTCGTTCGTGCCGGCCTGCGGCGAGTGCTACACGTGCACCCACGGCCAGCCCTTCCTCTGCGAGAAGTCGGCCGCCCAGGCCGCCGGCGGCCTGCTCGACGCCACCACCCGCCTCACCAGCCAGGGCGCCCCGCTCCACCAGATGGCGTGCCTCGGCACCTACGGGCCCTACGCCATCGTGCCCGAGATCTCCCTGGTGAAGATCCCCGACGACGTGCCCCTCGACGTGGCGTCGCTCATCGGCTGTGGCGTGCTCACCGGCGTGGGAGCCGCCCTGAACACCGCCGACATCGCCGCCGGCGACTCGGTGGCCGTGATCGGGTGCGGCGGCGTGGGCCTCAACGTGATCCAGGGGGCCCGCATCGCCGGCGCCACCACCATCATCGCCGTCGACCGCTTCGAGTCGAAGCTGGAGATGGCCCGCGAGTTCGGCGCCACCCACACCGTGCTGGTGGAGGAGGGCGTCGACCCGGTGGGCGCCACCATGGCCGCCAACGGCGGGCGCGGCGTCGACGTGGCCTTCGAGGTGATCGGCCTCGGCCCCACCATCGAGCAGGCCATCAACAGCGCCCGCGCCGGTGGCCAGGTGATCCTGGTGGGCGTCCCCCGCCTGGACGTGATGGTCAACCTGAACGCCGCCTTCACCTGGCTCTACCTGGCCAAGACCATCAAGGGCTGCTGGTACGGCTCCGCCGACGTGCACCGCGACGTGCCCAAGCTGCTCGACCTCTGGAAGAAGGGCGAGCTCAAGCTGGAGGAGCTGATCTCCAAGGAGATCACCGTCGACCAGGTCAACGAGGCCTTCGCCGACATGCAGGCCGGCACCGTGGCCCGCTCGGTGATCCGCCACCAGCACTGAGTCGTCTGGCCGCACCGTGTCGCATCCGGCGCCAAAACCGGGTACGACACGGTGCGACGCCTAGATTCGGCCCCTCTCGACCCCGTTTCCGCACCCATGGCTGACACCACCGACCGCCCCGCCACCACCCGCCTCCCGGCCGCCGAGCGCCGTCGCCAGCTCCTCGAGGTGGCGCTGCAGGTCTTCGCCGACAAGGGCTTCTACGGCACCTCCATGAACGAGGTGGCCGAAGCCGCGGGCGTCACCAAGCCGGTGCTGTACCAGCACTTCACCTCCAAGGAAGCGTTGTACCGCGAGCTGGTCGACGAGCTGGGCACCCGCCTGGAGCGGGCCATCGTGGAGGGCGTGGCCGACGCCGACGGGCCCCGCCAACAGGTGGAGGCGGGCTTCCACGCCTACTTCCGCTGGGCCACCCGGGAGGGACCGGCGTTCCGGGTGCTCTTCGCCGAGCACAACCGGGCCGACCCCGTCCTGGCCACCGCCATCGAGAAGCTGGAGTCGGCCGTGGCCGACCGCGTGGCCGGCTTCATCGAGGTCGAGGGGCTGAGCGCCGACGAGCGCCAGGTCCTGGCCTTCGGCGTGGTCGGCCTGGCCGAATCCACCAGCCGCCACTGGCTGGGCCTGGGCCTGGGCCCGGGCACGGGAGCCGACGCCTTCGCCGCCCAGGTGGCCCAACTGGCCTGGTCGGGCCTGCGCGGCGTGCGCCGGTGACGGCATCGGTGACGGCATCGGATCGCCTCGGCGACCTGGCCGAGCGCTACTGGGAGCACCGGCTCACCACCAGCCCCCTCTTCGCCACCTTCCTCGGCGACCACCGCTTCGACGACCGGGCCGACGACCTGTCCGAAGCGGCCGAGGCCGACCAACGCGCCCACCTCGTGGCGTTCCTGCACGAGGCCCGGGCCCTGGACCCGGCTCATCTGCAAGACGCCGACCGCACCACGCTCGACCTGTTGGTGGGTGAGCTGGAGGAGTCGATCGTGGCGCTCGACGCCCGTCTGGTGGAGCTCATGTCCGACCAGATGCAGGGCGTGCACGCCGACCTGCTCACCATGGCCGGACAACTGGCGGTGCCCAGCGCCGAGCTGGCGCCGGCCGCCCTCACCCGCATCGGCGCCCTGGCCACCATGCTCGACCAGGCCACCACCCGGTTCCGGGCCGGGCTGGACCGGGGTCGCACCCCGGCCCGCATCAACGTCGAGCGCTCGCTCAACCAGCTCGACGGCTACCTGGCCTCGCCGCTCGACACCGACCCGTTCGCCACCATCGCCGCGCCCACCCACCAGGACGGGTGGGACGGGGAGGTGGCGTGGCGGGCAGCCATGACCGACGCGGTGGGCACCGTGCTGCGCCCGGCGTTCGCCCGCTACCGGGCCGTGCTGGCCGACGACCTGCTCCCCGTGGCCCGCCCCGACGACCGGGCCGGGCTGCAGTGGATCCCGGACGGCCCCGAGCTCTACCGCACCCTCATCCGGATCCACACCGGCCTCGACCTCACCGCCGAGGAGCTGCACCGGATCGGGCTGGAGGAGGTCACCGAGGTGCTCCCGGCGCGGTACCGGGAGATCGGTCGGCGGGCCTTCGGCACCGAGGACCTGGCCGAGATCTTCCACCGGCTGCTGGAGGACCCCGACCTCCGCTACCGAGACGGCGAGGAGATCCTGGCCCACGCCCGCCAGTGCCTCGCCGACGCCACCGCGGCCATGGGCGACTGGTTCGGCATCCTGCCCCAGGCGCCGTGCGAGCTCACCCCCGTGCCCGAGTACCTGGCCGCCGACGCCCCCGCCGCCTACTACACGCCCCCGGCCCCCGACGGCAGCCGGCCCGGCGAGTACCACGTGAACCTGCACGACCCCACCAGCAAGGGCCGGGCCGAGACGGCGTCCATCGCCTTCCACGAGGCCATCCCCGGCCACCACCTGCAGTTGGCCATCGCCGCCGAGCGCACCGGACTGCCGGCGTTCCGACGGCTGTCGTGGGGCCACACCGCCTTCGTGGAGGGGTGGGCGCTCTACACCGAGCGGCTGGCCGAGGAGATGGGGCTCTACGAGACTGACCTCGATCGGCTCGGCATGTTGGCCAGCGACGCGTGGCGGGCGTGCCGGCTGGTGGTCGACACGGGCCTGCACGCCCTCGGATGGAGCCGTCAGGAGGCGATCGACTTCATGGTCGCCCACGCCCCCGTGGGGCGCGACGAGATCGAGACCGAGGTCGACCGCTACATCGGCATGCTGGTCAGGCGCTCGCCTACAAGGTGGGCCAGCGCGAGATCCTGCGCCTCCGGGCGGCGGCCGAGGTGCGCCTGGGCGACCGGTTCTCGCTGCCCGGGTTCCACGACGTGGTGCTGGGCGCGGCGACCGTCAGCCTCCCCGTCCTGGCCGACCGGGTGGAGGCGTGGACCGGTCGATGACTCCCGCGGCGACACGTCGGCGAGGAATCTGCACCGATTCGTCGCCTGTTGACATAACGACGCGACGAATCTTCGTAGATTCCTCGCCGAC
>DAIMFV010000256.1:1917-5221 GCA_036724365.1 Acidimicrobiales bacterium | reverse complement strand
TCCCGGCGTCGAGGTGCCGGTTGTGTTCGAGGACGATCAGGTGGTGGTGGTCGATAAACCGGCCGACCTGGTCGTGCACCCCGGCGCCGGCCACGACGGCGGCACGCTGGTGGCCGGGCTGCTCGCCCGCTACCCCGAGCTGGCCCAGGTGGGCGATCCGGCCCGTCCGGGCATCGTGCACCGGCTGGACCGGGGGACCTCGGGGCTGCTCGTGGTGGCCCGCACCAGGACGCCTACGACGCCCTGGTGGGTCAGCTGACGGCCCGCACGGTGGATCGGCGCTACCGGGCCCTGGTGTGGGGCCACCCCGACTCTCCCCGGGGCCTGATCGACGCCCCCATCGGCCGGTCGCCCCGCCACCCCACCCGCATGGCGGTGGTGGCGTCCGGCAAGGGGGCCCGTACCCGCTACGAGGTGGAGCGGACGTTCACCACCCCGACCGAGACCGCGCTGGTCGTCTGTCGCCTGGAGACCGGCCGCACCCACCAGATCCGGGTCCACCTGGCGGCCATCGGCCACCGGGTGGTGGGCGACGACCGCTACCAGGGGGTGCGGGAGTCCATCGACCTGCACCGTCCGTTCCTGCACGCCGAGCACCTCGGCTTCGACCACCCCACCACGGGCGAGCGGGTCAGCTTCGATGCGCCGTTGCCGCCCGACCTGCAGACCGTGCTCGACACGCTCTCCTGATCGTCAGACTGACCGCGACCCTGGTCGGCTTCAGGTGACGGGTTCGGGCCAGGGGGCCTCGCCGCGGGTGATGGCGGCGATGTCGGCCAGGGTGCGCGCCTCGAGCATCCGGCGCATGTGCTCGCCCACGTCGGCCCACACGGCGAGGAGCACGCACTGGCCTTCGTGGTCGCACGCGCCGTTCTGGTGGGGTTCGCCGAAGTCACCCACTGCGATCGGGCCGTCGACCGCGCTCACGATGGCGGCGAGGGTGATCTCCTCCGGCGGGCGGGCCAGCACGTAGCCGCCGCCCACGCCCCGCTTGGAGCGCACGATGCCGGCCCCTTTGAGGGCGAGCAGGATCTGCTCGAGGTACGGCTGGGGGAGCGAGGTGCGGTCGGCGATGTCGCGGACCGAGGTGGGCCGACCGTCGCCGTGGAGCACCAGTGACAGCAGGGCCCGACACGCGTAGTCACCCCGGGTGGACACCTTCACCGGCGGGAGTCTACGGGGTCGACATGGTGGGCAACGGGGCCCGGCGGTAGGTTGGCGGCGGATCGGTTCGAAAGGAACCTCGTGGACAAGCCCGTCCTCCCGGACTACGCCGGGGGCTGCATCTCCAACATCGTCCCCGCCCTGCTCGACGGTGCGGTGGAGTCCGGGTCCGAGCTGGGGTCGTGGATGCCCGAGGCTGCGCTCGACGCCGGTCAGGTGGTCCTGTTCGTGCTCGACGGCCTGGGCTGGGAGCAGCTCCAGGAGCGACGCCACCTCGCCCCCACGCTGAGCGCGCTCGTCGGCGGGCCGATCACCAGCGTGTCGCCGTCCACCACGGCCACCGCGCTCACGTCGATCGCCACCGGGCTCACTCCCGGGGTCCACGGGGTCGTGGGGTACCGGGTGGCGGTGGATCACGACGTGTTGAACGTGCTGCGGTGGACCACGCCCCAGTTGGGCGATGCCCGCAAGCGCCTGAGCCCCGCCCAGTTCCAGCCGCATCCGTCGTTCCTCGCCCAGCGGCCCCGGATCGTGACCAAGGCCGAGTTCGCCACGTCGGGGTTCAGCGGGGCCCACCTGTGCGACGTGCGCTTCCGGGGCTACCGCACCAACGCCGTCCTGCTCCTGGAGCTGCGCAAGGCCCTCCAGGACGGCGAGCCCTTCGTCTACGCCTACTACGACGGCATCGACAAGGTGTCCCACGAGTACGGCCTGCGTGAGCACTTCGACGCCGAGGTGGCCTACGCCGACCGCATGGTGGCCGACATCTTGGCCTTCCTCCCCCCCGACGCCGCCCTGGTGATCACGGCCGACCACGGACAGGTCGACGTGGGCGACAACGTGCTGGCGCTGCACCCCGAGGTGCTGTCGCACGTGTCGTTCCAGTCGGGCGAGGGGCGGTTCCGGTGGCTGCACGCCCGGCCCGGCCGGGTGCCCGCACTGGCCGAGACGGTCGAGGCCCACCACGGCGACACGGGCTGGGTTCGCACGCGCGACGAGACGATCGACGAAGGCTGGTGGGGGCCGCGGGTCACCGACGCGGCCCGCAGCCGCCTCGGCGACGTGGCGCTGGTGGCCCGCGAGGCGGTGTCCTACATCGACGAGGCCGACACCGGTCCGTACGAACTGCTCGGTCGCCACGGCTCGCTGACCGCCGCCGAGATGCTGGTTCCGCTACTGGTTGGAGTGAACCGATGACCGACGCCCCCACGGCCCCCCAGCCCGGTACCGGGACCCACCCCCACGCCGCCGACCCGGACCCCGCCCGGGTCGAGGTGGCACGCGGGGAGCTGGTCGAGGTGCCCGGCGCAGACGGCGAGGCCGCACCGGCCGACGACGACCGTCGGGAGGCGGTCGAGGAACCGGCCAAGGTGATGCGCATCGGGTCGATGATCAAGCAGCTCCTGGAAGAGGTGCGCGGCGCCGAGCTCGACGCTCCGGCCCGCGACCGCCTCCGGGAGATCTACGAGACGTCGGTGAAGGAGTTGGGCTCGGCCATGTCGCCCGACCTGCGCGAGGAGCTGGAGCGGGTGGCGCTGCCCTTCGGCAACGCCGCCACCCCGAGCGAAGCCGAGCTCCGAGTGGTGCAGGCCCAGCTGGTCGGTTGGCTCGAGGGCCTGTTCCACGGCATCCAGGCCACGCTGTTCGCGCAGCAGATGGCGGCCCGCCACCAGCTCGAGGACATGCGCAGGCAGCTCCCGGGCATGGCCGAGGGCGGCCCCGCCGGTGGCCCGCCGCCCGGCGAGAGCCGGCCCGGCACCTACCTCTGATCCGATCGCCGTGGGCCTCCGGCGACTCCGGTCGGTGGCGGCCTGGTTCGGGGTGGCCGCAGGCCTGACCGTCCTGGTCGCCGGCCTGCTGGCGGTGGCCTTGCTGGTCTGGCGCGACCGGTCCGGTCCCGGCGCCGACGGCGCGGTGCGGGTTGCCACGTCGACCGTGGCCGAGGCATCGGAGCGGTCCGGTGAGACGTCGACCGGTTCGTCGGTCCCGCCGGGCGAGCAGGCAGTGCCGGTCGTGGGCCGGGGCGCCGATCTGCACGCCGCCGCCTGCGGGGGGACCCTGGTGCTGGCCTCGGTGTCCGCTCCGGTGACCGACCCCGGTCTGGTGTAGATCTCGGTGGTCGCCGTATCATTAAAAAAAA
>DAIMFV010000256.1:0-1907 GCA_036724365.1 Acidimicrobiales bacterium | reverse complement strand
GACCCCGGTCTGGTGGAGGTGTCGGGGGTCGCCGTCTCCGCCGACGGGGTGGCCTGGGTGGTGAACGACTCCGGCGATTCGGCCCGGGTGTTCGGGCTGCGGCCGGCGGAAGGCGGGACGCTGGCGGTGCAGACGGTCACGGTCACCGGTGCCGAGAACGTCGACTGGGAGGACGTGGCCATCGGCCCGGGTTCCGCAGAGCCGGTGCTGTGGCTGGCGGACACGGGCGACAACCTCGGGGTCCGCCCCACCGTGACGCTCTACCGCGTGCCGGTGCCGGCGCCGGAAGCCACTGCGGTGGCGGCCGAGGCGGTCACGGTGACCTACCCCGATGGCCCCCACGACGTGGAAGCGGTGGTGGCCGAACCCGATGGGGCGGTGGTGCTGCTCACCAAGGAGCCGGGCCGGAGCCGGGCCTACCGGGTGGCGCCGGACGGGGCCGGCCGGCTGCGCCCGGTGTCGCTGGCCGAGGCGGTGGGCGAGTTCCCGGTGGGCGACGGCACCACGAGCGTGCTCACGGCGGCCGACCTGTCCGCCGACGGCTCCACCGTGGTGCTGCGCACGTACGGCTCGGTGTTCGTGGCGGCGGTGCCCGAGGACCGGACCTGGCCCGAGTCCCTGGCCGACCCGGCCGTGCGGTGCCGGGCCCTGCCACCGATGGAGCTGCAGGGCGAGTCGGTGGGCCTGCTGCCCGACGCCGGGGGCTACGTGTCGGTGGGGGAGGGCACCGGTCCGTACCTCACCACCGTCGTGGCCCCCGACCCGTGATCTGAACCGTGATCCGACCGGGTCCGTGGTCTGCTGATGCCGGTGATCTGATCCTGCCGGCGGGACGCCGGCGGGGCGGCGGTGGTACGGTCGAAAACACAGCCGTGTAGTTCATCCACAGATGGTGGACAACTGCTGTGGATGACCTGTGGGAATCCACCTCGCTGCGTCGGAAGGACCGCCCGTGGGCGACTCGTTCACCCACCTCCACGTGCACACCGAGTACTCGATGCTCGACGGTGCCGCCCGTGTCGACGAGGTGGTGGCTGCCGCCGCGGCCGACGGCCAGCCCGCCATCGGCATCACCGATCACGGCAACATGTACGGGATCTTGCCGTTCTACAAGGCGGCCCGCAGCCAGGGCATCAAGCCCATCCTGGGCAGCGAGCTGTACATGGCCTACGACTCCCGCCTGGAGCGGCCCAGCCGCCGCGGCAAGGTCGACGACTCGGGTGGCGATGCCGACGGTGGCAAGAAGCTCTACTACCACCTGACCACCCTGGCCGAGAACGCCACCGGGTACCGCAACCTCATCCAGCTCTCCAGCCGGGCGTTCATGGAGGGCTACTACTACAAGCCCCGCGTCGACTGGGACCTGCTCGACCAGCACAGCGAGGGCATCATCGCCACCACGGGCTGTCTGGGAGGCCACGTCCTCCAGCACCTCATGCGGGGCGACGAGGAAGCGGCCCTGAAGGCGGCCGGGCGCCTCCAGGACATCTTCGGGCGGGACAACCTGTTCGTGGAGATCCAGGACCACGGCATCCCCGAGCAGCACCGCACCAACCCGATGCTGTTCGACATCGCCAAGCGGATCGGCGCCCCGCTGCTCGCCACCAACGACAGCCACTACACCCACCGCGAGGACGCGGTGGCCCACGACGCCCTGTTGTGCGTCCAGACCGGCTCGCTCATGAGCGATCCCGACCGGTTCAAGTTCCACGGCGACGACCACTACCTGAAGAGCGCCCGCGAGATGCGCCAGCTGTTCCGCGAGGTGGAGGTGGCGTGCGACAACACGCTGTGGGTGGCCGAGCGCTGCGACGTGGAGATCGAGTTCGGCGACGCCCGCCTGCCCGCGTTCCGGCTGCCCGAGGGGTTCGACACCGACGCCGACTACCTCCGAGACCTCACCTTCG
>DAIMFV010000255.1:0-5230 GCA_036724365.1 Acidimicrobiales bacterium | reverse complement strand
CGACGGGTCCGGAACTTGGTGACGACCGCCACCGTGTAGCCGGCCAGCCCCAGCGACCACAGCAGGATCGATCCCTCGAGGGCCGACCACAGGGTGGCGAAGTTGTAGAGCGCAGGCGTGGCCGACGAGCCGTGCTCGGCCACGAAGCGGACGCTGAAGTCACGCGGGATGAGCGCCCGTTCCATGGCGAGGAAGGCCACCACCGCGCCGCCGAGCACCATCAGCGCGTACGTCCGCGACATGCGCAGGAGCTCGGGGCGGCCGGATCGCAGGCCCATGCCCAAGGTGATGATGGCCCCGAGCGATCCCACGAACCCGAGCACGACGCCACCGGCGCCGAAGGCCGCGTTCACGAGGCTTCCTGGCCGGTCGCGTCGGCGTCGACGCGGTCCGGGTTCTTCTCCTCGTAGTCGCCCTCGTCGGCCTTCTTGTAGTCCTCGGTGTGCTTCACCAGCAGGCGGTCGCTGTCGAACTCGGTGCCCGCCGCGTTCCACGCCCCCTCGGCCACCACCGGCAGCCCGGGCTTGAACAGCGCCGGCTCCTTGCCGGTGTGGCGGACGGTGACGGCCACCCCCCGGTAGGCCACCTCGAACACCTTGGCGTTGCCGTCGTCGACGGGCTGGCCCACCACCACGCCCTGGAGGCGGAAGCGGTCCTGGCCCAGGCTGTCTCGCTGGGCCACGGCCTCATCCGCGTTGCGGTAGTAGAGGCTGGCGCCCTGGGCCTGCACCATGATGAACACCACCACGGCACCGAGCGCCACCAACACGGCGATGGCGCCCCACCGTCGCGCCGAGCGGCTGCGAAGGGTGGGCGCCCGGTCGGCGCGTGGCGTGAGGTCGAGCCCGCCCTCGTCGAGGTCGCGGTCGTCGGGAAGCTCGGGGGAGGTCACATCCACCGCCGTTCGTCGGGGGGCAGGCGCTTGCCCACGGCCCGGCCGCGACGGATCGTGACCACGGCGTAGCCCGCGAGCACGGCCACCACCAGGGCGTAGGAGGCCCACACGTAGCCCATCTCGTCGGGCACCGAGGCGTTCTCCTGGGCCAGCAGGGTGGCAAGGCTGGCGAGGGTGGTGACGACGGCGGTGATCACTGCGCTCCCTTCGGGGCGGCCAACGCACCGGCGCCGGCCTCGGCCCGGCGTTCGGCCAGGGCCACGTCGAGGCCCTTCTCCTCAAGCCGGGCCCGCATGTACTCCAGGCGGAAGCGGTGGATCATGAGCCAGGCGTAGACGGCGATGGCCACCAGCATCCCGAACATGAGGGCGAAGAGCTTCAGCCCGTCGATGGTGGGGTCGAGCCGGCTGATGGTGGCCGGCTGGTGGATGCCGCGCCACCAGTCGACCGAGTAGTGCACGATCGGCACGTTGGCGAAGGCCACCAGGCCCACCACCGCGGCCCGCTTGGCCCGCACCACCGGGTCGATCACCGCGCCGCGCAGCGCCAGGTAGCCGATGTAGACGATCAACATGAGCAGGGTGCTGGTGAGGCGAGGATCCCACTCCCACCAGGTGCCCCAGGCGATGTGGCCCCACACCGAGCCGGTGGCCAGGGTGAGCAGCGTGAACACCACCCCCACCTCGGCGGAGGCTGCGGCCAACAGGTCCCAGCCCTCGGTGCGCCGCACCAGGTACATCACGCTGGCCAGCGCGGTCACGAAGAACGCCAGGTAGCAGGCCACCGCCACCGGCACGTGCACGTACATGATCCGCACCAGCTCGCCCATGCTGTTCTCGGACGCGTTGGGGCCGCTGTCGGGCGGTGAGATCACCAGGGCCACGGCGAGGAACACCGCCACCGACACCGCCACGAGCAGCCCGAAGATGCGGCTACCGCGCGACGCGGTGCCGTCTGGGTGCATGCGGAACAGGGGGTTCAAGGCTCCTCCAGGAGGTTTTCGAAGGCCACGATCCCGATGACCAGGTAAAGGAGTGCGAAAACGGTCAGCAGCCCCAGCCACCGCCACCCCGAGCCGCTCGCCTGCCCGTAGGCGGCGGCGAAGGCCTGGGTGGCCGAGATCAGCACCGGCGCCACCACCGGGAGCACCAACAGGGGCAGCAGCGTGTCTCGCACCCGCATGCCCGCCGACAAGATCCCGTACAGCGACCCCACCGAGGCCAACCCCACGGTGGCGGTCAGGCAGGTGGCCACCAGCAGGGGGACGCCGTGCGGGGTGGTGCCGTAGAAGAGGGTGACCCCGGCGATCAGCACCACCTGCAGGGCCACCAGCTGGACCGCGATGCCCGCCACCTTGCCCAGGAAGATGCCGGCCGGGTCGAGGCCCGACAGGCGTAGCGCGTCGGGCACGCCGTCGGCCGCCTCGACCGCGAACGACCGCTGCAGGGCGAGCAGCGTGGAGAACAGCACGGCCAGCCAGAACAGGCCCGGGGTGGCCTCGCCCAGGATCCGCCGGTCGGGGTCCAGCGCGAAGGCGAACAGCACCAGCACCAACATGCCGAAGGGCAGCACCTGGGCCACCACCACCCGGCTGCGCAGCTCGAGGCGGAGATCCTTCTCCAGCACCAGCCCCGCATCTCGCAACAGGCTCACGACACCGACCCCAGGACAGGTTCGGTGGACGTGGCATCGGCCGCGGCCCCCGCGCCGCCGCCCACGCCACCCGCCATGCCGCCGGCGAGGGACACGGTGCGGTGGGCCACGGCGGCGGCCCGGTCCAGCTCGTGGGACACGAACACCACGGTGGCCCCGGCGGCCACGGCGTCGACCATCAGCCCGTCGACCAGGTCGCGGGCCTGCTGGTCCAGCGCGGCGTGCGGCTCGTCGAGCAGCCACAGCTCGGGGCGGCGGGCCACCAGCACGGCCAGCGAGGCGCGGCGGCGCTGTCCGGCCGACAGGCGGGCCACCGGCACGCCGGCGAGGCGCCCGTCGAGGCCGAGCCGGGCCATGGCGGCGGCGACGTCGGCGGCCCGGGACCGTCCGGCGCGGGCCCAGAAGCGCACGTTGTCGGCCACGGTGAGGTCGGCGTAGAGCCCGCTGGCGTGACCGAGCAGGCCGACGCGGTGGCGCACCGGCCGGGGATCCACCCGCAGGTCCACGCCGAGCACCGTGGCCGAGCCGTCGACCACCGGCACCAGGCCCGCGCAGGCTCGCAGCACGGTGGTCTTACCGGCACCGTTGGGTCCCTGCAGGAGCACGATCTCGCCCGCGCCCACGTCGAGATCGACGCCGGCCAGGGCGGGAAAGCGCCCGAGCAGGCAGACCGCTTCGCGGAAACTGACGACGGGCTCCATGGGCCTCAAAAGGGTACCGGCGCGCCCGGCGAGCCGACGAACCCTGCCACCGGGGCCCGCGGGGCGATGGTTGCGGCGAGAGGCGTGCAGGTAGCCTCCCCGGCCGATGTGGCTCTCACGGATCCTCGGCGGCCTGGGCCGCGTGCTCGTCACCGCCGGCGCGCTGATCCTGCTGTTCGTGGCGTACCAGCTGTGGGGCACCAACATCCACACCGCCCGGGCCCAGAGCTCGCTCACCAGCGAGTTCGAAGACGTGCTGGCCACCGTGCCCAGCACCACCGCGCCGGCCACCACCGCCCCCGCCACCACGGCCCCGGGCGATCCCGGGCAGGTGGCGGTGGTGCCGGCCGTGTTGGCGCCGGCCGACCTGCCGCTGCCGGCCTACGGCGACCCGATCGCCCAGATCAAGATCCCCAAGATCGGCGTCGACGCCGTGGTGGTCGAGGGGGTCGGGCTCGACCAGCTCAAGCGCGGGCCTGGCCACTACCAGGAGACCCCGCTGCCCGGGCAGCGCGGCAACGCCGCCATCGCCGGGCACCGCACCACCTACGGGGCGCCCTTCCACAACGTCGACAAGCTGGTCAACGGCGACCAGATCATCGTGCAGACCATGCAGGGCGAGTTCGTCTACGAGATCGACCACGTCCACATCGTGAAGCCCAACCAGGTGGAGGTGCTGGAGGACAAGGGCGACAACCGCATCACCCTCACGGCCTGCCACCCCAAGTACTCGCTCCGGGAGCGCATCGTGGTCACCGGCGTGCTGGTGGGCCAGCCCGCCCCGCCCATCACCGGCCAGGAGGAGGCCCGCGACCAGGCGGCCGAACTGGCCAGCGAGAGCGGCTCCTACGACCGCACCGAGATCGACGGCGACCTCAGCGGCACCAGCGAGTCGAAGACCCCCGCCATCGTCTGGGGGCTGATCTGCGCCGCCGTGTGGCTGGTCACCTGGCTGATCTCCCGGCTGGTCGGCCAGCGGGTGGGCAAGCGTCGCCGGCACCGCTGGCTGCTCACGTGGAGCCCCTACGTGGTGGGCCTGCCCGTGTTCCTGGTCTGCCTGTACGTGTTCTTCGAGAACGTGGCGTCACTCCTCCCCGCCAACTTCTGACCGAGCTGCGTCCGGAACCACACCACCCCACGAACCCCACCACCCACGAAATGGCGTAACTCAGGTCCACCCCCCGGTCCTGGGTTACGCCAGAACGCGGGGGTTGGGGCTACTCGCCGCGGAAGGTGGGGGTGCGGCGGTTGCGGAAGGCGTCGATGCCCTCGGCGAAGTCGGCGCTGGTCCAGGCCCGCTCGAAGGCGGCGGCCCCCTCGGGGTCGGGGGCCGGTGCCGGCTCGAGCCGGTTCAGCATCAGCTTGTGACCGGCGATGGTGGGCGGCGCCAGCAGGGCGATCTGCTCGGCCCACGCCAACGCCTCCGGCAGGGCGCCCTCGCGGTTCACCAGACCGAGGCGCAGGGCCTGGTCGCCCCGCACCACCTCGGCGGCCAGCAGGATGGCCCGGGCCACGCTGGGGCCGGCGAGGGTGGCGATGCGCTGCACCGTCCAGTGGTTCACCATCAGGCCGAGCTTGGCGGCCGGCACCCCGAAGCTGGCGTCGGCGGTGGCCACCCGGAGGTCGCACGCCACCGCGAGCTGGGAGCCGGCCCCCAGGGCCGATCCCTCGATGGCGGCGATGGTGGGGAACGACACGTCGCGCAGCCGGTCGAGCACCCCCTGGAGCAGCGTGGCGAAGGAGGCGTCCTCCACGCCGGTGAGGTCGGCCCCCGAGCAGAAGTGGCCCGCCGCCCCGGTGAGCACCAGCACCCGGGTGGGCCGGGCCGCCGCCGCCTCCAGGGCGTCGGTCAGATCGGCCAGCGTCTGGTGGGCCACCGCGTTGCGGCGCTCGGGCCGGTCCAGGGTGATCACGGTGAGGACGTCGCCCTCCACCCCGGGGACGCCGCGGATCTCGGTGTGCACGGCCACGGGGGCTCCTC
>DAIMFV010000254.1:4235-5274 GCA_036724365.1 Acidimicrobiales bacterium | reverse complement strand
CGGGTGCGCGACGGTGACGAGCTGGTGCTGGCCGATGGGCGGGGCCGGTGGCGCGACGCCAAGATGGCCGGCAGCCACCCCGAGCCCAGTGGCGCCCTTCACCTAGCACCGCGTCAAAGCCCCGAGATCGGCGTGGGGTTCGCCCTGGTGAAGGGTCACAAGCCCGAGTTGGTGGTGCAGAAGCTCACCGAACTGGGGGTGGACCGGATCCGGCCGTTCGTGGCGGCCCGGTCGGTGGTGCGGTGGGACCCCGCCAAGGCCGCCGCCCACCATGACCGCTGGCAGCGGGTGGCGCGGGAGGCGGCCATGCAGAGCCGCCGGGCCTGGCTGCCGACGGTGGAGCCGGTGACGACCTTCGCCGACCTCGCCGGTCGACCCGATGCCTGCCGGGCCGAACCCGGTGGCGACCCGCTGTCGCTCCACCATCCGTTGGTGCTGGTGGGGCCCGAGGGTGGCTGGGATCGCGACGAGCTGGCGGCGGACCTGCCCCCGGTGGCCCTGGGTGACGGGGTGCTGCGAGCCGAGACGGCAGCCATCGTGGCCGGCGCCCTCCTGGTGGCGATGCGCACCGGCCTGGTGCAACCGGCGGGTTGACGCGACGCCGCCCCCGGTGATCCGCTCGAGCGGGTCACGGGGGGCGGTGCGACGGGTGGGGTGAGCGGGCTGCCGGCCCGGCTGGTGGGTGTGGGTCAGTGCGGGCCGTCGAGCACCGGCGCACCCTGGAGCAGGATGCCCAGGTCGGCCAGGCGTTCGCCCGCCCGCTCGCTCGGGGTGTCGAGGATGCACGCGATGGCCCGGAGGTCGTCGCGCCGGATGGTGAGCACCCGGCCGTTGAAGTCCTGGCGCTGCAGCTGGATCATGGCCACGTACCGACGCAGCATCTCGCCGGTGGGGCCGCCGATCTCCTCGAGGCGGGACAGATCGAGCACCACCTTGCGGGGCGGAGCGGGCACCGGGGCGGTGAGATCCAGGTACGACGCCTGCTCGGCGCGGGGGTCATCGTCGTCGCGGGGCAGGAGCTGGTCGGCCGGCACCTGGT
>DAIMFV010000254.1:0-4225 GCA_036724365.1 Acidimicrobiales bacterium | reverse complement strand
CACCGAGCACCGAGGCCTTGAACTCCTGGCCGGACAGCTCCTCGGCGTCCTGCAGGGAGAGGCGCTTCTGCCGGCGGATCGCCCGGAGGCGCTCGCCCACCGCACGGGCGTAGTCGGCGGATGCGGGATCGAGCTCGGGTTCGGAGGACATGCTGGCTCCAGTGCTACGGGGCGTCACTACGCAACGCGCTCGACTGCAGCGTACCTCACGGAGCGCGGTTTGTCACGAACCGTGGTGAATTTGGCCAGTTGGCCCGGTTCTCACCACGCTGGGTGGGCGAAACCGGGTCGAATCGCCCACGCCGGCCACGATGATCCCACGGGGCCGTACCCTGCACGGGTGTCGTTCGGGGTCTACGTCCACGTGCCGTTCTGTCGCCACCGCTGCGACTACTGCGCGTTCGCCACCTGGACAGACCGCCACCACCTCGAGGCCCGCTACCTGGCCGCCTGCCGCCGCCAGATCACCGATGCCGCGCCCGGCCTGCCGCCGGTGACGAGCGTGTTCGTGGGGGGCGGGACGCCGTCGCTCGTCGATCCCGACGGGCTCCTCGCCGTGGTCGGGGCGGTGCCGCTGGCCCCCGGCGCCGAGGTCACGGTGGAGTGCAACCCCGACGACCTCACCGTGGAACTGGCCGAGCGGTACGCCGCCGGCGGCGTCACCCGGCTGTCGATCGGCGTGCAGTCGATGGTGCCCGAGGTGCTCGCCACCCTCGGACGCGAGCACGACCCCGCCAACGTCGAGCGCGCCGTGGCCGCGGCCCGCCGGGCCGGGCTCGACCTCAACGTCGACCTCGTCTACGGCGCAGCCGGCGAGACCGCCGAGCAGTGGGTCGCCACGGTGGCCGCCACGGTGGCGCTGGCCCCCGACCACGTGAGCGCCTACGCCCTCACCGTGGAGGCCGGCACCCCGCTGGCCGCCGACCCGGCCCGCCACCCCGACGACGACACCCAGGCCGACGAGTACCTGCACGTCACCGAGGCCCTGGGTGCCGCCGGTTACGAGTGGTACGAGATCTCCAACTGGGCGCGCCCGGGCCACGAGTGCCGCCACAACCTCCTGTACTGGACCGGCGGCGAGTACCTGGCGGTGGGATGTGCCGCCCACGGGCACCTCGCCGGCCGCCGCTACTGGAACCACCGCACGCCCGAGCGCTACCTGGATGCGATCGAGGGCGGCCGGTCACCCGAGTCGGGCTCGGAGGAACTCGACCCCCACGAGCGGGGCGCGGAGGGCCGCCAACTGGCGATCCGCACCCGCTACGGCGTGCCGGCCGGTGAGGTCGATGCCGCCGCGCTCCACGACCTGGTCGGTCTGGTGGAGCGCACCGCGGATGACCGCGTGGTCCTCACGCCCGCCGGCCGGCTGCTGGCCAACGAGGTCGCCATCCGCATCGGGTGACGGTCAGCACGGATCCAGGGTCGGCCGAGCGACCGGGTCGGGCTCCCGTCCGCGGCCCGGTGACCGGACCGCCCCCGACCCGGTCAGTCCGCGGCGTCCTTGCGGGTGTCGAGCACGGCGTCGCGCAGGGCCTTGATGGCCGCCTCCACGCTCTCGCGCAGCGTGTCGATCACGTCGCTGGCGGTGTCCTTGGAGTGGCCGAGCTGGGTCTTCACGTCGAGCCACTGGTTGCGCAGGTCGTCTCGCAGCGGGCCCAGGCGGTCCTGGGCCTCCAGCGAGGCCAGGTGCGACTGGACCTCGATGTCCTCGATGCGGCCCTGCCACTGCTCGATCTGGGCCTGGGTGAGCCGCTCCCGAAGCTTGCGCTGTTCGGTCTCGAGCTTGTCGATGTGGGCTTCGAGCTTGGCGATGCGTTCGTCAGACGTGATCATGCCCGCACTCTCGCGCCGATCCCTCCCCGGAGGTAGGGGAGAAGGTCCCCGCGGTGGGCCCCACCCGCCTGGCCGGCGCGGCCAGGTCTCGGCGCGGTCGGCGGACGTCGGACCAGCGGTGCGCTCAGCCCAGGATGCTCGCCACCTCGGCGAGCGACGCCAGGCGGAGGCAGTCGAGCGCGGGACGGAGGTCGAACGGGTCGATCAGCACCGGCTCGATGCCGGCCGCCCGGGCTCCACCGACGTCGTAGTGGTAGGCGTCGCCGATGTGGACCACCCGGTCCGGCGTGAGGCCCACCACGTCGAGTGCGAGCTCGAAGATCCGGGGATCGGGCTTGGCCACGCCCACCGCGCCGGAGTCGATGATGGCCAGCACCTCGACCGCCGGTCCCGGTCCCACCTGGATGAGACCGCTGGTCTCGAGCAGGCGCTGCACGGTGCCGTCGGCGTTGGACACCACCACGATCGGCAGGCCGGCGTCGGCCAGCACGGCCAGACCCTCGGCCGCCCCGGGCACCGGCTCCACCCACAGGCCGCCGGCGGTCCACTCGGCGTCGAGCACCTCACCGGCCGCCCGCACCAGGTCGGCGTCGTCGTCGGGGTGCAGGCCGAGGTGGCCGAGGTAGCCCTGGTAGTAGTCGCCGAAGTGCTCGGGATCGGACCGGGCCCGGTCCACCGCGTGCATGCCGCGGTAGTGGGCGGCCAGCAGGTCGGCGGCGTCGGCCTGGATGCCCACCGAGGCGAGGGCGGCGACCACGCGGTGGGGGAGGGGCGAGACCAGCACGCCCCCGGCATCCAGGAAGACGGCGTCGAAGCGCGGGTTGGACGACACGGGCCGATGCCTCAGCGGGCGAGGGGCTTGTACTTGATGCGGTGGGGCTGGTCGGCCTCGGCGCCCAGCTCCTTCTTGCGGAACGCCTCGTACTCGCTGAAGTTGCCCTCGAACCACCGCACCTGGCTGTCGCCCTCGAAGGCCAGCATGTGGGTGGCGATGCGGTCCAGGAACCAGCGGTCGTGGGAGATGACCACCGCGCAGCCGGCGTAGGCCTCCAGGGCGTCTTCCAGGGCGCGCAGCGTGTCCACGTCGAGGTCGTTGGTGGGCTCGTCGAGGAGCAGCACGTTGCCGCCCTCCTTGAGGAGCTTGGCCAGGTGCACCCGGTTGCGCTCGCCGCCCGACAGCACCCCCACCGGCTTCTGCTGGTCGGACCCGGTGAAGTTGAACGAGGCCACGTACGCCCGGCCGTGGATCTCCCGCCCACCGACCACCAGGTCGTCGCGCCCGCCCGTGATCTCCTCGTACACCGTCTTGGTGTCGTCGAGGCTGTCGCGGCTCTGGTCGACGTAGGCCAGCTCCACGGTGGAGCCCACGGTGATGGAACCCGAGTCGGGCTCCTCCTGGCCGGTGAGCATCCGGAACAGGGTGGTCTTGCCGGCGCCGTTGGGGCCGATGATGCCCACGATGCCCGCCTTGGGCAGCGAGAACGAGAGGTCCTCGATGAGCAGCTTGTCGCCGAAGCCCTTGGCCAGGTGCTGCACCTCGATCACCTGGTCGCCCAGGCGGTTGCCCGACGGGATCATGATCTGCAGCTCGGCGGCCCGGCCCTCGGCGGCCTTGGACGCCTCGAGCAGCTTGTCGTAGGCAGCCAGGCGGGCCTTGCCCTTGGCCTGGCGGGCCTTGGGTGCCATGCGCACCCACTCCAGCTCGTGCTTGAGGGTGCGCTGGCGGTTGGACTCCTGCTTCTCCTCCTGGGCGAGGCGGGCCGACTTCTGCTCCAGCCAGCCCGAGTAGTTGCCCTCGAAGGGGATGCCCCGGCCGCGGTCCAGCTCCAGGATCCACCCGGCCACGTTGTCGAGGAAGTAGCGGTCGTGGGTGATGGCCACGATGGTGCCGGCGTAGTCGCGCAGGAAGCGCTCCAGCCAGGCCACCGACTCGGCGTCGAGGTGGTTGGTGGGCTCGTCGAGCACCAACAGGTCGGGCGACGCCAGCAGCAGGCGGCACAACGCCACCCGACGCTTCTCACCACCAGACAGCGTGGACACGTCGGCGTCGCCCGGGGGCAGGCGCAGGGCGTCCATGGCGATCTCGATCTTGCGGTCCAGGTCGTTGGCGCCCTTGGCGGCGATCTCGGCCTCCAGGCGGGCCTGCTCCTCGCCGATCTTCTCGTAGTCGGCGTCGGGGTCGGCGTACTTGGCCAGGCAGGCGTCGTAGGCCTCCAGCAGGCCGGCCACCTCGGCCACGCCGTCCATGACGTTGCCCTTCACGTTCTTGGATTCGTCGAGGTGGGGCTCCTGTTCGAGCATGCCCACCGAGAACCCCGGGGTGAGCCGGGCCTCGCCGGTGAAGCCGTCGTCCTTGCCTGCCATGATCTTGAGCAGCGCCGACTTGCCGGCG